>DASZCA010000141.1:0-38605 GCA_035943555.1 Verrucomicrobiia bacterium
AAGGTCGGCACGGCGAGCTGTGGATCGGGACGAGCGGCAAGGAACTGTATTGTTTTGCGGACGATAAATTCATCCCCGTCACTCTGCGCAATGGCGGGTTGATGAGCGATGTGCGTGCGCTGTGCGAGGATACCGAAGGCAATCTCTGGCTCGGCACCTACGGCGGCGGGCTGGTGCGGTTGCAACCGCGCAATGTCCGCGTGGTGGATGCGAGCACGGGGCTGCCCAAGCGGCCGGCGGTCTGCCTGGGTTTCAGCGCGCAAGGCCATGCGTGGTTCGGCTTTGAACGCGACGGCATCTACACGGGCACGGACAAAAATTTCGACCGGATGGCCGGCGAGGGCGGCCGGGAATTTCAGAACCTTGTCTCCTCCTTATGCGTGACGCCGGATGGCAACCTGTGGGTGGCCACTCCCGGCGCGGGCATCTACTGCGTGGGCGGCCAGGGCACCGTGCATTACACCACGGTGAACGGTCTTGCGGATGACAATATCACCGCCGTCGCCGCCGATGCCAACGGCGTGGTCTGGGCGGGAACGGCGGAAGGCGATCTGCTGTCGATCACGAACGGTGAGATCAAACGGGCGAACTCCGAGGCCGGTTTTCCGGAAGCGTCCGTGACGGCCATCCTTGTGGGACACAACGGCGGCATCTGGGCGGGTTTCAGCAACGGCCGGGTCTTTCGCGGCGATAACGGCTTGTTCCACCAGGTCGGCTTGCGGACCGCCACCGCCGGCAAGGCCATCCGCTCCCTGTACGAAGATCTCGCGGGCAATCTGTGGGTCGGCGCGACCGGCGGCCGGTTGACGTGCGTGGCCAATGAGCGGGTGCTGAGTTGGGACTTGAATCCACCCTCGCCGGAAGATCATTCCATCGTCGGCATCTTGAGCAGTGATGATGGCGATCTGTGGCTCGGCACCGGTGCGGCCATCTATCGCGTGGCGCAACATGAGATCGCGGCGATGATCGCCGGCCAGACCGTGTTCCGCCCGCAACTGGTCTACAAGGCGGATGCCGCCGCCAGCCCGGCCCCGGCTTATGGTTGGCCGCAGGCGGCGAGATCGCCGGACGGCAAGCTGTGGTTCGGCATGGCCAGCGCGGTCGTCTCGCTCGACTTGCGCACACCGATGAATAATTTCGAGGCGCCGTCCGTCTTGATCGAGGAGATCGCGGCCAATGAAAAAGCGCTGCCTTACGCTGTCATCAAAGGTCTTCCCGCAGCGGTCGCCAAAGGCAGGGCGCCTAAGCGGCTTTCCTCAGACCTGGCCTCGCTGGACATCCAGTTCACGGCGCTGAACTTGTCGGCCCCGGAAAAAATCCGGTTCCGTCACCGGCTCGAAGGCATCGAACCGGGCTGGGTCGTGGACAACGACGGGGTGAGAAAAGTTCATTACGGCCCCCTGCCCTACGGCGCTTACACCTTCCGCGTGCAGGCCGGCACGGCGGATGAAGCGTGGTTTGAGCCGGGTGCCTCGTTCCGTTTTCTCGTGCCGACGCCGGTGTGGCGCACGGGCTGGGCGTTGGCGGGTTATATTTTATTCACCATCATCGTGATCGCGGGCACGGCGCGGCATTTTTTCAACCGCCGTTTGCGGCGCAAGCTGGAAGTGCTCGCGGCGCAACAGGCGATGGAACGCGAACGCATGCGCATCGCGAAGGATATGCACGATGAGATCGGTTCCAAGCTGACGAAAATCTCGTTCATGAGCGAACGCGCGAAGGGCGAGTTGCAGGGCCAGGAATCCGTGGCGCGCAAACTGTATTCCATCGCCCACACCTCGCGCGATCTGTTGCAGACGCTGGATGAGATCGTCTGGGCGGTAAATCCGCATAACGACACGTTGGAACATCTCGCGAACTATCTCGGACAGTACGCCACCGAATATCTCCAGAACACGGCGGTGGATTGCGAACTGCACATCCCGGGCGGGCTGCCGGAACATCCGTTCTCGGCGGAGACGCGGCACAACATCTTCCTCGCGTTCGAAGAGGCGCTGAACAATGCGTTGAAACATGGCCACGCCTCGCTGGTATGCATCGATATGATGTTTGAACCGGGACGCTTTCAAATTAAGATCAAAGATAACGGCCGCGGTTTTGACCCCGCCAGGCCGGGCGCGAATCACGAGCCGGCGACGGCCAATCGCGGCGGCAACGGCTTGCGCAACATGACGCAACGCCTCGCCGATACTGGCGGCACCTGCACGGTGACCAGCCAGCCCGGCCAGGGCACGACCGTGTGTTTCACCGTGCCCTTGACGGCAACAACCGCGCCGGCCCGCCGAAAATGATTTACTGATTTATTTATGAGCAAAGCGATACGAGTTTCGATCGTGGATGATGAAGTGGACTTGCGCGAGAACATCGCGGGTTACGTGGATGCCGCGAAAGGTTTCAAATGCGTCAGCGTCCACAGCAACGCCAAGGAAGCCCTCGCGCACCTGCCCACCGAAAAGCCCGATGTGGTGCTGATGGACATCAACCTCGGCGGCATGAGCGGCATCGAATGCGTGCGCCAGTTGAAACCGATGATGCCGGACACGCAGGTTGTGATGCTCACGGTGTTTGAGGACACCGAGAAGATTTTCAGCGCGCTGGCCGCCGGCGCGAGCGGCTACCTCTTGAAACGGCTGTCGCCGGTTAAATTGCTGGAAGCCATCCGCGAGGTGCATGAAGGCGGCTCGCCGATGTCCGCGCCCATCGCCCGCAAGGTGGTGCAATCGCTCCAGCCCGCCCGCTCGGCGCACGCATCGCCCGCCGATGAAGCCACCGCGCTCTCGCCGCGCGAACGCGAGGTGCTGAACGGTCTCGCGGAAGGCCAGGCGTACAAGCAGATCGGCGACAAGCTGGGTTTGAGCATCCACACCGTGCGAAATTACATCCGGCGCATCTACCAGAAGCTGCACGTCCGTTCTTGCGGCGAGGCCGTGGCCAAATATTTGCAGCAATAAATTTATGCCCTCACCCTTCGGCAGGCAGGCGGTGAGCAACCGTCCGGCAAAGTTAAATTCCCTTTTTTACTTTGCTTTGGGACTGCTCGCGCTGGCTGCTCCGCTGCCCGGCCGCGCCGCGCCGACCGGATGGCAACCCGCACCTGGAGCCTTGATGACGCGTTGGGCGGCGGAAGTCAGTCCCACCAACGCGCTCCCCGAATATCCCCGCCCGCAACTCGTCCGCGACGATTGGCTCAATCTCAACGGCCTCTGGGATTACGCCATCACGCCCCTGACGGCGGCGGGCACGACCAATTTTTCCGGCCAGATCCTTGTCCCCTTTCCGATCGAGTCCTCGCTTTCCGGCGTGATGCATCCGTTGGATGAACTCAGCACGCTGTGGTACCGGCGTCATTTTGCGGTGCCCAAAGCCTGGGCCGGGCAGCGCGTGCGCCTCCATTTCGGCGCGGTGGACTGGCATGCGCGCATCAGCATCAACGGCCGGCCCATGGGCCAGCATCGCGGCGGCTATGATGATTTCAGTTTCGACATCACCGACAACCTGCAATGGAATGATAACGAGGAGATCGTGGTGGCGGTGGAAGACCCGACCGATGGCGACCAGCCGCACGGCAAGCAATCGCGTAAATCAGAGAACATTTTTTACACGCCGACCTCCGGCATCTGGCAGACCGTCTGGTTGGAGCCGGTTTCCAACATCTGCATCGACAATCTGCATCTGCAACCGGACGTGGACAAAGAAACGTTGCATGTGAAGGTTTCCGTCGGCAGCCAGCTGGAATCCTTGAAGGTGGAAGTCGTGGCGCTCTCCTCCAATCAGGAAGTCGCCCGCGTCACCGGCCCGGTGAACCGTGAATTTAACCTGCCGGTGCCGAAAGCCCATCTATGGACGCCCGATGATCCGTTCCTCTACGATTTGAAGATCACGCTCAAGGACGGCAACCGGATCGTCGATTCGGTCACGAGCTATTTCGGCATGCGCAAGATTGCCCTGAAAAAAGACGAAGAGGGAAAAACGCGGATCGCGCTCAACGACCAGTTCACTTTTGAGATGGGCGCGCTGGACCAGGGTTACTGGCCGGACGGCCTTTATACGGCGCCGACGGATGCGGCGTTGCGGTTCGATATCGAGACGTTGAAGCAGGACGGGTTCAACCTCGCCCGCAAACATGTGAAGGTGGAACCGGACCGCTGGTATTATTGGTGCGACAAACTGGGCCTGCTGGTCTGGCAGGACATGCCGAGCGGCAAAAACACGACCATGGAAAGCCGGTTGCAATTTGAAACGGAACTGCAGCGCATGGTCGAGGGGCGCGGCAACCATCCTTCCATCATCGTCTGGGTTTTGTTCAACGAGGGCTGGGGACAATACGACACCGAGCGGCTGGTGCCGTGGTTGAAATCCATCGACCCTTCGCGCCTCGTCGACGACGCCAGCGGTTGGACCGACAAGCGGGTCGGCGACATCATCGATACGCACAGCTATCCCGGCCCGGAAGCGCCCCAGCCGGAGCCGGACCGCGCATCCGTGATCGGCGAATTCGGCGGCCTCGGCCTCGGCCTGCCCGGCCACACGTGGTCCGGCAAGTTTTGGGGCTATCAACCGATGCCCGATATCGAGACCCTGAACGATCATTACCTCACCAATTCCATCCGCGTGCACATGCTGAATTATTCGTTCGGCTTGAGCGCCGCGATTTACACCCAGACCGCTGATGTTGAAACCGAATGCAACGGCCTGATGACCTACGATCGCGCCAAAGCCAAACTCGACCCCGTCACCACGCGCGCGGCCAACTTGGGCGAAAACCAGCAGCAGAATTATCAGGTCGTCACCCCCAACGCCCTCTACCGCCGCGTGCCGTGGAAATATACCATCGACAAGCCCGCCGATCAGTGGTTCAAGCCCGGATTCAACGATGAAGGCTGGAAAGATGGCATCGGCGGGTTCGGCACCTTGGGCACGCCCAACACCATGCTCAACACAACTTGGGGCACGGCGGACATCTGGTTGCGCCGCGAGTTCACCCTCGGCCATGAAGATTTGAGCCACGCCGTCCTGCTGGTGCATCACGATGAAGATGCGGAAATCTATCTGAACGGCGTCCTGGCCTCCAAGCTGCCCGGCTACGATACCATTTATCTCGAACAACCTATCAGCCCGGAAGCGCTGGCGGCTTTGCAGCCCGGCGTAAACCTCATCGCGGTCCATTGCCACCAGACCACCGGCGGGCAATTCATCGACGCGGGCATCGTCATCCCGTTGTCTGCCAAACCGGCTGATGCCAGGCCGCCCGAAGAAAAAAAATAGGCGTCCCCAATATTTTCGATGGGCGACATGGAGTTTGGCTTGCGTGGATTTTTTTTGTCCGCAGAATCCACGCATGACCACCCGACGGCCACGCTGCATCCGCTCAGCGGTGCATTTTCTTGCGCTGTGCCTTATGTGCGTCAGCCTCGCCGGCGTGGCGGAGGAGTTGAAGCTGCCGGATTATTTCCCGCGCACTTGGCGGACGGAGGATGGCCTGCCGGACAACGCGGTGACCGCCGTGGTGCAGACACACGATGGTTATCTCTGGATCGGCACTTACGCCGGATTGGTGCGGTTCGACGGGGTTCAATTCACGGTTTTCAACAGCGCCAGCACGCCGGGATTGCAGAGCGACCGCGTGACCAGCTTGTTTGAGGATGCCCAGGGAGTCTTGTGGATCGGGCATGAACGCGGCGACCTGACGCGTTATTTTGCCGGTGAATTCAAGGCGCTCGCCGTCCATGAAACCGGCATCCGGCGGAAAATTCCCGCCATCAACGCCGATGCGAACGGAGACATCTGGATGTTGAACGAGGAAGGCACGCTCGTCCGTGCGCGCGATGGCACCAGCTGTTCGCTACCCAACACGGACGGTTGGGCGGAAATGGCGCAAGACGGCCGGGGTAAATTATGGGTCACGAGCGGCGGCCAGCTTGCTGCCGTGGAAAACGGCCGGCTGACGGTCTCAGCCATCACCAACAATTCCAACGGCGTCGGTAATTATGTGTTGGGGATCTGCGCCAGCCGTGATGGCAGTTTGTGGGTGGTGCATGACAAGCAGGTGGGCAAATGGAACGGTTCCGCCCTCATGGAAGATCGCGGGCCAAATCCTTGCAGCGGCACCGTGGTGGCCATGCTCGAGACCAAGTCAGGCGTGCTCGCCATGGGCACTTCCAGTGACGGGCTTTATCTGCTGTTCCCCAACCGCGGCGTTTTGCATTTCAACCACGCCAACGGCTTTCCCAGCGATTGGATCCGCTGCCTGCACGAGGACCGCGAAGGCACGTTGTGGGTCGGCGCCGGCAGTGTCGGCCTCATCGCGTTGCGCCCGGGAAAAATTGAGACCTTGGACGCTCCCAACAACTGGCAGGGACGTGTGCCGTTGTCAGTGACCGTGGCACGTGACGGGGCCATCTGGGTTGGCAGCGAGGGAGCGGGACTGTACCGCTATCAGGACGGTAGCTGGACCAACTTCGCCGAAAATGCCGGGATTTCTAACAACTATGTATGGTGTGTTTCCGAAGATGCCCAAGGCCGCATGTGGGCCGGTACATGGGGCGGCGGAATGTATCTGCAACACGGCGACCATTTTATCATCCCGCCCGGCCTGGAAAATATCAACGTCCCCATGCCTTCTATTTTACACGACTCCAACGGCGTTACTTGGATCGGCACCGCCAGCGGCCTGCTCCGGTCTGAAAACGGCGGCGCGCAATGGTTCGGCGAGAAAGAAGGTCTGAAAATCCCGGATGTACGAACTATCTTGCGCGACCACGACGGCACCATCTGGTTCGGGATGCTCGGCGGCGGGCTTGGCCGTTTGAAAAATGGCAGGGTTGATCAATTTTTGAAACACGATGGGCTGGCCAGTGATTACATCCAATGTCTCCATCTGGACGACGACAATGAGCTGTGGATCGGCAGCTTTGGCGGCGGATTGAACCGGTTGAAAAACGGCCGCTTCAGCCGGATCGCCGCCGTGGATGGATTGCCGAACAATTTCATCTGCGGCATCGAGGAAGACCGTCACGGCAATTTTTGGATCAGTTCACACAATGGCATCTTCCGGATTTCCAAAAAATCCCTCGATGATTGTGCCGATGGTAAAACGGCCTCCGTTGACTGCCTCACCTACGGGATCGGCGACGGCTTGCCCTCGCTCCAATGCGCCGGCGGCCTGCAACCGGCCGGATGCAAACTCGCCGACGGGCGCATCTGTTTTCCCACCAGCAAAGGGCTGGTCATCATCAATCCCGATGACACCAAGGTCAATCACCTGCCGCCGCCCGTGCTCATTGAAGACCTCTATGCGGGCGGCCACCTGCTGGCGAAAACTCACGACGGCGAATCGCCATTGACCATTCCGCCGGGTCAGCAGCGGTTCGAGTTCCACTACACCGCGCTGAGTTTTGTGGTGCCGGAAAAAGTCCGGTTTCAATATCGTCTCGAAGGTTGGGAGAATGACTGGGTGGATGCGGCGAACAACAAACGCGTCGCGGAATATAGCTATATCCCCCCGGGCAATTACACGTTTCATGTCCGCGCCTCCAATAGCGATGGTATTTGGAATGAGACCGGGGCGGCCATCACCCTCACCATTCAGCCGCATTTCTGGCAGACCTGGTGGTTTCATCTGATCAGCGTGCTCGCCGCCATCGCCCTGGTGGTCGGCATTGTCCTGTTCATCACCCGCCGCCGCCTGCGGTTTAAGCTCGAGCGCAGTGAACGTCAGCAGACGCTTGAGCGGGAACGCACGCGCATCGCCAAGGACATCCACGACCATCTCGGCGCGAACCTGACCCGCATCTCGCTGCTGAGCCAGTCCGCCCACGGCGATCTGGAAAAACCGGCGCAGGTGGCCACGCAGTTGGACCGCATTTACTACACCGCGCGCGAACTGACCCGCTCGATGGATGAGATCGTTTGGGCCGTCAACCCGCAGCATGACACCCTGGACAGCCTCGCCAGCTATCTCGGTAATTTCGCCCAAGACTATCTTGTCTCGTTGCATATCCGTTGCCGGCTCGATGTCCCCTTGCATCTGCCCCACTGGCCGATCACCGCCGAGATGCGCCACAATGTTTTCCTCGCGTTCAAGGAGGCGTTGCACAACGTGGTCAAACATTCCGGCGCCCGCGAGGTTTCCGTTTCCCTGGCCACCGATGACTCCGGTTTCCATCTCGCCGTGCGGGACAACGGAAGGGGATTTGATCCCGCCACCGTGCCGCCCCGCCCGGGCCGTGGCAATGGTTTGAAAAATATGCGGCAACGCCTGGCGACCATCGGTGGACGCTGCGAAATTCAGAGCACCCCGGACACCGGGACCGCCATTGAATTTTTCGTGACCGTCCCGCCGGCGGCGCGTAAAGGCTTATGAGATTTTATCTTGTCATCAATTAACGTGACAAGACTTGGACGTGGCACGAGCTTAACCTATGTCAAAGATCAAAAAATCCGTGAACATTGCGGTAGCCATAGTTGAAGACGACGTGCCGGCAAGAGAAATCCTCGCCGGCTGGATCCGTAATGCGGACGGCTTCAGTTGTGCCGGCGAATTTGATGACGCCGAGACCGCGCTCGCCCGCCTGCCGCACGAAAAACCTTCCGTCGTCCTGTTCGATATCAACCTGCCGGGCATGAACGGCATCGAGTGCGTCCGGAAACTCAAACCCAAGCTGCCCGAAACCCAGTTCGTCATGGTCACCGTCTATGAAGATGCCAACCACATCTTCAACGCCCTCTCCGCCGGCGCCTCCGGCTACCTCCTCAAACAGACCCGGCGCAACGAACTGATTGATGCGTTAAAAGACGTGCATGCCGGCGGCTCGCCGATGAGCAGCCAGATCGCGCGCAAGGTCGTCCAAAATTTCTATCGCAGCGAGTCGCAAGATGCCGGTGGAGAAACCATCGAACTCTCCACGCGCGAACGCGAGGTTCTTGAATTGCTCGCCCGCGGCTACCTTTACAAGGAGATCGCCGAGATGCTCAAGATCAGCGTGCAGACCGTGAACACTTACATCCGCCGTATCTACGAAAAACTCCATGTCCGCTCCCGCGCCCAGGCCGTCGCCAAATATGCGCACCTGCCGATGGGCGCGACGCATTGATACGACGCAAACCTTCGCCATGAACTTTTCGCTCGCGGTTCCCGTGTTGTTATGGTTGACCGGCCGTTCCGCCAACGCCCAAAAAGTGATATGAAAACAAAACACCGCCAGCCGGGCAAAATGCCCCGACTGATCAGCGCCATTCTGGCGGCGGTTTTGTGCATGTGCTTTGGTTGTGCGTCCCGGCCAGTTCCGGCCAGGTCAGCCCTGCCCCTGCCGCTCCATGTGGCGGGCACAAAAATCCTGAACAGCCGGGGAGAACCCGTTTTGTTGCGCGGAGTCAACGCGGCCAGCATGGAATGGACGAGCGATGGCCAGGGCCACATTCTTAACACCGTCAACCTGGCCATCCATGAATGGCATGTGAATATCATCCGCCTGCCGTTGTCGCAGGACCGCTGGTTTGGCCGGGCACCGGAACAACGTGACGGTGGAAAATCCTATCGCCGGCTGGTGCGGCAGATCGTGGATACCTGCGCCACCAACCAATGCTACATCATTCTCGATCTGCACTGGTCCGACTGTAACGAATGGGGCAGCAACATCGGCCAGCATTCCATGCCGGACCTTAACAGCGTGGCGTTTTGGAAGGATTTTGCCCCGGTCTATGCCAACCACCCCGCCGTCCTGTTTGATCTGTATAACGAACCGCATGATGTCTCCTGGGATGTATGGCTTAATGGCGGAGTGATCACCGACAAACCCAATAGCCGCTGGGCCGGACCTGCCCGCACCTACGAAGCCGTCGGCATGCAACGGCTTCTTGATACTGTACGCGCCACCGGCGCAAATAACGTCGTCGTGGCTGGTGGCCTGGATTGGGCCTATGATTTTTCCGGCATTCTCGAGGGGCGCCAACTGGCTGATCCACATGGCCAAGGGGTCGTTTACGCCGACCACTGCTACGATAACAAAAACGAAAGCGTGGAGGAATGGATTGCCCGTATGGAAGCCGCCACGGCAAAAATTCCGGTCATCGTCAGCGAATTCGGCGGCAACGCCGGCCCCGGCCACGTCGTGCCTTCGGACAACTGGCTCCTGCACGTCATGCAGGTGCTGAATGATCATCATTGGTCATGGACCGCATGGGATCTGCATCCCGGCGCCCGGCCCAGTTTGATTTCCAATTGGAGCTATACGCCGACGCCAAAATTTGGCGTGTACGTCAAAGAAGCCCTCGCCACAACGCCCTCGCCGGTGCAATAAACCTTCCCCGGCAAGGTGGCCGGGCTGACATCCGGGCGGTATTCAAGCCCGGGCGTGTCATCAAAATTCGCTACGGAGATTCACCTCGAATATTTCCACGTCCGGCCACAACCTGATTTCTTTCCATGAAACTGCGTACCGTTGACCTCGCCATCATCGTCATTTATTTCGTGGCGGTCATCTTGATCGGCCTCTGGGTTTCGCGGCGCGGCTCCAAGGACCTGAATTCTTACTTCCTCGGCGGCAAGACGCTGCCGTGGTATTTGCTCGGGATTTCCGATGCGTCGGGGATGTTCGACATCAGCGGGACCATGTGGCTCGTCTATATCCTCTTTGTATATGGTTTGAAAAGCTTGTGGTTGCCATGGCTCTGGCCGGTGTTCAACCAGATCTTCCTGATGATGTTCTTAAGCGGCTGGCTGCGCCGCTCCAATGTGTTGACCGGTGCGGAGTGGATTCAAACCCGTTTCGGCCGGGATCGTGGCGCGAACCTCGCACATCTGAGTGTCGTGTTCTTTGCGCTCGTGAATGTTGTCGCTTTTTTGGCCTATGCTTTCAAAGGTATCGGCAAATTTGCTTCCGTGATGTTGCCGTGGCATTTCACAGGCCATACCGCCGGCCTGCTCACCGATGCCAATATCTATGCCCTCATCATCATGGGACTGACATCGCTCTACGCCATCAAAGGCGGCATGGTCAGCGTCGTCATCACCGAGGTCATGCAATTCACAATCCTCACCGTGACGTCGGTCGCCATCGGCATCATCGCCATTTACAAAGTGTCACCGGAAATGATTCACCAGGCGGTCCCGGCCGGCTGGCTGAATCCCTTCTTTGGTTGGAAACTCGGGCTGGACTGGACCGGCATCTTGGATCAGGTGAACGCCGCCATCAAATCCGACGGGAACGAAATGTTCGGCATCATGTTCGGCCTGATGTTCTCCAAAGGTATTTTGGCCAGCCTCGCCGGACCGGCGCCAAATTACGACATGCAGCGCATCCTCGCCACCCGCAATCCGCGCGAAGCGTCGTTGATGAACGGCATGGTCAACCTCGCCCTCTATTTTCCCCGTTACCTGCTCATCACGGGCATCACCGTCCTCGCGCTGGCGTTCTGCCTGACCGATTTGCGGGCGATGGAAAAACCCGATTTCGAACTGTTGCTGCCGGTGGTGTTGCGCGATTACGTTCCCGTCGGCGTGGTCGGCCTGTTGCTCGCCGGCTTGCTCGCCGCGCTCATGTCCAACTTTGCCGCGACGCTCAACGCCGCGCCCGCCTATATCGTCAATGACATCTACAAACGCTTTTTCAATCCCAACCTCACCCCGCGTGCACAGGTGAACTGGAGCCGCCTGGCCTCCATTGGCGTGCTCGTCATCGGCGTGCTCTTCGGCCTGTTCATGACCAGCATCACCGAAGTCTTGATGTGGATCGTGGGCGGACTTTATGGCGGCTACGTCATGGCCAACGTCTTGAAATGGTATTGGTGGCGGTTCAACGGCTACGGTTATTTCTGGGGCATGATGGCTGGCTTGCTGAGCGCGATGTTTGTGCCCTCGCTTGCCACGTTGCTCCACATTCAAGTCGCCAACACTCTGTATCTGTTCCCGGTCATTCTCGCCTGCTCCGTCGCGGGCTGCCTGCTGGGCACCTTTCTGACCGCACCGGATGATGAAGCCGTGCTGCTTAAATTTTATTCCACCATCAATCCATGGGGCTTTTGGGGGCCGGTCCGCGAAAAGCTCAGCCAACAAAATCCTTCCTTTCGACCCAACCCAAATTTTCTGAAAGACACGGTGAACGTCGCCGTCGGCATCGTCTGGCAGTTATGCCTCACCGCCCTGCCCATTTACATCGTCTTGCGCGAATGGTCGTGGGCGGCCGTTATTGCGCTCGCGCTCGCCGTCACGTCCGTTTTTTTGAAATTCAACTGGTATGACAAATTGGAAAAAGCCTGATATGCGATCCCCGCTTAAAATACGATGGTCCGCCGTCCTTTTCACACTTTTGTGCACCGCCGCCCCGTGGCTGTCTGCCGCAGAATCTCCTTTCCAAAATTTCATCACGGCCCGTGATGGCAAATTATTCGACGGTCCGGATGAATTTCGGTTCATTTCCTGGAACATACCGAATCTCCTCATCATCGAGGATAATTTTGCCTGGAACGCCCCAAATGACTGGCTGCTGCCTGACGAGTTTGAACTAACCGACGCTTTTGCCAGCGTCCGCCAGCTCGGCGGCACAGTGGTCCGGAGTTATTCGTTGCCTGTCCAGCGGGCCGACGAAGATGCCGGCATTCCCAAATACGTCCGTGCCTTGGGAAAATACAACGAGGACGGTTTTCGCACCCTCGACCTCGCCCTCAAACTCGCCAACGAACAAAAAATCCGGCTCATCATCCCCCTCGTCAACAACTGGCCCTGGCAGGGCGGACGCGAGGAATTTGCGGCATGGCGTCACCGGCCCAAAGACGATTTTTGGACCGACCCGCAGATCATCGACGATTTTGAAAAGACCGTCCGTAACGTTTTGACCCGTACCAATTCCCTGACCGGCGTGCGCTACTTGGACGACAAATCCATTCTCTGCTGGGAAACCGGCAATGAATTGCGTGGCCCGGCGAGTTGGACAAAAACAATCGCCACTTTCATCAAGCGCATCGACCCCAACCATCTGGTGATGGACGGTTACGACAGCGGCATCCGCCCGGAAGTTTTGATGATGCCGGCGGTGGACATTGTGACCACGCATCATTATCCAAGTTCGGGTGACGCCAAATCCATGGCGGACCAGATACGCGACGATGCCCGGCTCGTGAATGGCAAAAAAGTTTACCTGATCGGTGAATTCGGTTTTGCGAAAACCGATGAAATGAGCGAGGCCATGCAAGCTATCCGGGAGAGCACGGCGGCGGGCGGGCTGCTATGGAGTTTGCGCTTCCGCAACCGCACCGGCGGCTTTTATTGGCACAGCGAACCGGATGGCGCGAATCTTTACAAGGCCTTCCACTGGCCGCCGTCATCCGTCGGTGATCCGTATGATGAAATCCGGCTGATCGACCTTGTCCGTACCAATGCATTTGCGATCCGGAACCTGCCCGTGCCCGAAATTCCCGTCCCGGCGGCGCCAAAGCTTTTACCGATCACCGATCCCGCCGCCATTTCATGGCAAGGTTCGGTAGGGGCGACCGGTTATCAAGTTGAACGGGCGGCAGGAACTCACGGCGACTGGCTGGTCATCGCGACGAACATCGACGAGGCCTTGGCCCAGTATCGCCCGCAATACGCGGATGAAACGGTAACGGCGGGAACCTGGTTTTATCGCGTTCGCGCCAAAAACGGCGCGGGCACCTCCGAACCTTCCAACCCGTCCGGACCGGTGGTCGTCACCAACGCCACGCTCGTGGATGAGCTGGCAGATTTTTCGCGGATCCAATCGCAAGCGGGCGGGTGGAAAATCGCAAGCACCGGTTGCCGCGTCACCAAGGAGGACATCCATCGCGCTGCCGGCATTGCCGGCGATACGCTCGTTTATAAATTGCCAGCCATGGTGAACAGCATTCGCGTTTTTAGCTATTTTCCGGAAACACCCCGTGCGATCAAGTTTTCCATTTCCGATGATGGCGAACATTTTCACCCTCTCGATGCTGAAGCCGAAAATGGTTTCCACGGCGCGGGCGATTATGGTTACTGGAAACCGGTCCTGTTCCACGCGGAAAAAATCACCGGCGGGAAATTTCTGAAACTCGAACTCACCCGCGAGACCCAGATTGGCCGGGTGGAAATCTCCTATCCAGCGCCTTCCCAATGATCAAACCCGTCGTATTGGAAAAATTTTCCGCCGAAGTCAGCGAACATCTGTTCGGACACTATCTCCCGTTCTGGTGCGGCCCGGCCCTTGATCAAAAGCACGGTGGCTGGATGGCCTGGCTCACCAACGACTTGAAGCCCGACCGTTCGCAACCAAAGGGGTTGATCGTGAACAGCCGGATATTATGGGCGTTCTCCGCCGTCCACCGTATCCGGCCGCAACCGGTATATCGTGATATGGCCGCGCGCGCATTTGATTTTGTGATGACCAAGTTCTGGGACACGAAACATGGCGGCGCGTACTGGCGCCTGGATGACCGGGGAAAAGTCCTTGATGACTCAAAGAAAATCTATGGCCAGGCTTTTTATCTGTATGCGCTCGCTGAATTTCACCAGGCCTTTGCCGCTCCTGCGGCGCTGGAACGGGCAAAGGCATTGTTCGAACTGATCGAAGGTCACGCGCACGACGCCCAGTTCGGCGGCTATGCCGAAGTCTGCAATCGCGACTGGTCGCCGGCCGGCGCCGAGGCGCGGTTGAGCGAAAGGGACATGAACGAGAAAAAATCGATGAACAACCACCTGCATGTTCTCGAAGCCTATGCGAACCTGTATCACGTCTGGCAGGAGCCGCGCGTGGCGGTGCGGTTGCGTGAACTGATCGAAATTTTCCTGATGCGCATCCTGGACCTACGGACAAAACATTTGCATCACTTTTTCAACGAGCAATGGGAGGTTCGTTCGGACAGTTATACGTTTGGCCATGACATCGAGGCCAGCTGGCTGCTGTGCGAAGCCGCGGAAGAATTGAAGGATGCGGCCTTGCTGGAACGTGTCCGGGCCGTCGCCTTGCAGATGGCCGGGGCCGTGTTTGACGAAGGGTTCGGCGCCAACGGCGGGCTGTGTTATGAAGGCCGCGAAGGCCGGATCATCGACGCCGGCCGCGAGTGCTGGCCACAGGCGGAGGCCATGGTGGGATTTCTCAATGCCTATGAGCTTTCTCATGATGAGGCTTTTTTGGGCGGCGCGTTGCAGACGTGGAGATATATCGACCAGCACCTGGTTGACCGTGTTCATGGCGAATGGTTCTGGCGCATCAACCCGGATGGCCAGCCGGACGGAAAATTACCGAAGGTCAGTGAATGGAAAGGCCCCTATCACGCGACGCGCGCCTGTTTGGAAACCATCCGCCGGCTGCAACGGCGAATTGATGATGTGAAAAAACCGGGGAATTAAGCGGTTTTGTCGGCAAAGCCCCGGCCTTGTCCGGAATTTTGACGACATGACCGCCATTGAGAATCCGTTAAGATTTTTGTCTATCATGAAAAAAACTACCCTGCTCTTGCTGGCGTTGGCCGCCTTCGCGACCGTCAATGCTCATGCTCAAAAATTTACCGGGCTCGCCCTCACACCGCCCATGGGCTGGAACAGTTGGAACAAGTTTGCCGGCAACATCAATGAAGACCTTATCCGTCAAACGGCTGATGCGATGGCCACCAATGGCATGCGGGATGCCGGCTATGTTTACATCGTGGTGGATGATTGCTGGGAGGCGAAGGACCGTGACAAGGCGGGCAACATCGTTGCCGATCCCAATAAGTTTCCCGGCGGAATGAAGGCGCTTGGCGACTACCTTCACGCAAAAGGCTTCAAGTTCGGCATCCACAATTGCGCCGGCACCAAAACCTGTGCGGGCTTCCCCGGCGGTCGCGGGCATGAATTTCAAGATGCGCTGACCTATGCATCATGGGGTGTGGATTTTTTGAAATACGACTGGTGTGAACACGGCACCGCCAACTCCGAGGAAACTTACAAAACGATGCGCGATGGGCTGGCCACCGCCGGTCGCCCAATCGTCTTCAGCCTGTGCGAATGGGGCGACACCAAACCCTGGCTCTGGGCCAAAGACATTGGTCATCTTTGGCGCACGACGGGCGACATCTACAATTGTTTCGACTGCGTCTATGACCACGGCACCTGGAATTCTTTTGGGGTGCTTCAAATCCTCGACAAGCAAGATGGGCTTCGCCAATACGCCGGACCGGGGCATTGGAATGATCCTGATATGCTCGAAGTCGGCAACGGCATGCCGGTGAATGAGGAGCGCGCCCACTTCGCCATGTGGTGCATGCTGGCCGCGCCGCTGATGGCCGGAAATGACATGCAAAACATGAGTCCCGAGACGCGCGCAATCCTGACCAACCCCGAAGCCATTGCCGTGGACCAGGATACGCTTGGGGTTCAAGGTTTTAAGTACTCTGCCAAAGACGGCGTGGAAACCTGGTTCAAGCCGTTGGCCGATGGCGACTGGGCGATGTGCGTGCTAAACCGCAACAAGGCGGCCAGGAAATTTTCCTTCGATTGGGCAAATGAAAAAGTCACCGACGGCCTGGCCGGGCGTGACGCAGGTTTTTCCACCAATACTTATGCCCTGCACAATCTATGGACGCAAAAGAGCGTCGACACAACCGGCCAACCGCTTGCCACGGAAATTCCCGGACATGATGTACTGATGCTGCGCTTGAAAAACGGCCCCCCCGGCTCAAGCGAGGCCGCGCCGGCCAAATCCCGCCCGATCATCCGCATCAAGGCGGGTGTGGACGCGCCCTTCACTGACAACGAAGGCAACGTCTGGGAGGCAGACCACGGATTTGTCGGGGGTGACACCGAACGGCGTGATGAAAACCTGCCCGTCGCCAATACGAAAGACCCTGCGCTTTACCGCACCGAACGCTATGGGATGACGGCATTTTCACAACCGCTCGCCAATGGCAAATACACGGTCAAACTTCACTTCGCGGAAACCTACGAAGAAATGAATGCCCCCGGCTTGCGCGTTTTTTCATTCAACGTCCAAGGCCGTGAATTCAAAGATTTGGACCTTTTTGCCAAAGCCGGCGGATTGCAGCGCGCCTATGTGGAAAGCATTCCGGTGGACATCACCGGCGGCAAACTCGATATAACGTTCACGGCAGGCGTCGAAAATCCGGAGATCAACGGGATAGAAATTATCCCGCAGCCGTGAAATTATAGCTGACCGCTCTTCAACCGATGGCTGACAAGTTTTTGTTCGCCTGTACGATGACCGCTTGCGTGCTGACATCGGTGTCAAAAACCGAATTCAAGCCTTGGGGCTCACACGGCGGGTCGCCGAGCAATTTTCCAGCCGAGTTGTCCGGCGCGGTGGCACGGCCTTCGCCGCCCCACGCCCAAAAATTTGCCGCCTGCAAGGCGCGGCCGTTACGACAGGACTCCGCGACTTGCTCAAACATCCGGCGATAATATTCATCGCGGGCCGTTGTCGGCGTGCCCGGTGCGTAGTTTTCATGATCACGCGGCAGGCCGAATTCCTCCAAAACCAGCGGCTTTTTCAGCGTCTCTGTCGCGATCTTGGTGTGCATCTCCACATGATCGCGGGCCTTGCCCACGGCGATTTCGAATTCTTCGCCCAGTTGCGCCTCTTTGAGCCAGTTCCAATTCTTCAACCACATGTGAACCGTGACATAATCGATCGCCGGAGTTTTATGGGCGGCGATGAAAACTTCCGGCTTTTGCAGGCTTCCCCACACGCCTTCGCTGCCGGTGCAAACCAGATGGTTCGGATCTTGGTCATGGATGCGCCGGGCGGTCGCCTCCACCCAATTGCAAAACACCGGGATATCTGCGGGATCATCCGCCCCCGGACGCGGTTCATTCGCCAGTTCCCAGGTCATGATCGCCGGGTCGTCACGATAAAGTCTTCCGTTGACCGTATTCTTCCGGCGGATGAGACGCGCGACATAATCATCATACAGCGCGACGGCGGCGGGGGTTTTGTAAAACCGGGCCGAAAACTCCATGAACGCATGCCAGTCGCCACGCGCCATGACCGGCTGGTCCGGATCAGGAATGTTTTCACCCGTCACCCAACGGACATACTGGGCGAAGCTGCCCGACCATTGCCAATAATTGGAGAGAAACAGGATTCCCCGCATGTCGCGCTTCGCCATTTCCGCCAGACAGAAATCTAATCCTTGCAACAGGCCTTCATCATAGTCGTGC
Organism: Verrucomicrobiia bacterium; assembly: GCA_035943555.1. GTDB lineage: Bacteria > Verrucomicrobiota > Verrucomicrobiia > Limisphaerales > UBA11358 > UBA11358. Next base: position 18,146 of record DASZCA010000141.1, read on the forward strand.
GGCGCGCGGGTGATGCCCCGGGGCATCGCCCCAACCAGCGGTGATGTTTCCGAGCCGGCCAGCAGCCGGATGTTGTTTACGCCCATGCCCTGCAAGCGGTTCAGTTCCCGCACAAACCGCTGCCGTCCACCAGGCAGAGCGGCGTCGCTCAAATAACAACCGAACCAAAGATTCGCGCCCACATAAGAATGCGGCCGGCCACGCAGTTGAAACCTGCCATCGCAGACGCGGACAAATTCATCCGCGCGTTTGCCGGTGGAAAAGTTTGCGCAACCAGACGCGAGGAACGGCAACGCAAGCGCACCGCCTTGGATAAAATTTCGGCGGGAAAGACGGGATGGCTTCATAAATTGGCTGGTGAATGCGAAAGATTAACCGTCCACATCGTTCTAGAAAAGGTCGCGCCTTGTCCCGCGTTTTGATGACATGGCTTTCGACAATGGGCTGTTAACATGGCCCATCCTTTAACCGCACGCACCCATACGATGACCAAGACCACCTTTGCCAAAAAATTACAGCAGCTTCAGCAGGCTCACACGCGGCTGGTCCGGCGTAAGAACCGGCCGCAGAAAAGCGGCCATGGGATCTTTGACCGCTACGAAAACCCGGTGCTGACTGCAGAGCATACTCCCTTGTTCTGGCGTTATGACTTCAACCAGACTAGCAACCCGCATCTGATGACGCGGCTGGGCGTCAACTGCGTCTTCAACGTCGGGGCCATGGAATGGGATGGAAAAAATATCCTGATGGCGCGGGTTGAAGGTTGGGACCGCAAATCGTTCTTCGCCGTCGCGGAAAGCAAAAACGGGGTGGATAATTTTCAATTCTGGGACTACCCGGTGCGCATGCCGGAACTGGAAGCGAAGGAGACTAATCTTTACGACATGCGTCTCGTACGGCACGAAGATGGCTGGATTTACGGTTTGTTTTGCGCAGAACGGCACGATGATTCAAAACCAAACGACCTTACCGCCGCCATCGCGCGTGGCGGCATCGCACGGACGAAAGATCTGGTGAAGTGGGAACGCCTGCCGGATCTGAAAACACCTGCGTTGCACCAGCGCAACTGTGTGCTTCACCCGGAATTTGTGGATCGCAAATACGCTTTTTACACGCGGCCGATGGCGGATTTCGCAGCGACAGGTTCCGGCGATGGCATTGGCTGGGGGCTGGTGGATGACATCACGAACGCGGTCGTCAAAAAAGAGACGATTGTCGACCCGCGCTTTTATCACACGATCAAGGAAGGGAAAAACGGCGCCGGTCCGGCACCGATCAAGACACCCAAAGGCTGGCTGCATCTGGCGCATGGCGTGCGCAACACGGCCGCCGGCATGCGCTACGTTTTGTACATGTTTTTGTGCGACTTGCAGGATCCCACCAAGGTCATCGCCGCTCCCGGCGGGCATTTTATGGGGCCGGAAGGTGAAGAACGCGTCGGTGACGTGTCCAATGTGGTTTTTGCCAACGGCTGGATCGCCCGAAAAAACGGCGACGTTTTCATTTATTACGGTTCCTCCGACACCCGCACCCATGTCGTGACCACGACGGTGGAAAAGCTTCTGGATTATGTGACCCAAACGCCGCCGGACGCAATGCGTTCCAAACTGTGCGTCGACCAGCGGTGCGAATTGATCGCAAAAAATTTACATCGGAGAACTGCCCGTTGAATCCATAAAGATCCGAACCGCTGAAGCATTTGCTTACGGCACCCAGACGGCGCGCCAGAACCGGGCGCCGGGCACCGTGGCGTTGGTGAGATTCCAGACTGCATTCGTAAGTGTTACGGTGGAATTGGAAGTCCAAGCCAACAGATTGGTCGAGGTCTGGATCTGGTACGGAACACCGACCTGGCCTTGGATCTGGAAGACAAATTTCCCGGCAGTGGTGGCACTCTGCACTTTTGGTGCAGCCGGGGCAAAGGTAAGCAGCGTCAACGAATACGGCGGGAACGTGCCGGTGAAATTCGTGCTGACCGGTGCGAATGAATTGGTGGCGATATCTTGTGCGCCCGGAATGATGGAATTGGTGCGCGTCGCTTCATCTTGGGCGATGCCAAAAGAACGGGCGATGGCGTTGGTCCACGGGTAGAAATTTGTGAGCGTGATCTGGGCATTTAAAGTGGCCGTGGCGTTTTTATTGATCACCAGAAGAGCCAGCGCCCCATCCGCCTTGCGCGTGGCATACGATGAAAGGATGGGAGAATCGCTGGCCGCATTTAATATCGTATCCCCGGGTTGGACAAAGTACTGCATGAGCTTGAAGCTGTAAAAAGTGGGATACCGCGTATTGAGATCGCCGATGATGCCCAGATCGCCAACCGTACGCCAGCCGTAGAGCAAGGAGTTGAAATCACCGGACGTGTCCGCCCCATTCCGCAGGTCCCACCAGATGAAGCTGTTGAATTCGGTCTTCGTCAATTGGGCAAGGCTGTCGGCCAGGTAAAGTCCGTTGACGATGCTGGTGGATTGGCGCCCTTGATTTCCGGCATCGGCATTGTTTTCCGTGCAGAGCAATTCAATGTTGGTTCCCGGCGGGCCAAAATAGTCGCTGATCTGCTGGCGCAAATTGGCGGCATCGCCCGCCCAATTGGCGGAATCCTGGAGCAAGGTCTGGTCATTGTCGCTCTGATATTCGGGGTAGACGTGATGAACGAGAAAATCGGGCGTGACGCCGAGCGATTCCAAAGTCGCGAGCACCACGGGAGTCCAGCCATAATGGGAGGTGGCGGTGCGGGTATTGTACGCCGGGTGCGCAGTATAGCCGTTGCCCGAAGTGTCCTCGCCGGTGATGGCCGGAACGCCGATTCTGATGGAAGGGTCGGCGGCTTTCATCTGCGTGATATATTGGGCGGCCCGGACAGCGTAGGTATAGGGATCGTGCGCGTTGACGTTCGTATCCCTTTCCCAGGTGCCGTAACATTCGTTGCCGACTTCCCAACTTTTGAAGTTGTAATGATTCGTGACGTTGGCATATCGCACCCAGGCGGCGGCATCTTGCGGTGTGCTGGTGCCATAATTGACAGTGATCATGCCTTGAGCTCCGGTATTGGTGGCGATATGGACAAAGTTATTAAAGGTCACACCCCACGTCCATGTGTTGGTGTACGACTTACCGGTGGCCCAATGGTATTCATCCGAAAGAGAGCCGCCGGGAAAGCGCAGGATTTTCGTGCCGAGTTCGCTTAACGCGGTTGAGGTGGTCGCCGTGTCGAAATTATTATCCCAGACGGCAGTGTTCAAACCGAACCAGCGAGCATCGGCGGTGCGGATCGTCTGACTGGCATCGATGCTGACATGCATCGGAGCCATTCCGGCAATGCTGACGTCATCCAAGGAAAATGCGCCAGTGGTCCCAAAACTGGTGAGTTGGAAGTTCAGCCGGCTCAAATTGGTGACACCTCCGACTCCGAGCGAATTCAAAGGCAGCGTGAATTGCTGCCAGAGATTGGCCGGCAAAGGTGGCAATTGATAGTTTGGCCCGTTGCTGGCGCTTCCGGCATATTGAAAATTCACCAATACAATCTGCCCGCCAACGCTGCCGCCGTTGACCCAGAAAACCAGGTTGGTGTAGGGCGCGGGATTGAAATCCGAATGTTCAAACGAGATGCCATTCCACGCGTTGCTCAAGGTGATGGCGTATGTGCCTGAATGGACCGGCGAGGTGCTGGCAAAATTATAAGTCCCGGCACTGTAACTCCAGTTCTGAAAATTATTATCCAACTGGTCCGAGTAGAGGGAAAGATTGGTTTGGGCCGGGGCACGCAGGCAGGCGAGGACAAGCAGAAGCAAAAGGCTTCGACCTAACTTCACTGCAGCAATGCGGTACGACATAAAACAGTTTACACCATCCGGCAGACATTTCAGCCGGATTGTTGACATGACATTTTTATAAAAAAGTGCCGGCCCGAATCAACCTCGGGCCGGCACTATGAAACTCAAATCACAGCTTTTACTTGCCGAGCCGGAAAAATCCGGAACCCGCCGGAGTCATGTCACTGGTGATGAACGTGGCGCGTTGGCCGCCAACATTATAAAGGGCGGGAGTGTTTGTCGTCCACGAGCCGGTCAAACTGGCGCCGCTTTGCAATTTATAGCCGGCATCCGGCAAGGTCCACTGGAGCCAATAGATGGCGTTGGCCGGTGTGCCAAAGACCAGACTGCCGTTGCTGGCGCGAATGATCAGCTGGGCGGGATTTAGCGGCTGCGTCAGATCCGCATTCAAAGAACTGGTGGAACCCGTGATGGAAACATTGCTCAATTTGACGCTCTGGGCCAAATTGGCGGCATTGGGCTGGGTGCCCCAGAAAACGGTGATCGGGCCGGCAAATGCCTGCGCGTCGCTTAACTGCGGAAAGGCAAAGGTAGACTGGCTGCCATCGGGAGAATGAAGCGCGATATTGGTATTGCCAGTCATGGTCATGGTCCACGTACCGACGAAGCCGCCGACATTTGTCACCGCGCCCAACAGACCGCCATACCCGGCAACCACGGTGTTGGTGAACGAAAGTCCATTGCCACCATAAACGGTCGGGTCGCTGCCAAACAGATTTTTATTATCGTTCGCATCATTGATCTTGTAGCGCAATTGGGCGATCACACTGCCATTGCCCTGACGGTCGATGAAAAGGACGAGCGCGGCGGCCTCGTTGTAGTCCGGTGCCACCTCAGTGACATTATCACCCGGGCAAATCATGATATGAGTTTGATAGCCGGAAAAGCTGGCCGCCGGGGCTTGGGCGATCTTGAGGGAATAGTTGACCGGATTCGCACTGCCAATCCAGGAATAATTGCTATCCGGAACACTATTGGTGGTGACGGTCGTATCGAGATTGGTGACGTATGTCGGGCTGTTCGTCACAACGGTGGCGATGCTCTGGCGATCATACGCGCTGCTATCATCATAAATGTTCAAGCCATGCACGACGGCTTGCGGAGAAGTCAATGTCGGCGCCGGCGGCGGTGAACCCGGGGCTTGCGCTGCAATATTGTCCACCCACATGGCGGCGACACCCGAACCGCCGCCCGTATATTTTTTAAAGACAAACCCGACGGTCTGGTCCAACGGCAAGCCGGTCGGAATGGGCACATTGACATGCGTCCACCCATTGCTTGCCGCATTGGGAATTTGAATGGTGGCAAGGTAGACCCAATTCTGGTTTGCAGTGGTTATAAAATCGAGTTCCACCCCATAAGTGCCGTTGCCGGCGACGAATGTTTCATTGTTGTAATCATGTATTCCGATGCTGGAATAAGTGGTATCCCACAGGACGTCCATTGAAAGGTTGGTATAAGCGGTAAGATCTTTATAATATAACACGTTGGCACCGGCAGTATTATCGTAAACGTAGGGATAATATGGATTCAGGGAAAAACATTGAAAACCGACAAGCTGGCCGCCGCTGCCCGACATATCCTGATACAGGTATTGCGCTCCCGAACCGGGATTGCTGGCGGCATCTTGCGTTCCATCCCAGAAGCTGCTGCTGCCCTGCCCGGCCCAGCTTGGAAAGAGGAATCCTTCGGCACTGGAATCAAATGCGAACAGGTTGGTGCTGATTTGGCCATGGGCGGTGCCGCCGGCCCAGGCCAGCGCCACGCCAAGGGCCGCAAGGTTGACGCATTTTTTTAAGATGTTTTTCATGGTGGTTGGGAACTTTCTTTGGTCGGGTTTCTGCACAACACTTAATTAGCGACGTGGCTGCATCAAAACATGGACTGAGCGGCTCATCGCAAGGTTTTATAGAGGTGTTTGGGAACGTATTGACTATAACTCATCGGTGCCAGAGGTCATGTCGTCAAAAGAGGGGACAAGTCGGCCAGACCTTGTCCGCCGGACGCTTAATCACCCTGCGCAACCGTCCACATGCCCTTGGGATTCAGGAGCCGGACGGTCGGCGGACCGGTGACGGTGCCACAGGTGTCCTCAATTTTGAGGTTTTCCACATGCCCATCATGAAAGAGATAACTGAAGCGGTTGCGGTGCAATTTGTACATGTCCGCACCTTCGTTGACGCCGGCTCCGGAAGTCGGATCCTGCTTGGGTGCTTTCGTGTCGATCTGATAAAGATCGCCATTGGCTCCGCCATCGGCAATTTCCGGGCCGTTGCAGATGCAGGTCCAGACATTCCCGGCCGCTTGCATGCCCGTCGGCTCTTCTGCCAGCAAGATGGTCCCGGCGGGATCATGAAGGACGCTGGTCTTGTACCCCACCTGGTCAAAACTTGGCAGGGCCGTGTTGCCAGCATCATACCAGTAAATGCCTACGCCATGCTTTCCGGCGGCGCTCAGGTCGGGCAGGCCGTTTTTAGGCAGGCGCTGATAATCGGCATCAGCACCTTGGGCCGTTCCGACGCTGTTCATCGCGTACGATTTGAATCCAAAATAAGGATCAGCACCACCCATCCAGTCAACTTTGGGCTGCTTGTCCGCCGGACACACGAGAACCTTCGGCGTCACCTCGATATCAAGATAGTTTTGCGTCAGTTCAGCATCTGAAAGATTTCCGCCAATATACCGGTTCAGGTAATTTTCCCACGGGAGGGCGCCCGCCCCGGTCTGGTCGCACGCGGGGGGATACATGTCATTCCGGTCGCCTTGCGACAGGTTGAAACCAACCCCCAGCTGTTTCTGCTGGGAAGTGCATTGGATGCGCAATGCCTTGGCCTTGGCGCTCGCCAGCGCCGGCAGCAGCATGGCGGCCAAAATCGCGATGATGGCGATCACCACGAGCAACTCGATCAAGGTGAAGGCGCCAAGCGTATGTTTTTTAGAAAAGCCGCCGGGTAGGGATAATTTCATGGGAAAAGTTTGTTAAATCCAAGAATCATTGGTTCGCCAACTGAATCACCATATGCTTGCCGATGACATATTTTTTGCCGGCGGGAGCCGGGGAAAACTGCATGTTTGCCTGGGCGACGAAGTCTTCAAAATTTTTCGGCACGATGTGGGTGCGGGCTATCCAGGAGCGTAAACTGTGCGTCATCTGTTTCAGATCCGGTTCACCGTCATTGGCTGCGGTCACCACCGTGGGGGTGACCGGCCGGTTATAGACCGGGTTGGCCGCCGGATTGGAAGATTGGACATCCGTTTGGGTAACGGCGGCGGCCGGGGGTTGTTTTTTGCTGCAACCGGAAAAAACCACGGTGGCAAGGGTGCCGACCGCGACCAGAGCAACGGTATATGTACGGCTCTGAAACCGGGCGTTGCTCAAAAAGCATTTCATATTTATAGGCTGGCTACCGGTGTGGCGGTAAAAGTGTCGGGTTGAATTGCATTTAACCTAGCGCATCCAACGTCCGGCGTAATGTCCCATAAAGTCATGACAAGCCTGCCCGTGCGTTTTCCGGCATTCTACGGGCAACCAACCTCTTAAATCATGCGCCGCACCGCTTCCATCCATGGCTCCGCTGGGACATTCGCCTTTCTGGCGTGGCTGCTGGTGGTCGGCCAACATTCCGTCATCGCCCAGACAAATTCAAACACGAATGCCATGAAAATCCTCTGGTCGGACATCCGGTCATTCGGTGTCGAGGGTCGCGGATGGGACGATACGAAGGATTTTTACGACCGCTTGCCGGCGCGGGCTGAAGGCGTGGTACGGAAGCCGGTATGGGATCTGTCGCGCAATTCTGCCGGCATGTGTGTGCGCTTCGTGACGGATGCGACGACGATCCACGCACGCTGGGCATTGACCGAATCATGGCTGTATCTTCCGAACATGACGGCGATCGGGAAAAGCGGACTGGATTTGTACGTCAAAACGGAACATGGCTGGCGCTGGCTCGCCGTGGGCATTCCAGAACACCAAACCAACGAGGTAACGCTGGTGAAAGATTTGATTCCCGGCCGCCGGGAATATCTCCTGTACCTGCCGCTTTATAATGGTACGAAGTTTGTCGAATTGGGAATCTCGCCGACGAACACGCTGAACAAAGCTCAGGCGTGGGGTTCAGGCGAGCGCAAGCCGATCGTTTTTTATGGCACGTCAATTTTGCAGGGGGCTGCTGCGTCTCGTCCCGGCATGGTCCATAGCGCGATACTTCAACGTAAATTCAACTGGCCGGTCATCAACCTCGGTTTCTCCGGCAATGGCAAAATGGAACCGGAGATGGCGGATCTGCTCGCCGAGCTGGATCCGTCAATTTATGTGATCGATTGTCTGCCCAACATGACGGCAGATGAAATCAAGGAACGCGCCGGCCCGCTCGTGAAAAAACTTCGCGCCGCCCATGCTGACGTTCCGATCGTCCTTGTCGAAGATCGCACATTACAGGGTGCCTTTCTCACGCAGGGACAAATGGAATGGTATCATTTGAAGGACCGTGCGGAATTGAAGGCCGTCTTCGAAAACCTCCAGAAGGAAGGCATGAAGAACCTGTTTTATATCCCGGGCGAGCATCTTTTGGGTGATGACGGCGAAGGCAGCACCGACGGCTCGCATCCGAACGATCTGGGTTTCATGCGCCAGGCCGAAATTTTCTCCAAAGTTCTTAAACCTCTCTTACCAGTCAATAAATGAAAATCCCGCAATATTGCCGGCTCACCGCCGCAGTCATAATCTCCTTTAACACGATCATGAGCCACGCCGCCCCGTCCTTTTCCCAACACGATGCACAAGTTGACGCGCTGCTGGCGCAAATGACGCTGGAGGAAAAGATCGGCCAGATGGTCCAGGTGGATTGCAGCGCGCTCAAGGACAAGGCTGATGTAACAAAATATTTTCTTGGTTCCGTCCTGAGCGGCGGCAACTCCGATCCCGACACCGGCAACACCTCGAAGGACTGGCTGGATTTTGTGAACCAATTTCAAGGTTACGCGCTGCAAACGCGGCTGAAAATCCCGATCCTCTATGGCGTTGATGCTGTTCATGGCCACAATAACATCGATGGCGCGGTGATCTTCCCGCACCACATCGGACTGGGTGCAACGCATGATGCCGCGCTCGTCCAGCGTGCCGAACGCGTCACCGCCGAGGAGGTCGCCGGCACCGGCATCCGCTGGGCGTTCGCGCCCTGCATCACCGTTCCGCAGGATGCCCATTGGGGCCGCACCTATGAAGGCTATGGCGATGACACCGCGCTTGTTTCCCGGCTCGGCACCGCGGCGGCCATCGGGTTGCAAGGCAAGCAGCTTTCCGCTGATCCCGCCACCGTCCTCGCCTGCGCCAAACATTTCATCGGTGACGGCGGCACCACCGGCGGCATCGACCAAGGCAACACCGTCTGTGACGAGGCTACCTTGCGCAGACTTTTCCTGCCGCCCTATGTCGCCGCCATCAAGGCCGGCGTCGGTTCCATCATGGTTTCTTACAGCAGTTGGAACGGCAAGAAGATGCACGGCAACAAATACCTGCTGACGGATGTCTTGAAGGGTGAACTGGGATTCAAAGGCTTTCTCGTTTCTGACTGGGCGGCGATCGACCAGATTTCACCGGATTATAAATCAGACATCGAACAGTCCATCAACGCCGGCCTGGACATGATAATGATTCCCAATGGCGTTGAGAAAACGAATAACTACGTTGAATTCATTCAAGACCTGAAGGCGCTGGTGGCGGAAGGCAAGGTCTCCCCAGCGCGGATTGATGACGCGGTGAAACGCATCCTGCGGATAAAATTTGCGATGGGCTTGTTTGAGAGCACCGCCACCGATCCGAAACTCACCGCTGCGATCGGCTCACCGGCCCACCGCGCAGTCGCCCGCGAGTGCGTCCGCAATTCGCTCGTCCTTTTGAAAAATGACCGGCACGTGCTGCCCCTCTCCAAAAACATCCGGCGCGTTGCCGTGGTCGGCGTGGCGGCGGACGATTTGGGCATCCAGTGCGGTGGCTGGACGATCGACTGGCAGGGCGGCTCCGGCAACATCACGCATGGCGGCACCACCTTGCTTGCGGCCATAAAACAGACAGTCTCCCCGGAAACACAGGTCATTTTTTCACCCGATGCCGGCAACCTGGCAACGGCTGACGCGGTCATTGTCGTGGTCGGCGAACTTCCCTATGCCGAAATGAAAGGTGACCGCAACGATTTGGATGTGTCGGCGCAAGACCGAGCCTTGATCGCCCGCGCGCGCGCCGGTGGCGCACCCGTCATCACCATCCTGTATTCCGGACGGCCGCTGGTTTTGAATTCTGCGCTCACCAACAGCGATGCTTTCATCGCCGCTTGGTTGCCCGGCACCGAGGGACTGGGCGTCACGGACGTTTTATTTGGCGACCATAAATTCACCGGCAAACTGCCTCGTAACTGGCCCGACAGCGCGGGCAAACCGGCCCAGTCACAATTTGCCTTTGGCTTTGGCCTGACTGAATGAAGTGAACAAGAAAATCATGCAAAAGACATTCCACATCTCGCGCCGCACATTTCTCCAGAAATCCGCGCTGGCCGCCACTGCTGCGGGTTTACCATTGTGGTTTGTGCAGCGTGAACTCGCGGCGGCAGAAGCGGCTAAAAAAATCACCAGTCCCAACGACCGTCCGGGCATCGCCCTGATCGGCTGCGGCGGGATGGGCCAAGGTGATGCCGAGAATGCCTCGCGTTTTGGCGATATCGTGGCCGTCTGTGATGTCGACCAGCGGCACGCGGATGCCGCCGCTTTAAAATTCACCCGGGATGGCAAAGCGCCGGAAAAATACGGCGATTTTCGCAAAGCATTGGAGCGTGATGACGTCCATGCCATCGTGCAGGCGACCCCCGATCATTGGCACACGCTGATCAACCTCGCCGCCGCCCGGGCCAAAAAAGATGTCTACGGCGAGAAACCGCTGACGCTCACGATTGACGAGGGTCGGCACATCATCAAGGCGGTGCGAAAGAATAAGATCGTTTTCCAGACCGGCACCCAGCAGCGGAGCAGCCGGAGTTTCCGTCTGGCGTGCTCGCTGGTCCGCAATGGTCGCCTCGGCACCTTGAAGCAGGTGGATGTCTTTGTCCCGGCCGGCATCCGCGGCAACCATTTCCCAAGCGTCCCGGTACCGCCGGAGTTTGACTACGACTACTGGCTTGGTCAGGCACCGGCGGCGGAGTATTTCGCCGAACGTTGCCACGGCACTTTTCGTTGGTGGTTCGATTATTCAGGCGGACCGGTGACCGATTGGGGCGCGCATCACAATGACATCGCGCGCTGGGGCATCGGCCTCGACGGGCCGGTCGGCGTGGAAGCCCGCGTCATCACGCCGCCGTTGCCGGACGGTTTCACGACACCGGGCGAATTTGAGGCCAAACTCACCTGGGCCAGCGGCGTGATACAAACTGTCAAAACCACAACGGCCGACAGTCCGTACGGGGCGATCCTCGATGAAAACGGCCAGCGCAATGGCGTGAAATTCACCGGCGCGGACGGCTGGATCTGGGTCAACCGTGACGGCATTTCTGCGAGCGACAAACATCTGCTGACCGAACCGCTGCCGGACAACGCCCTGAAGCTGGAGATGAGCAACGACCACATGGGCAACTTTTTCGAATGCATGCGATCGCGAAAAGACCCGGTGGCCGCGGTTGAGACCGGCCATCGCTCCGCGTGCATCGGCCATCTCATCATCATCGCCCTGCGCACCGGTTCCAAGTTGAATTGGAATCCTGAAAAGGAGATCTTCACCGGCGATGGTGCCGCTACGGCAAACATTCATCTTGCCCGGAATCAACGCGCGCCTTACGACTACAAATTCGTAAGTTGAAGGGCCGCTTGCCGGCGCGAATCGGCGGCTTGCGGTTATCCTCCGTTTTTTGGTATCAATTAGCCTGTAGTATTAACGCGCGCGTGGTGGAATGGCAGACACGCCAGACTTAGGATCTGGTGCCGTAAGGCGTGAAGGTTCAAGTCCTTTCGTGCGCACCAAATTTACCGGGTCGCCGGCACCTCCTCGGCACAAATAATCCGCACCGGCCCGATCAATCCCGATTCCAGCAACGGCTCGTCCTTCGTCCAATGATGCCAGGTCGTGAAGGTGAACCGCCCCGTCGGGCTCGGCTTGCCGTCGAGAACCCATTGCGGCCATTCTTTGAGACGTTTGCCGGTCCACTCGCGGTCATCCGGCAATTGCTCATCGCCGATCAGCCGGTTCGGCCACAGGTTCGTGACCTTGACCTCCAATTTATTTTTGCCGGGCTGCGCGGCACCGGTGATCTCCACACGGAACGGCGGCTTCCACAAAATGCCGAGCGGCTGGCCGTTCAAGGAAACTTCCGCGAAGTTTTTCACGCGGCCCAAATCCAGCCATATGGAACGGCCTTTGCCCAAATCCTTCGCCGGAATCTCGATCTCCTTCGTGTAGGTCGCCGTGCCGGAAAAATATTTCACGCCCTTGTCCGTGGAATCCGACCACGACATCAATGACGGCAACGTCACTTGCGGCGGCGCGCCCCAGTTCGGCGGAAAACTCAAATCCCACGCGCCTCCGACTTCCTGCGCCGCCGGCACCCCGCTCACTTTCGCGCGCAACGTTTTTCCGGACGCGGTGGTCAATTCGACTTTGCCTGCGGTCGCCGCCAGCACAGAGATATTGCCTGCGTCATCCGCCCGCAGCCCAAAGGTCGGCGCTTCACCCAGCGAACCGGTTTGGCCGATGCTCAACGTTTCGTTCTCCGAAACGACGACGCTGTGAGTCACGCCATTCAACGAGTACTCCACACTCAACTCCTTCGGCTGGCCGAACTGCGGATCGCTGCCCGTCAACTCGTTCGCCACCCGGACGTTTAACGTCCCGCCGGTCACCAGCTTGGAAAGTTTTTTGGTCACATCCACCGGCTTCGAAACCTCCGTCGTGGCTGAAGGCAGTTTGCCATAGATGGCCCGGGTGACTTTGGCCTCCGCCGCCAGCTCCAAAATTTCATTCTCCGCCACCTCGTTCGTCTGATTGCGGCCGTTAAGAACAAATTCCACGCGCAAGGCTTTCACGATGTTCGGCACCGGATCATCGCCGGCAAGATCATTGTTGGCCGTGATTTCCCGCTGCCCGTCCGCCACTTGTGATTTGACCGCTGCGGTTACATCCGCCCAATGCGGCTTGCCCCCGCCGACCATGTCATAGATCGCGCTCCGGATGACCAGCTTTGCCATCGGCGTCTTCGATTTCGGCGCAACAAAACCTGAATGCGTCACCGCCACCACGTGATCAGCGGGCGCCGGGTGGCGGAAAACCACGAACACCGAACCCGCCGGGTCAAATTGCAGCGGCACGATCGTCCGCCCGTTTTCCTCGCGCCACACCGGCGCGGGTTCGATCACGCCCGTGTCCGCATGAAACAGTTCCGGCTGCTTGCCGCTGACGCGAAAAATGCCGTCCAGCGCCTGATATTGCCCGCGCTGGTTGGAGACGAAATAAATCTCCGCGTCCCCATCTTGCCGGTGGATGTAGGACAGCCGCGCCTGGTTAGTCGTGCTAAATTCGAAATCCGGCGGCACGTTGAGCTCCGCCAAAACTTTCGCGAGGGGCTCACCCCAGACCACCTTGCCCTGGCCGAACGCCTTTTCCAGCACGTTCGTGCCGTCGCAGTTGCCCCACACCGCCGTCACGATCGATTTCACTTCCTTGTCACAGTTCGGATAGTCCGCGAGGCTCGGCGATTTTTCCGGCGGCGCGCCCACGACCGTTAATCCGTCTTTCACCAACTGGCTGATTTTCCAGAGCAGCACCGGCCGCATGTCACGGTCGCCCGGTGGCAGGATGAGCACGCGATAACGCATGCCGCTTTTCAAAACGAGCTGATGATCTTCCACCCGCGCATCCATCAGCACCGTGCCACCGACGGCATCGAAATCATAACCGGGCGGCAGTTCCGGATCACTGTCACGCCGTTCGGCCGGGGCGTTTTCACCGTCAAAATACGCGGCATCCGCCACGAAGCGCCCCTGTTGCAACATGAACTGGCTGCGCGTCACATATTTCAACCACGCGCGCCCCTGCTCCCACCAGGTGCTGGTGCGGTCGAAGTGCGTGCCCCATTGGCCCATCGTCATACCAGGCCAGCGGTTCGTCCACGGCTGCATCGCGTAACGATGAAAAATATACCGGTTGATGCCTGTGCAAAACACCTGGTCGCCCAGCGCCTTGATCGCGTAAGGATCATCCAGCCAACGGCCATGTTCGGTGCTGGGCGCGGCGGTGAATGATTCCGTGCCGATGACATTGCGCCCGTAGATATGGCCCACCGAGGACGCAAGCTTCACCGATTGATCCAGCGGCCCGTTGCCCACCCAAAATTCGCCCATCGGAATTTCCGCCGTCGCGCCGACCTGCAACGATTCGTAAGGCCCCGTGTAGGGCTCAAACGAACACGTCATGTTGTGCGCCGCGCACAATTCCGCGAAATGCCCGTAATATTTTTCCGCGAACAGATCCGAGATCGTGCGGCGCACATCCCATAGAAACCGTTCGGAAACTTCCGGGCTGTCCACCACGCGCCCCGTGAAGGCCGGCAGATAATTCAGCGGATCGTAACCGCGACGCTGTTCAAATTCCTTGCGAAAATTGGCCGACCAGTTCTGGCCGCCGACTTCATAGCTGTCGATCAACACATTGTTGAACGTCTTCCCCTTGCCCGCCAGCGGCCCTGCGTCATCGATCGCCTTCTGCACAAATCCGTCCCAGTGCGCGTCCAGCGCCTCCGGGCTGAATTTGTCGCACTCCGGGCCCGTGCCTTCCGGCGGCGCCGGGTGATTCTCGCGTCCGTAGGGCGTGTAGCCGATGCGCAACACCGTCCAATTGCCGGGTGGCGCATCCCAGTCCAGGTGCCCGTCTTCACTCAGATTGGTGGCGAGGTCGATCATCCCGTCCTGTTTGATGAGCAAGTTATCATCTGCGGAACTTTCCGCCGTCGATGAGGAAATAAACCCGCCCGTGTCACCATCCTTCGTCTCCACATTCTCGATGCTCAAGCGCGGGCTCAAGTCGATGTCTGCCACGCTCAAAGCCCGCGTCCGCGCCGTCATGCCCGTGAAATTCACCCGGAAAAACCGCGCGGAAACCGGCGCATTGCCGAGCGAAAAACTCAGTGGCCGCGTCGGCCGGCGCGGCGTCATGAATGTGCGCAGGTCGCGATACGTTTTCCCATCATCGGAAACCTGGATCACGCCCTTGATATCGCCGGACTCCTGCGCAAAGGTCAGCGTGGCCGAGCGCGTGGCGAACGGTTGTGCGAATTCAAACTGGATGTACTGCGGAAAATCATTGGTCGGCAGGCTGACTGTCGTGTTGAGTTTCCCGTCCACCAACAAGTTGCCGTCGATGTTTTTGACGCTGGAAGTGATCTTCGGCGCCAGCGATTTCATGCGCGCCCCTTCCCCGTCGATGGTGGGAAAAGCCACCACTTCGATGTCCTTGTAAAAATCCCATTTCATGGGCGGCTGCGGCAGCACGGCGGAAAATTTCTGTCCGCCGGTGATGTTGGTTTCGCTCGAGACCATGTGCATCATCGAATGATCATAGGTGTTCCACGGCCCGCCGCTGCTGGACCAGCCCGCGCAATTGTGGATGCAGACCTCCAGCCCCAGCCGGTCCGCTTCCGACACCGCGAACTTGAACATGTCATGCCATTCCGGGCTGTTGAACTTCACCGGCCCCGCCGGAATCCCTTCGCCCGCGTTAAAGATTTGCACGCCGCCGATGCCCACGCGCTGCATCGCTTCCAGGTCGGCGGTGATGCCTTCCTTGGTCACGTTGCCGTTCATCCAATGCCACCACGTCTGCGGCCGCGCCGAGGCCGGTGGCGAGGCAAAACCCGCCGCCAACGGATCTGCCGGTGCCGGATCAACGGCGAAAGACAACACTGGCGAAAGCCCCAGGCACAAAATGGCGGCAGAAATTTTCATAGGCATGCCCGATAGAGTACGCAGACACACAATAGGTTAAAGATAATTTCCATTTTGATCATCGGTGCATCTTCTGGCAACTGATTGCCCTGCCTGTGGCCAAAAATATTTTTTAAAACGAGATGGGAATCCATGTGAAACGTTGTGAAAGCTTGTGAAACTCTGGGAATCTTTGTGAATGCGAACTTGCGAATCCGGCCAAAAAAACGCAGAGGCGCGGAGAACGCAGAGCAGGAGCTGGTATTGGAAATGAATGCAGTCATCTCCGCGATCCTCTGCGTTCTCCGCGCCTCTGCGTTTGTCGGAACATCACTCATAATTCTATGGTCGGATTCACCCGGATAAGCTGGGTTCATTAGACCTTTCATAAATTTTTTTGGTCCAACAAAGCCCAACAAGGCCCAACCAATGGGCGGTGACTGTTGGTTGGATTTACCCGGATAACATCACCCGCCGCCGGAGCGCGGCTGCCTGTCCGCCATGCCTTGGCGAAGGCGGATGTCCCGCGCCGAGCGGGATCAGCCGCAGCGCGTGGCCTGCAACCGATGCTGGCGCCCTCGCCACGACGTTCACCCCTGCCATTCGGCATTCGAAATTCGTCATTTTTATCTGACATGCCCTTCATTAAATCACACCTCTCCAAAATCCGAATTCGTGTGGGGAATGTAACTCGCAGATTTATGCCATTTATTTTCATTTTTCAGGAGTGGGAACGCCCTCCCACCCAAAAAATCAAAACCGCTTTCACTAACGATTGATTAAAAATGCGTTACAACTTTCAGCCCAGCCCAAAATCAGGCCGAAATTTCAAAAACATTGGTCTTTTGAAAGATTTCCAAAATCAAAATCCTCCTCCTCGTTCTCGTCCTCCTCCTCGCACCGATGTCCATCCTGGTGCCCGTCCCGCTCGCCCCCCCCAAAAATGGATCCAACGTCACATCGGCACATCTAACGGACTCCGCACCCCCAGCCCGGGCTTGTGCATCACATGCGTGTAGATTTGAGTCGTCGCCACATCCTTATGCCCCAACAACTCCTGCACCGTTCGGATGTCATACCCGTTCTCCAATAAATGCGTCGCGAACGAATGGCGAAAAGTATGCGGCGTCACTGTCTTGCTGATGCCCGCCGCCAGTGCCGCCGCCTTGACTGCCCGCTGTAAATTCACCTCATGGACATGATGACGTTGCAGGCTGGGCGGCGCGGCCTTCCGGTCCGCGTTGGATAAAGTTGCGGCCGGGAAAAAATACTGCCAACCCCACTCCCGGTTCGCGTTTTGATACTTGCGGGCTAGGGCATAAGGCAATGACACCCGGCCCAAGCCTGCCGCCAAATCCTGCTGGTGAATGGTCCGCACCCGTTCCAGATGCAAACGTAACGCTGGCTTAAGGCTCTCCGGCAACATCGTCATCCGGTCTTTGAAACCTTTGCCGTCATGAATTGTCACTTCGTTTCGTGCAAAATCCACATCCTTCACACGCAATCGCAGGCATTCCAGCAATCGCATCCCCGTTCCATACAATAACCGGCAGATTAACTGATGGTCCGCCGCCACCATTGCCAGCACGCCCCGCACTTCCTCCTTGGTCAACACCGCCGGAATCTTCCGGGACCGCGTGGGCCGCTCAATCTTGCCGATCGCACCCGGTTCAAGGTTCAGCACCTCCCGATACAGGAATACAATCGCGTTGAGCGCCTGATTTTGCGTGGCCGCCGCCACCTTCTTTTCCACCGCCAGGTGCGATAGATAGGCCCTCACTTCAACCGCCTGCATTTCCCGGGGATGCCGCTTTTGATGAAATAAGATGAAACCCTTGATCCAATGCCAGTAAGCCTCCTCTGTGCGCGGCGAACCGTGCCGGAATCGGATCACTTCCCGCAACTGCTCCCGCAACTTCAACTTCGGATTGGGCAAAAACTTCTCTGGTGTCAGTTTTTCCATTTCAATAATAACCCGAAGATTTTCCAAAAGTCCTTGCTCGACAAGCCTAAAACACAGTTTTATTGTCCAATCCAGTGAAAGTGATATACATCAAATCTGTCGCTCAATATATCTGTTAGGCCGATTACCACACGCATGAAACGAGCGCTTACATTCTTTGCCTTGGCTGTCGCTGGAGTGTGTTTCATCGTGGCCGCTTATTTCAGCCAGTTTTATTACTTCCGCTATAAGACCGTCGTCACAGAATTGGAGGGTCGCATCAATGGGTTCGATGACCGGCTTGCTCGGTTAGAAGGTTACAAACCCAAGCATCTGATTCCGAGCTACGCGATGGCCGAGATTTCGACGACAGACCATCCAGCCGATGACTCACTGCGATGGGAGGCAGGAGACACCAACAAGTTCAGGCTTATTCTTGGCAAAGGTGACTGGATTGCGCCGGAGTTTCGGATTCCCGCCGGTTCTACAAACAGACAGGAGTTTGAGATTCATTTCGGTGATGCGTTGGTTGGTGCTTGGCTATCTCACGTCGAGCCGTATCAAGACTTAGCGATGTTCGACGAGTTTCGAGCATATCGGCCATACAATACGAACGTGGTTCGGTTGGTGGTGCAGCCCAAACCGGGAGCATCATTCAAGTTCCGATTTACTTTGGTGATACTTCATGAATATTGACCATCGGCCTAACCAGTCGCCGGAGCCAACCGCCGTTGGCGCTGCTGTTTCCCGATGCATCGGGATTCACGCCGCGAGTCGGCGGTGGCTCAGCTTTCTACGTTAGGCCACATTACACGCCACTATTTATGTCAGCCAATCCAGACGAAATCAAAAGACGCGAAGCTGCGGCACGAGCCGCAATCACGAAAGCATACGGCACACCCGACGACGAGTTCGGTGCTACGCTCTTTGTATCGCACCATTTGGAGGAGATAGATTCCGGTTACTGGAAGAAGCACCTCGCCACAGAGACGCCAGAGCCACGTCGCATCCTTGAGTTGCTGGTGCTTCGCTCACATTGGGGCGGCGATGATGAGATTGAGACTTTTGATTTTACGCTACCAGAAGATGTCACCAATTACGTTGTTAGTGTCGCGTTTGACGAGGATGGAGACGTTTCTGGTATTACGATGGAGAGTTGATGAGCTATGACCATGTGGCCTAACCAGTCGCCGGAGCCAACCGCCGTTGGCGCTGCTGTTTCCCGATGCATCGGGATTCACGTCGCGAGTCGGCGGTGGCTCAGCTTTTTTCGTTAGGCATCGTAGCGTATGACCTTCTTTTTTAGCGGCGAACTGGACCACAGGATTAGCGAGGCGTTCCGACCTGTGCGCTCACGCGTCGAGAGCCGCCTCAACGCCCGCTGTCAGCATCGTGATTACGGTGACGCGGTCACAGAGATTGCCATTGTCCCGATGATTCTCGGCCCGGAGTTTCTCGCTGGCAGGCCAGAGCGCAGGATGTGGCAGCGCAAGAAGCGCGCGGCGGATTACAGGACGATTATTGACTTCGAGAAGTTTAGCGTTGCCGATGACGCACAGAGGGAGCGACTATTGCTTATGAATGTTGCGGACGCGATTCGACATTTACAAACGAAGACTGGCAGCGGTTTTCGAGCAGACGACTTGTTGGCAGACATTACAGCCGAGTTTGGGCTGGCGCTTACGGAGGTTCACGATGCCTAACAAGTCGCCGGAGCCAACGTGGTTGGGCGCAGCAGTTTTGCGCTTGAGCGTGTCGGCACGCCACGTCACAGTTCCCACGTGGCTCAGCTTTTTTCGTTAGGCCGCTACCGATGTATGAAAAGAGCGAAGACCTCGTTTAGTTGGCGCACGGTTGGGTGGGGTGTGCTTTTCGGCGTCATATGCATCATACTGTGTTTTCACTTTCCCGTTCAGTATAAGTGCGGACTTGGCATAGGAAGCTGTTTGGTAGCGGTTTACCGTATTTATGCTAGCTACCGTTGCGCCCAGGCTTTCCAAGACTTGGAGAAAAGTGCGAAGGAATTGGAGAATGACGAACATGAACGAAACGACAAGGTGGCCTAACCAGTCGCCGGAGCCAACGTGGGTGGGCGCCGCAGTTTTGCGCTTGAGCGTTCGGATTCGCCACGTCACAGTTCCCACGTGGCTCAGCTTTGGTCGTTAGGCGGCTTCGCGCACCATGAGAAGTTTGATTCTAGGATTGCTTGTGAGAATCGCCAGAGGCGAGCGGTATCAGCATTTGCTGCCAGCCGAGTTCCGTTGCCAGCTTGCGGTTTTCGCGGGGTTTCCGATTTTCATCCTTGGTCTTCTTTACGTCGGTCATCCGCTTTTGCACGGGGCAAGCGTGCCGATGATGTTGCTCTATTTGTTGGCTTCGTTGCTCGTGACGGTTCTTTTAGTCGCAGCATGGGCTATTTTGATTTCGCTGAGAGTATCGCTAGTTTGTTCTGTGTTATTGTGGCTTTTGGTCATCTGGGATATTTGCCATATTGATTTGGCGAAGCTTTGAGATATGCAAAACCAGCCGCCTAACCAGTCGCCGGAGCCAACCGCCGTTGGCGCTTCGGTTGCAAGCCACGCCGTGAGTCGGCGGTGGCTCAGCTTTTTTCGTTAGGCGGCTTCGCGTTTATGAAATTATCCGAGCAAGAGTTGCGTTGGTTGAGGCGCTGGGAGAAGCGTGAGCGGCAGTGGGTGCCTATCACACGATGGGTTTGCCTTGGCCTCATCG
>DASZCA010000142.1:0-15713 GCA_035943555.1 Verrucomicrobiia bacterium
TGCGGGCGCGAAATAGAAACGTAGCCAGAATTTCAGCCACGGCGGCTAATTCGTCTTGGCTGGGTCCGCGTCAGGTTTGCGCCGGTAGACTTCAATTTTTCCTCCCACCAGCGTGACGTCAGGGCCATCTGTGCCGACCCAGTTGGCAGCCACTTCACGCTTCTCATTGAGGCCGACCGAGCCGATCTCGTCATAAAATGCCGGAACATATTCCCGCATCCAGTCCACGATGGTGGTGTCGGAATTCGCATCGTTCAACCATGACAACTGGTAATTGACCAGCACAACAAATTCAGGCTTGGCGGACGTGATTTCCTGCATCATCTCATGTTGCATGGCCCGGGCGGCGTGTTGCGGTTCCATCAAAGGGTAGACGTAAATATAACCCGTTGCCGAGTGCCGCTGCGCGTAAAAATAAATCTCCGGCTCGGAGCCCAGCACGGCGATCCGCGCGTCGGGCGCGGAATGTTCACGGATGTAGCCGGCCACCACCTCGGCCTCCGCAAATGGATTGGCGGCATAGCGAAGCTGGCAAAAATACATCGGTGAATATTGAAACATGGGAGCGGCCTCGCAGGCGATCATCCAGCCCAAAATCACAATGAACCCGGCCACCGGCAGGACGGCAACGGCTTGGCTGCGGGACATCTTTTGCAGGGCGGCCACCGTTCCGCCGGCCAAGATGGCCACGGCGGGCAGCACAAGAATGAAATAGTGCGTCCGAAAAAACAGCCCGGCAGATGTGCCCAAAAACGAACACACCCAGAAACCGGTTGCCAATAGCACCGGCTTCCGGAGGGCCGCATCCCGCCACATCAGCAGCGGCGCCGCCAGTGCGAGCAACCAAACTCCCAACGACTGGTGCCATCCCAGTTCCAGATGTTCGATCAAATTATTCCAGCCACGGGACCAGGTCAGGATGGCGGCATAATTCCGGGCATAGACAAAAGTCCAAAACTCGAACCGCGCGAAATCTCCGGCAATGATGCAGGTCAGACAGAAGATGCCCAGCGGCAGGATCACGCCCAGGCTGAAAACCAGGCCGCGCTTCAAAAAATCTTTGGAAAGAAGGTTTTTTTCTTGCGCCGCCTGCCACGCCAGGTAAAGCCCGCCGAACAGGGCGAAACAGGCCGCCTGCTGCTTCATCATCAAGGCCAGCCCGTACAACAGGCCGGCTATAAAAATCATGCGGGTGTCTTTTTGTTCCCCGGCATGTAACAGCAACAGGGTTGCGGGCACGGCAAACAGGACGACAAAATGATTGGCATGTGCCGCCATGCCCAGCACCGTGGGGCTGACCGCCATAACTGCGTAACTCGCCGCCGCCACCACCCCCGCTGTCACCCCGAAAAGCCTGCGGGCCAGCATGAAGACAAACACGATCGTCAGGGTGTTCACCAGCAACAACGTCAAATGCACACCGACGGTCGTCTGCCCGAACACGGCCATGCCGAAAGCGTAGGCGTAATACGTCCCCGGCAGTTTCATGTTATAGGCCAGTTCGTAGGGCGGGATGCCTTGCAGGATGAGTTGGCCGGCATAGGCATATTCACCCTCGTCACGTTCCAGCGGCACTTCCAGCAGCCGGAACCGGACGAAACCCGCAAACAAGATGACGACCAGCACCAGCAACCATGGCCAGCGGCCGGCCCATGAGCTTCGCGAATCAGTTTTGGCCGGCGGGCTGTCCATTGCGGGCATGGAATATCACAAACCGGCGGCGCTGAAAAGTTTTTCGGGGCGACTTCGGTATTTTACTTTTCTCATTTTTCATTGTTAATTGTGGCGTGATTGCTTTGCTTGATTACGGTTCCGGCAACCTTCGCAGCGTGCATAAATCGCTGCTCAAGGTCGGCGCGGACGTGCGGCTGGTGCAGCGGCCCGATGAGATCGGCGATGCCAGCGGCCTCGTGCTTCCCGGCGTCGGCGCATTCGATGACTGCATCGCCGCGCTGCGTAAACAGGAACTGCTCGAGGCTTCCCGCGAATTTATCAAGACCGGCAAACCTTTCTTGGGCATCTGCGTCGGGTATCAGGCGCTGTTTGAGAAGAGTGAAGAATTTAATTCCTGCGCCGCCGGGTTGGGCGTTTTTTCCGGCAAGGTGGTGCGTTTTTCAGAGCAGAAAGGTCTCAAGATTCCGCAGATCGGCTGGAATCAATTGGATATCGTACGACCCGACTGCCCGCTGTACCGTGGCATCACGAGCGGCAGTTATGTTTATTTCGTTCACAGTTTCTATCCGCAACCGCTGGATAGCTCGATCGTCGCCACGCGTACTGATTACGGCAACAATTTCGCCTCCTCTGTGTGGCGCGATAATGTGTATGCCACGCAGTTTCACCCGGAAAAGAGCCAGAAGGTCGGGTTGCAACTGCTGAAAAACTTCGTCGACCTGACGAACGGGAAGAACTAAGAGCACCACTCAAAACGGTGAGTGGGATGTTCCGCTTGTTTGGAGTTCCGCCTTTAGGCGGGTTGGCGGGTGGTTTTCCCGAACCGCCTAAAGGCGGAACTCCAAACAAGAATGGCCTCAAGATGCGCCGAGCCCATCCAGTCGGACTTCCCCATTGCCCGCGAGGCGCGCATACGGCAAAATGACGTTTCTATGTCGAGCAGTCGCAGACAATATCCGTTTCATTTGATCGAACCCAAGTGGCAACAGGCTTGGGAGAAGCAACAGGCTTTTCGCGCCTTCAACCCGGGGGAAACCGTGCCACCAGAACATCCGTTTGGCATCCGCCACGGACTTTCAGGCAAGGTGGCGGATGCGAAATCACTGCCGGCCAAGTATTACATCCTCGACATGTTCCCCTACCCGTCCGGCGCGGGGCTGCACGTCGGTCATCCGGAAGGCTACACAGCCACCGACATTCTCGCCCGTTATCGCCGCGCTTGCGGTCTCAATGTGCTGCACCCGATGGGTTGGGATTCCTTCGGTCTCCCTGCAGAGCAATACGCCATCAAGACCGGCCAGCATCCGCGCAAGACAACGGAGACGAACATCGCGAATTTTACGCGCCAAATCAAAAGCCTCGGCTTCAGCTACGACTGGTCGCGCGAACTCGCGACGACGGATGTAGAATATTTCAAGTGGACGCAGTGGATTTTCCTCATGCTGTACAATTCATGGTTCAATCCGGAAGCAAGCAAGGCGGAACCGATTGAGACGTTGAAATTCCCGGCAGATTGCACCACGGAAGAAAAGAAGCGCGCCTATCGCGACTCCAAACGCCTCGCTTTCGTCAGTGAAGCGCCGGTGAACTGGTGCCCGGAACTCGGCACGGTATTGGCTAATGAAGAAGTCATCGATGGCAAAAGTGAAGTCGGCGGTTTTCCCGTCATCCGCAAGCCGATGCGTCAATGGATGCTCCGCATCACGTCGTACGCGGAGAAATTGCTCGCGGACCTCGGCATCATTGATTGGAGCGATTCGCTCAAGGAAATGCAGCGGAACTGGATCGGCCGCAGCGAAGGGGCGGAAGTTGATTTCCAGATCGCGGGCGGTGCGGAGAAAATCCGTGTGTTTACGACACGGCCTGACACGTTGTTTGGCGCGACTTACATGGTGCTCTCGCCGGAACACAGGCTCGTTCCGCAACTGACCACGACGGAACAAAAACAAGCCGTCGAGGATTACAAAAAATTCGCCGCCGGAAAGTCTGATTTGGAACGCACCGAACTCGCCAAGGAAAAGTCCGGCGTATTCACCGGCGCGTATGCCATTAACCCCGTCAACAGTGAAAAGATTCCCATCTGGATCGCCGACTACGTCCTCGCCAGCTATGGCACCGGCGCCATCATGGCGGTGCCGGCACATGACGAGCGGGATTTTGAGTTTGCGAAGAAATTTAATCTGCCGGTAGTTCAAGTGGTTCAGCCGGGTGATGCAAAAACGGATTGGCAGGGTTTCACCGATGACGGATCCGCCATAAATTCCGGTTTCCTCAACGGCCTGTCCACTCCGGAAGCTAAAAAGAAAATCTCCGCCTGGCTCGAAGAAAAGGGCCTTGGCAAAAAAACCATCAATTACAAATTGCGCGACTGGCTGTTTAGCCGCCAACGTTATTGGGGCGAACCGTTTCCGATCATCTGGAAAAAGGACGCGGCCGGGAATCTTTATCACGAAGCGCTGCCGGAAAGCGCGTTGCCGTTGCTTCCGCCATCGCTTGAGGATTACAAACCCACGTCCGGTGGCGAGCCGCCTTTGGCCCGTGCCAAAGATTGGGTAAATTTGCCCGATGGTTCGGTCCGCGAGACGAATACCATGCCGCAATGGGCGGGCAGTTGCTGGTATTATCTCCGCTATCTGGACGCAAAAAATTCAGGCGCCTTTGTTGGCAAGGGAGCGGACAATTATTGGATGGCATCCAACGGCAAGGCGGCCGGTGTCGACCTCTACGTCGGCGGCACCGAACACGCGGTATTGCACCTGCTCTACGCGCGTTTCTGGCACAAGGTCTTGTTTGATTTGGGTCAGGTCACCACGCCTGAACCGTTTCACAAACTCGTCAATCAAGGCCTGATCTTGGGCGAAGACATGCAAAAGATGTCCAAGGCGCGCGGCAATGTTGTTAACCCGGATGCGGTCGTGGCAGAATATGGGGCTGATGCTCTTCGCCTGTACGAGATGTTCATGGGACCATTGCAGGACACCAAGCCCTGGAACACCAAGGGCGTGGAAGGCGTGTACCGTTTCCTCGGTCGCGCATGGCGTTTGTTTGTCGACGAAAAATCGGAGACCGCTTTTGAACAGGCGGAGACGACCACCGATCCGTCCAAACATGATGAACTGCTCGACCTGATCTTGCTCGATGGTGGCATCACCGAAATGGATGCCACGCCGGCGCAGCTCAAGACCTTGCATGCGTGCATCAAGAAGGTCACGGAAGACCTGGACGGCATGCGTTTCAACACGGCCATCTCGGCGATGATGATGTTCATCAACGAGGCGATGACGTGGCAGACCAAGCCGTTGCCGGTGATGAAGACGTTCCTGCAATTGCTCGCACCCTTCGCACCGCACATCGCGGAAGAATTATGGGCACGGTTGCATTCGACCTTCGGCCTGCAAGCGACGTCACTCGCTTACGCCGCGTGGCCCAAGTACGATCCGGCGTTGCTGGTGGAATCGGAGATCGAATTGCCGGTGCAGGTGAACGGCAAGTTCCGTGATACCATCAAGGTGGCTGTCGATGCCGATAATGCAACGATTGAAGCGGCGGCGAAAGCGGCGGAAAAGGCGCAGCCTTTCATCACCGGGAAGACAATCAAGAAGGTCATTATCGTGCCCAAGCGGATGGTGAATTTGATTGTGGCGTGAGATTTTTTTCCACGTTGTGGCGACATTGATGTGTCCTATTTTCTGGAATAGTCGCCTTTTATTTGGACAGTTAAAACGCCGGCGGTGTAACAATTTTTACCCTCCAGAATAGAAAAGCCGCTGCAACAGCAGCGGCTTTATTAACCCCATTATTGATTGTTTAACTAAGTCCTGACTCGTTAGGGAAGGACGTGATTCGGCGTGACCGTGGTGCTCAGCGTACAGGACGGCGAAGGTCCGACCGCCGTGCAACTGTAAGTGCCGCCGGCCGGGCAAGGCGGAATCTTATTGGCCGAGTTCAACTTGATATAAGGCGTCAGATCGCTGGTCAAAGTGATGCCACTGCCGGTGGATTTGCCCCTTTCCAGCGCGAACTGGTTGGCGGCGGCATCAATCTGGCGCAGGTTATTGATGCAGGCATTGGCTTGGGAGGTGGCGCGTGCTTTTACGAAGTTCGGAATCGCGATGGCCGCCAGGAGGCCGATGATGGCCACGACGATCATGATTTCAACCAAGGTAAAACCCGCCTGAGGCCGGTTCGTTTTCGTTTTCATATCAGTGTGTGTCAATGCGGTGGAACCGGACGTCAGGCTGGTTATGATGATGACAATTTTTGGTTCCTTTATTGCCTGACGCCATCCGCGCCTTGAAGACAGCAAAGCGAAAACCAAACGCCAAAAATGGCTGTATAGCTTCTGCTAATTGTTTTGTAGGAAGGTTTCCTACAATGTGGGAAGATTCAAAACTCTAACGAGGTTGCTGGCTTTCATGCCAGCGGACGGCTTGGAAGATGAGTTCGTTGATGGTCGCCAGGTTCAACTTTTCCTTGATGCGGGCGCAATAGGCATGAACGGTTTTGAAGCCGACATTCATCTGTTCCGAAACTTGGCGCGTCGTCAAACCGCGTCCCAGCAGTTGAAACACTTCCAATTCGCGGTCGCTCAACGCCTCGATGGCCACCGGTTTATCACCGCCTCCTTGCACGAGTTTTTGCGCCAGCATGGCATTGACGGCATTGCTGAAATATAACCCGCCTTGCAGCACGGTCCGGATGGCATCCAGCACCTTGTCCGTGGCTTCCCGTTTCATGATGTAGCCGGCCGCGCCCGCGCGCATGGCCCGCTCCGCATAGGACATCTCGTCGTGCATGGACAGCACGATCATGCGCGCCTGGGGATGCTGGATTTTGACATCTTTGATCAATTCGAGACCGGAGCCGCCTTCCAACGAGATGTCGACGATGATCACCTGCGGCAGCAACGGACCGATCAAGGCCAAGGCCTGCTGCCCGCCGCCGGCCTGGCCGCAGACCTCAAGATCGGGCTCCTCGTTGATCAGGTTGCTGAGCCATTCGCGGACCAGCGGATGGTCATCCACCAGGAACACTTTATTTTTCGTCGGCATACTCTTCTTTGTCAGCTTGGTTTGAATTTAGCACACACACGGCGCGCGTTCCGCCCGCCGGCAAATTTTGGATGTCAAACGTGGCGCCGATCATCCCGGCACGATAGTCCATGATCCGCAACCCCATGCCTTTTTTAACGCGGGCACCGGCGGCCAATCCGCCGCCATCATCCGTGACGGACAGCAAAATATTTTCGCCGGCGGCTTCCAAGGAGATGACGATGTCACGGGCACGGCCATGGCGGATGGAATTGCTCACGGCTTCCTGCGCGATGCGGTAGAGGTGGATGCCCGCCTGGGGGTCATCTAACATCACGGTTCCGGAGTGTTGAAAACGACAGGATACGCTGAAGGCCCTGGACATGTTGGCGGCGAGGTTTTGCAAGGCATCCTCCAAGCCGGAGACACCCAATTCGATGGGGTGCAAGGTGCGGGCGAGCTTGCGGGTCAGATCAATCGCTTCCTCCACCATGGCGACCACATGCTCGGCGGTGGCCGGTTCGACTGCCGATTTATTGGCCAATTTTTTTGCCAGAATTTTGCCAGCCATGGCGGTGGCGGTGAGATGTTGTCCCAAACTGTCATGCAAGTCGTGACCGATGCGTCGCTGCTCCGATTCCGCGATTTCAAGAAGCTCTTTTTCCAGGCGGGTACGTTCACGGATCTCCTCCCGCAAGCTTTCGGTCTTTTGATCGACAAGTTTCTTTAACTGGCTGCGGGCGGTGAACAACAAAACGACGAGGAGAAAAACCGACATGCGGATCGACGTATTCCAGATCGGAACCAGAAAATCCGTGTAATGCTGGCCATCCGCGACGTCCGCCCACAGCCAGACGAAGGAGGCCATGGACGCCATCAAATAAGCGAACGCAGGTCCGACGTTCCGTAACGCGAACAAGATCGGCAGGAAATAAAAAGCCAGCAGTGTGAATTCGTATCCCGAAATATAATCGGCGTAGCCGACGGCGGCCAACAACAGGAGACTGCCTCCGATGCCGACGATTTTCGACCTCTGCTTGGAGTCTGACACCATACAGAAAAATGTGGCCGGTTTATCCCGTGGGGACAAGACAAAGTGAAAGAAGCCTTTGTGCTGACAGGCCCGGCCAGGATGGAATCACTTCTCGCCGCCGGCCAAAATCGTCTGGAAATGCGGCGGCTGTTCCTCGGCGGCGACGATGCTGATCTCGATCTTCTTAAAACCGGCTTCTTCAAGCCATTGGTGCAGATCGCTCTCTGCGAAGCCCAACCAGGTGTCGCCGTACAATTCATGCGCCTTCTCAAAATTGTGTTTGAGCAGATCGAGGATCAAAATCTGGCCATGCGGTTTGAGCAGTTTGGCCGCGCTGGCGAGGGTGGCCACGGGGTTTTCGGCGTGGTGCAGCGCCTGGCTCAAGATGACGAGGTCCACACTGCCCGGCTCAATCGGCGGGTTCTGCAGATTGCCCAGGCGGAACTCCAAGTTCTTCAACCCGTTCTTCTTCGCCTTGGCCGCACCGAACGCCACAATCTTTTCTGAATTGTCCACGGCAATCACTTTTTTCGCGCGACGCGCTAAAAGTTCACTCAACAAGCCTTCACCCGCGCCCAAATCCGCCACTACGAGTGGCGGCAAAATGCGCAGCAGCAAATGCCCGAACGCCTGCCACGAACGGCCCGGCCCGTACACACGGTCAAAACGTCCCGCCACCTGGTTGAAGTAGACCTGCGCCTGTTCCTTGCGCCGTGCCAGCACCCGCTTGAGATTGATCTGGTCATGCGAATGCTCAGTCAGTTCATGCGCGCCACGGATGGCAAGCTGGATGAATTCGCCCGCCACGGCATCGGCCTCCGGGTTGAGCTTGTAAAACGTCCGCTTGCCTTCCCGCCGCGAGCAGACCATCTCGCAATCGGCCAGCAGGCCCAGATGCGTGGAGATGCGCGATTGTCCCAGCCGCGTGATTTCCTGCAGCTCGTTCACGGACAGTTCATCACGCTCCAGCAGCGCCACGATGCGCAGGCGCGTAGGATCCGATAGCGCCCGGAGGGATTTAAGGGTTGAGGACATGGTTTCAGGTGGCGCCAAATTATTTTCTGAAAGCATTTGACGCGTTCCAAAATGTTTATATCATCTTATCTTGATACGTCAATATGTTGTTGACGTGACCACCAAATAAAATATGAGCAAGTACATCTTTTCATCCGAATCCGTGGGCGAAGGCCATCCGGACAAGGTCGCTGATACCATTTCCGATGCCGTGCTGGACGCGTGTTTGTCCCAGGACAAAATGAGCCGCGTTGCCTGCGAGACCTATGTGAAATCCAACATCGCCATCATCGGCGGCGAGATCACGACCAAGGCCAAGCTCGACTTCGTCAAGATCGCCCGCGATGCCATCCGCGAAATCGGCTACGTCAATGATGACGATGTGTTTCATGCTGACAAGGTGTTCGTCAACGTCATCGTCACCCAGCAGTCCCCCGATATCGCGCAAGGCGTCGACGCCCGCAAGGCCAAGGGCAAGAAGACCGCCAAGCAGGGCGCCGGCGACCAGGGTTTGATGTTCGGTTACGCCTCCAACGAGACGCCGGAACTCATGCCCGCGCCGATCATGTTCGCCCACCGCTTGGGCCGCGAACTAACCAAGATCCGCAAGAGCGGCAAGGTGCCGTGGTTGCGCCCGGATGCGAAGTCCCAAGTCTCCGTCGTTTACGAAAACGGCAAGCCGGTCTCCATCTCCAACGTCGTCATCTCCACGCAACACGCGGCGGATGTCGAGCACGCCGAGATCGAAAAATTCTGCATCGAGAACATCGTCAAGAAGGTGCTCCCAGCCCGCATGTTGACCAAGCAGACCGAATTCCTGATCAATCCTACCGGCCGTTTCGTTGTCGGCGGGCCGCAGGGCGATACCGGTTTGACCGGTCGCAAGATCATCGTCGACAGCTACGGCGGCATGGGCCGCCACGGCGGCGGCGCTTTCTCCGGCAAAGACCCGACAAAGGTGGACCGCAGCGCCGCCTACATGGGCCGCTGGGTCGCGAAGAACATTGTCGCCGCGAAGCTCGCGTCGAAGTGCGAAATCCAGTTCGCCTACGCCATCGGTTATCCTGATCCGGTCAGCGTTCATGTGGACACGTTCGGCACCTCGACGGTTTCCGACGAGAAGATCGTCCGCGCCGTCAACAAGGTGTTCAGCTTCCAGCCCTCGGACATCATTGAACAGCTCGACCTGCGCCGTCCGATCTACAGCAAGACCACGAACTATGGTCACTTTGGCAAAAACGACAAAGCCCTGACGTGGGAAGCCACCAACAAGGTCGAAGCCCTGTTGAAGGCGATCTAAACCAATATTCATCGAAGGGTTGGAGCGCAACGTTCCAACCCTTCAACATTTAAAACATATGCCGAAAGCCAAAAAATCCGCCGCCGCCGCCGTGCTCGCCGAAGTGAGCGCCGCCCTCCCCAACCTCGCCAAGTACGCCGCGCAAACGCCGGCGGGCAAAGACTACATCGTCCGTGATTTCACGCTCGCCGAATGGGGCCGCAAAGAGATCGCCGTGGCCGAGCACGAAATGCCCGGCCTGATGTCCGTGCGCAAAAAATACGCGAAACAACAGCCGCTCAAGGGCGTGCGCGTGACCGGTTCCTTGCACATGACGATCCAGACCGCCGTGCTCATCGAAACGCTCGTCGCCCTCGGCGCGAACGTCCGCTGGGCCAGTTGCAACATCTTCTCCACGCAAGATCATGCTGCCTCCGCCATCGCGGCGACCGGCACGCCGGTGTTCGCCTGGAAGGGCGAAACGCTCGAGGAATATTGGGAACTCACGCTGAAGGCGATCTTGTTCCCCGGTGACAAGGGCCCGGAACTCGTCGTCGATGACGGCGGTGACGTGACCCTGCTCATCCACAAAGGTTACGAACTTGAAAAAGGTTCCAAGTGGGCCTATGAAGGCAAGGGCGACAGCCACGAAGTTTCCGTGGTCAAGTCCCTGCTCCGCCGCCTCGCGAAGGAAAAACCCGGTCTCTGGACCAAGATCGTCAAGTCCTGGCGCGGTGTCTCGGAAGAGACGACCACCGGCGTTCACCGCCTCTATCAGATGAAGGAAGCGGGCAAGCTGCTCGTGCCGGCCATCAACGTGAACGACTCCGTGACGAAGTCCAAGTTCGACAACCTCTACGGCTGCCGCGAATCCCTCGCGGACGGCATCAAACGCGCCACGGACGTCATGCTCGCGGGCAAGGTCGCCGTCGTCTGCGGTTATGGCGATGTCGGCAAAGGTTGCGCCCATTCGCTCCGCGCTTATGGTTCCCGCGTGGTGGTCACCGAAATCGACCCTATCAACGCCTTGCAGGCCGCGATGGAAGGTTTTGAAGTCAACACCGTGGAAAGCACGCTCGGCACTGGCGACATCTATGTCACCACCACCGGCAACTGTGACATCATCACGTCCGACCACATCCTCAAGATGAAGGACCAAGCGATTGTCTGTAACATCGGCCACTTCGACAACGAGATCCAAGTGGACAAGTTGAAGAAGGTCAAAGGCGTGCGTATCGAGAACATCAAGCCGCAATACGACCGCTACTACCTGCCCGGCAACAAGAGCATCTACATGCTTGCGGAAGGCCGCCTCGTGAACCTTGGTTGCGCCACCGGCCATCCGTCGTTCGTGATGTCCAACTCCTTCACCAACCAGACCCTCGCACAAATCGACCTTTGGGCAAACAAGGACAAGTACGAAAAGACCGTCTATCGCCTGCCCAAAAAGCTGGACGAAGAAGTCGCCCGCCTGCACTTGGAAAAGATTGGCGTCGTGCTGACCAAGCTGACCAAGTCCCAGGCTGAATACCTCGGCGTCTCCGCTGACGGCCCGTATAAGCCAGAACATTACCGCTACTAAGCGATCAAAATCTTAACACGAAAGGCGAACGGAACAATCCGTTCGCCTTTCTCTTTTTCAGGGAGGTCGTGCACATAATTCAAAATAACTGCGTTTCTTTTGCCCAAGTGGCTCTTTTTGCGCAAAATATCGTCATTGCGTGATATCAGTGAAAAAACTTATCCGCGCGCCCTTCAAACCCAAAAAGCTTATATTTAGGCCTATTTCATTAGATTTCAGATGGTTTCCGCACTTCAGAAAACCTTTCAGGCAGGGCAATTTTAAAGTTGGCATAATTTACGCTAACTGTTCTAACAGTAGGTTGACTAAAGTAATTGTAACTAATCAAAACCAATGTTGAATTGAAAGGAAACAACGACAAACAACCGTAAAACACCAATTATATTATGAAAACAACCAAACAAAGACTGATAAACATCGTCATCACCATGTCGGTGGCCGTCAATCTGGTTCTACTGGGCGGCCTTGGCTACATCGCCACGCTCGACAATCACGTCGACCGGCTTTATACCGCCATCAATACACCTGTGGTGGTCTATTTTCCAAAGGCCGTGGCCGGCCCGGAAGCGGCAACCTCGATCAAATCGCCGGCCACGCAATAATCAGGCCGCCGTCACATTGAACACAAACATCACCTTTAATTTATTTTTATTATGAAGAAGAAACCCGCCCTAGCCATTGCGTCAGTCATTTTGAATTTGGCCTTGTTTGCAGCCTTGGCTTATTTCAACCAGATCAACAGCCGGATCGAAGGCAGCCCGGCCCCGCTTTTCCGCGTCCAGCATCTGCCCGACATCGGCTATTTTCAAAGCGACAGTCATGGAATTGCGCTGGCCAGCACTGCAAAATAGTTGCTCGCTGACATTTGGAAAACACCGGGCTGAGTGCGATTTAAAGGCCCTTACAAGCCAGAACATTACCGCTGCCCAGCAGATTCAGATCTGAGGCATGAAAGGCGAACGGAGCGATCCGTTCGCCCTTTTTCTTGGTTAACCACGCGTTTGGCCAGTTGAGAGAATCCGTGTTGAGAACAGGAACATGGAATTGTTTGGGTTGGACAGCCTATGTCCTACCGGTCATGACAAGATGGAGGGATGAAAGTAAAATTTGAAACTGGAAATTGGGAACGGCGACAGCATAGGCATCAAAGTTCAGGAGAAAGACGAAAATCCGTGCAAGGTCCTGGCCATCGGGGTCCGTTAGCCTTTATTAGCCTTCATTAGCCCTAAAAATTTTAAAAATGTGAGTAAAAAAAACATTTCTCACCCAGCAGACGCGGAGGGCACAGAGAAAGTCAATTTTGGACGAATCCAACCGAATCCAAGTAAATCCAACCAAACCAAGATATGCCGAACACACGAAATCTTGCCAAGGCAACAAGGCCAAGGGGCAATCAAACCGTTCGTCCGCATTTTTAATTTTAAACCGACCGGATTTTGACATCATCACCGCATGGAACCGTCCGCTAAAAAATCCACCAGCTTTTCCCGGGTGATCCGGCTCACTCTAGGGACAGTGGCGTTTTTTTATGTGGGACTGTGCCTGCTGGTCTTTTTCTACCAAAGGCATCTTCTTTACTATCCGGTCGTGCGGACGGCGGAAGAAGTGAACCGGCTTGCCCTTGCCGCCAACATGGAACGGTGGACAAATGCCGCCGGCCAGTTCATCGGCCTGAAGCGTCTCGTCACCAACCAGCCGACCATGGGCACTGTCTTCATGCTGTATGGAAACGGCAGTTCCGCAGTCCGTTGCTCCGTGTATGCCGATGTCATCCAGCAAACCGCTCCGCTCGATTTTTACGTTTTGGAATATCCCGGTTATGAAGACCGGGGCGGCACGCCGAGCAGGACCAGCCTGTTAAACACCGCGACGAATGCTTTTCAACGGCTGGATACCGCCAAGCCGGTTTATCTTGTCGGCGAATCCCTCGGTACGGGTGTCGCCTCCTATCTGGCCGGAGAATTTCCCGATAAAATCACCGGCGTCATGCTGCTGTCGCCTTACAACCGGCTGGCGGATATTGCTCAGAATCATTACCCGCTTTTGCCGGCACGCTGGATCATGCTGGACGATTTTTGGTCGGAACATTATTTGAAAAAATTTCACGGTCTCGTCGGCGTCATGATTGATGGCAAAGATTCGGTCGTCCCCGCCCAATTTGGCCACCGGCTCTATGACGGCTACACCGGGCCGAAACGGCTTTGGGCATATCCTAACTGCAACCATGTGGAACTCGGTGAGAGCCCGGCAACGTTCTGGAAAGCCGTCATCGAATTCTGGCAGACCACCACCACCAATGCGGCTGCCGTCGCCACCGCCAACACCAAAATCTGAATGTCTTCCATAATCCGTAGCGAACCCAACGACCTTGGCCCGATCACCGCCGGTGTGCCGGCAAAACTTCGCCCCCAGCGTTTGTCCAAGCCGGGCGTGGTGGAAAGCGCCGCGCCGCCGGAAGCCGAATTTAGCTTCAACCTCAAACCCGCTGACATCGCCCGTCACTTGAATCGCTTCGTCATCGGCCAGCGCGAAGCCAAAAAAGTTTTGAGCGTAGCCCTGTGCGATCATTTTCAACATGTCCGCCTCACGCTCGCGGGCCAAGCCGCACCTTTTTATCAAAAGCAAAACGTGCTGTTGCTTGGCCCGACCGGTGTGGGCAAGACGCACCTGATTCGTTCCGCCGCCGAACTCATCGGCGTGCCGTTCGTCAAGGCAGACGCCACCAAGTTCAGCGAGACCGGCTATGTCGGCGGGGATGTCGATGACCTGGTGCGCGATCTGGTTCGTCGCGCAGGTGGCGATGTCAAAAAAGCCTCACATGGCATCATTTATTTGGACGAGGTGGACAAACTCGCCACGCGCGGTGAAAGCGGCGGACGCGATGTCTCCGGGCGCGGCGTACAAACCAATCTGCTCAAGCTGATGGAAGACGGCGATGTGCCGGTCGTCTCGCCAAACGACATGACCGGCCAGTTGCAAAACGCCATGTCTGCCATGCGCGGCAGCGGCGCGACACAGCCGGAAATCATCAACACGCGGCACATTCTTTTCATCGTGAGCGGCGCATTTTCCGGCATCGCGGAAATGATCCGGCACCGGCTGGCCCGGGTTTCCGCTCCAAAAACCGACAATGTTGACACCTTGCTCGCGAACCTCACCACGCCTGACCTCATCAGTTACGGACTCGAACCCGAATTCGTCGGCCGCCTGCCGGTCCGCGTAGCCTGCCATGGCTTGAGCGAGGAAGACTTGTTTGAGGTCCTGCGCAAAAGCGAGAGCAGCCTCATCCACCAATACGAACGCGCCTTTGCCGCCTACGGCATCCGTTGCGAATTCAAAGACGATGGCCTGCGCAGTCTCGCCCAGCTTGCCGCCACGGAAAATACCGGCGCGCGCGGTTTGATGACCATTTGCGAACGTGTGTTCCGCGATTTTAAATTCAAACTGCCTGGCAGCCGCGTGAAAAAATTTTCCGTCACGGCCAAAATGGTCGCCGCGCCGGCGGCGGAACTGCGCCGCGTAATCTCAAGCCGATGAAAAAAATTCTGATTCCCTTCCCGCTTCGTTTTGCCCATCGTGTCGGGATGGACATCAAGCAAGGGTTCCTGACAACGTTGACCGCGTTCAGCATGTTCGCCACGGTTGCATCCGCCGCTGATAAACCGGTGCTGCTGGAGGTGGATGCCACCGATGCTCCGCGCTGCCTCTTGCACGCGAAGCTGCATATCCCGGTCTCGCCCGGCAAACTCACGCTATATTATCCGAAATGGATTCCGGGCGAACACGGCCCCACCGGGCCGATCAACGATCTCACCGGCTTGCAATTTTCCGCCAACGGCAAATCCATTGAATGGCAGCGCGATGCCGATGAGATGTACACCTTCCACCTCGACGTGCCCGCTGGCGCGGATGTGGTGGATGCCTCGCTTGACCTGTTGCTGCCCTCCGGCGGCGGTTCGTCCACCGCACGGCTGCTCGACCTGAACTGGAACCAGATCCTGCTGTATCCGCAGACCGATGCAGCCTTGAAAATCCTTTTCACCGCCACGCTGAAATTACCCGCAAACTGGAAGTACGGCACCGCCCTGCCGGTAGCTGATG
>DASZCA010000143.1:0-8880 GCA_035943555.1 Verrucomicrobiia bacterium
CGGGGAATCGTTTCCAGATTGTATCAGTGATGCTCGGCGGGGTAATCAGATATCCATCCGAGGCGCCAACGCGAAGGCGGGTGTCGTTCCCGTTCATTTTAACGCGTTTTTTACCAAGGCGCCGTTGCTCAGCTTTTTCCCGTTGGCCAGGGTCATGACGTAAGTCACGCCCTTGTATTCATAAGTGACCGTCAGGTGTTTCTTTTTGCCTTGGGCGGGATCGGCGGCGAGAGTTTTGTAGCTGATGGTGAATCCCTCCGGATGCGCTTGCAGCAGCTCGATCACTTTTGCCGTCACATCCGCGTCTTTTTTACCGGCGACGAATTTAGCCGAAACGATGGTCAAGTTTGTTCCCGCATCGTCGGTTACGACACTTGTCGGCGTGGTCGGTGCGTTCGTCGCATCGTCAGCGGCGGGCGGTGTCGCGTCCGACTGCGTCGAGGCAGCGTGCATGGAACGCAAAACGCGAAAACCGACAAGCCCGGCTACGGCCATCACTGTGAACCCCAGCAACAAAATGATGATGATGATCGCCCAATTTCGCGACGGCTTTTTAGCCACCGGCAACGGCGGCATCACGGGTGTTAAGCGCGGTATCGGCGGCGGTTTGGGCACGGGTGGAGGTGTCGGCGGAGTTACCGCGACGGGTTCAACTACCGGCGATGGTGGCGGCACGGCCCCGATCGGCGGCAGTTCGATGGGTGACACCGAGGGCGGTGTTGTCACCGGTGACTCGATCGGTATTTCTTCAAACGGGTTTTGCCGCTTGCTCAGTTCCGTCCAGACGAATTGGTAGAAAAACCCGAGCGAGTCTTCTTTGCCGTTGATGAAACGCCGGCGCACTTTGGCGAACGGAAAAATTTTCAACCCTTCGATATCCAGGTGGAAGCCCATCTCCTCGCTGTGGCACCAGTCGCCGCCGTGCAGTGTCCGGATGGTTTCACCCAGATAGCTGCCGTAGGCCAGCACCATGTTTTCGAGCAAAGTCGGCGGCTTGTCCGGCCAGTTTTCGGCGATCAGGTCGTCCAGCCGGGGAATGCTCTCGGCGGTGTAATCCAGCACCACGCCGTTCAGGTCCCGGGCCAGTTCGCAGTTTTTTTCCGCGTGTTGCGGGATCTGCACCACGAACTCGCGCACCTGCGCCTCGGTCAGACCCGCAAAATCTCCTTCTTCCGGCGGTTGATCGTCCGTCGGTGCGTCAGGATTTTGTTCGGGCTCCATAAATATTTCCGCGGCGCCCCGTCATCCTAACCTTCTCCCCCGAGGGGGCAAAGGGATCAAAGTGCGCTCAGTGATATTCCTGCACCGTCTTCACCGCGTAGCCGGATTTTTTCAGGGCGGCGATGCCCAGCGCGGCGGCTTTCGCCCCGCTCAGGGTCGTGGCGATCGGCGTGCCGGTGTACACCGCCGTTGTGCGGATCTTCACCTCGTCCTCGCGTGGCGCGGCGCCGCTCGGCGTGTTGATCACGAACTGGATCTCCTTGTTCTTCAGGAGATCGATCACGTTCGGGCGGCCTTCCAGCAGCTTGTTGATGCGCTGCACCTTCAGCCCGGCCTTTTCCAACACGGCGGCCGTGCCGGTGGTGGCGACGAGTTCGAAACCGAGGTCCGCAAATTGCTTGGCGACCCACGCAACATCCTTCTTGTGCATCTCGCTCACGCTGATGAACACCTTGCCCTTGAGCGGCAAGGGCGAATTCGCCGCCATCTGCGATTTCGCATACGCCACGCCGAGATCGGCATCCAAGCCCATGACTTCGCCGGTGGAACGCATCTCCGGCGAGAGCAAAATGTCCTGGCCGACGAATTTGTTGAACGGAAACACCGATTCCTTCACCGCCCAATACTTCGTCCAAATCTCTTCCGTGAAGTTAAGTTCCTTCAGCGTCTTGCCCGCCATCACGCGCGCGGCGATCTTCGCCAACGGCTTGCCGATGGCTTTGCTCACGAAGGGCACCGTGCGCGACGCGCGCGGGTTCACCTCGAGCACATAGACCGTATCGCCTTTCACCGCGTACTGCACGTTCATCAGGCCGACGACTTTCAGTTCCGTCGCCATCGCGTGCGTGTATTTGCGGATGGTATCGATCACGCCCTGTGAGAGCGTATGCGGCGGCAGCACCATCGCGGCATCGCCGGAATGAACGCCGGCGAATTCAATGTGCTCCAGCATCCCGCCGATGACGATCGTGCCGCCGTTCGGCAGGCCGACATCCGCTATGCAATCCACATCCACCTCCGTCGCGTCCTCGAGAAATTTATCCACCAACACCGGCCGTTCCGGCGAGGCTTCCACGGCGAACTTCATATAGTGCGCCAGTTCCGCGTCCGAATACACGATCTGCATCGCGCGACCGCCGAGCACGAAGCTCGGACGCACCAGCACCGGATACGTCAGGCGCTTGGAGATCACCAGCGCCTCTTCCGCATTCGTCGCCAAACCGTTCGGCGGCTGCGGAATGTTCAGTTTGTTGAGCATCGCCGCGAACAGCTTGCGATCCTCCGCGATCTCGATGCTCTGCGGCGAGGTGCCGATGATGTTCACGCCGTTCTTCTGCAAACCCAGCGCCAGGTTCAGCGGCGTCTGCCCGCCGAATTGCGCGATCGCGCCCCAGCACTTTTCGCGTTCATAGATGTGCAGGACATCTTCCAACGTCAACGGCTCGAAAAACAATTTATCGCTCGTGTCATAATCCGTCGAAACCGTCTCCGGATTCGAGTTCACCATGATCGTCTCAAAGCCGTCCGCCTTCAGCGCGAAGGCCGCGTGCACGCAGCAATAATCAAACTCGATCCCCTGCCCGATACGGTTCGGCCCGCCGCCGAGGATCATGACTTTCTTGGCGACATTGCCCTTCACTTCGTCATCACCGCGATCGTACGTGGAATAATAATACGGCGTGTACGCCTCGAACTCCGCGGCGCAGGTATCGACCAGGCGATAGCTGGGAACGATGCCGAGTTTTTTGCGTTCGGCGCGGATGGTATCCTCGGTGGAACCGGTCAAATGGGCGATCTGCCGGTCGGAAAATCCGAGCGACTTGGCTTGGGCGAGTTTTTCAGCGTTCAGTGGCGGCATGGCGAAATCAAAGTGGGCATAGTAAGCCGAAATTTTGGGGGTGTGGCAAGCGCAAGTGATGCGGGAGGAGTGATGAGTGATTCGTGATGCGTGATGCGTGAGGGGGGCAATGACGAATTTCGAATGACGAATGGTAGTTTCGAAAGCCAAACCGTACTCAAAGCCCGTGAGCGATACGGGGAAATTTGAAATTTCAGTTCAGCCGCCCGCGCCAGTAGCCCGGACGCCGTTTGGTATGCATTACGGCAACAATCCAGATGTGGTCTGGTTTTTCCAAGAAAATGATGGAATAAGGAAAATCACCACTTAAATGGCGGCGCAACGGCGGGTCAAATTTCCAATATCGTTCGGGATGAGCACAAATTTCGCGAAGCAACCGTTCCATCTCGCGGTAAAACCGTGCACCGAGTTCGGGCGAAATTTCAGAGTAATACCGAACTGCCCCCGGCAAATTCATCGTCCGCCTCGGGATGCAGCAGATAATTCACAGTCCGGCAATTTTGCGCGCGCGCGCCAGTGATTCTTCCAGTGGAACGCCCTTGACCTTACCCGATTCGATCTCGGAAATGCGGCGGTCGGTTTCAGTCTTCCAAGCTCCGGCCACGGATGGCTCCATGTCGCCCTGCCGCGCCATCATGATGCGGTCAATCAACTCCGCGACGACCTCAGCTGGCAACTCGCGGGTTTCTTCGACGATTTGATCAAGTGTGATCGGCATAGGACAAATGTGACCTACGAAATGATTTTTGACAAGGGGGCGAACAATCAAAGACGCAGGCATTTAGACGCGAATTTCGGGGATTTTCGCGAACTGGGGTGGCGACGAGGGCTTGAACAGAAGAAATCCACCTTCGCCAAAGCTACGACGCGACAAGACGGAGGGAACGGAGAGGGACAAACGAGTGGGTGCCGGTGGTGGGATTCGAACCCATACGACTTTTTGCGGTCACAAGATTTTATGATTTTTATATGCGGACGGTCGAGCAAAATGCTTTTCCTGCGCTAAGACCAATTCGTGCCACCAATGAGAACTAATACTTGCTTTGCAAAGCACAGCAGATTCACGGGCAAGGTATTGCCATGCATTCAAGAAACATCATAAAAAATGTTTCAAAAATCACTGAAAGTATAAACAATACGTTTTCGGGTTGAAAGGATCACATGAGGAAAATATACACCGTCTTGGCATGGATTATTTTGGGCTTTGCTTTCAACATCTGCACCGCCCAAGAACAAAAGATACAGCCGGATTCCATCGTGCAAATCACGGCGGAGGCCGAGGGCTTATCACGAGTTGATCCGGCGACGCTGCCATTGTTGGCGCCATGCTGGTGGACGGTTTTCCCAGATAGCGGGCCATTGCCGATGCCATGCCCGCCCTTTGATTTGTCGGTACCAGTCTATGAACTGGCAGATGGCAGTTATCTGGTGGACGAAACAGGCGGCACGAATGGCACGATCGCAATGATAGAAAGACAGGGCAATGCCATTGCTGATCAGATCGAGCAAGTCGACCAAACCCAGTTTGAACATAGCATGGCAATGGCTTTTGATATGGATTTGCCAACGCCCGGCGATGGCGGGGATGATGGCGGCAGGACAAATCTGTTCAGCACCAGCTTTACGCCCATCGATTACGGAACAAATTTGTGGATCGCCCAAGCCTGCATCACAAATGGCATGTTAACGGGCATTGGTACAAATACGATTACGGACATCCAATATGAAATTCAGTCCCGCACCAATCTGGTGCAAACGGACTGGCAATCGGAAGGGTTTGTTTATGGCTCGGAAGAGGCGAACTGGACGCCATTGAGTGTGGCGCAAAGCGGGCGGACCAATCTTTTCATTCGTTTGCGTTCGTGGGCCGATGATGGCAGCGGATTGCCGATTTGGTGGCAGTTGCAATACTTCGGCACAAACGGCGTTGATCCCTACGGTGATCCGGCGGGTGACGGTTGGAACAACTATCAAAAGTTTCAAAATGGCTGGGATCCGAACCAATTTTACACACCGCCTGCGCCATACGGCTTGAGCGTGGCTTTAAACAGTGGGACTGGCGGGGCGATTTTGAGCTGGTTGCCGTCCATGGGTGCGGTCACAAATTATTTGGTAACCAAAACTGATAATCAAACAGGCCTGACGGATAATTTCAACATGCCGCCAAATGCAGGCAATTTTCTCGATGATTTATCTGGCGATGAACCATTTGACTTGGCTGATTGGGGGCCCCAACTTAGCGTGAATTACTCGGTTACGGCACAATATGCACGAGGCAACTCTTCACCCGGCACTGTCACGCTTGGGCTTCAGGCACCCCCTTCCGTGGTAGCCTTGCGTGGAGCACTGGGTAATTTGTATTTAATCGTATCCGCGTTGCCTCCCAATGTGACCGCCATAAAAGTCTACCGTTCTCCGAATTCAAACTATTATCTAGGGCAGGAAATATACGGCGCAAAAAGCCGGTATCTGCAACCTTACGAGCAAATACCTGACGAGCTTGACGGTGGATATTTTGAGATATCTTCATCCGGCATCACCAACGGCATTTATCCCATACCCACGAATCAAGCCTCCCCCTTTGGCAGCTACCATTTTTGGGTTCAGGGTGAACTTGCCAACGGAACAAACACCGAATGGTCAGGCGGCGCCATTTATGACTGGACTGTCTGCAACGGTCCGTTCATCGATGCCCGCCAGCAGATAAAAGACAATCTTCGGTTTCTTTTGCGTGCAGCCGCCACAAATAACCCGTTCATGTTTTTGGCTTATGATCCGCCTAGCTATTCCTTTTCAGCTTGGCCGACAAATTATGTGTATTCAGGATGTTTTTATCAAACCGCAGGCTTCGGAGGCGAATTTAATACATCTTTTGACCCAACTCAGCCAATCGTTGTAAACTATGAACTTCGCAACTTTTGTTATGACCCTAATTACATAAACCCAAGCACAGGTGCTTTCACAACCGGCGCTTATCAGGGAGACATTTATCTTGATGCATACGATTCGGATACAATGTTCATAACTTCTAATCCTGCCATACTTTTCGATGTGGGAACCTTGCTGGGATCATACACGCCTGTTGTCCCCGCTTCGGTATTGAATCCGGCACAAAGCCAGTGGATTTATCCGTCCGAATTGCCAAAAAATAATCCATTTTCATCTGGTCCGAGCGATGGGCAAAACATTTATGGCCTCAAATATGTTTCTGTCAGGGAAATATCGGTCACCAATGACACTATTTATTCCACTGTTCATTCAAGCACGTGGGATTGGACCACGATATACAATATGTATTTTGAGACGGAACAACCTGCTTTCGAACTGGACAGTTATTATTTTGCCCGCGCAGGTGCGGATCCGATGCCAGAAGGGAATGGTTTTGCCATGACGAATGCGACGCCCCTATTTCTCCAGTCCGTTGGTTCAAGCCAGCAATTCGCCGGTTACGCCAAATTGGCGGTGACCAACGGATACACCGGCACATATGCTTATCTAGGCCAATATTTTGACGAGTCTTATAAAATTGATACGAATGGAAACATAACAGCTACCAAAACAGGCATCCTGTCGCCATATGGAGAATTTTTTGCCACCGAACCGGGGCGGGTCGCGCTTGTGACCATGCCGGACATTGATACCGGCGAACGTGGGACGAATATAGTTCATTGCGTGTCTTTGCAGGTGGATAAAAATCATGATGGAGTCATGGATTCGTCATTTAATGGTCCGGATACTACGTCCCTGGCCAGTCCGATGGTTTGCTGGGTCAACAATGGCTATACGGTCGCCGGTACAGGTGGCGATTTGGATAAAGATCTGCCGGTTCCGGCCGATCATCCGGAATATAAAAATTACCTTGCCGGAAAAGTCACCTGCCCGCGCGATTTGGAAAACTTCTTTCGCATGTGGATTCGTGGGGTGCCGCAGTTGCCTTCAACTCAAGGATATGCCGTTACTTTTAGCATGATAGCGATGAGCGGTAATCCGGCCATCAACCTGTACGATTCGAGCGATTCTGCCGGCGGTACAGGCTATCTGACTGATACAAACGTGGCAGCCGATCAAGCTCGCACGGTCTTTTCGTCAAACCTAAACCCTGAATATGGCAATTCACTGGCTACAATCAGTTCCACGCAAAGCTACACTTTGCCAGCCAGTTATTTCGACTTTAATTATCCCTACCATTCCCGATACCTGTTTGAGGGGGCTGGCATTGGTCTCGGGCAATTGACGATGACAATTTCGCAAAACGGTAATGTTCTGTGCCAGTCCTCCGTGTGGCTGGATTTGCATGACATCAAAGACCTTTACGAGCAGGCACATGCCGTTAATGTTCCCGATGGGCTTCCGCCTAGCAGATCAACCAGCCAATTCATCATTGATCGTAGAACTAGTACGGCTGCCGATGAGTCTCCACAAATAGTCGTGTTTGTCCATGGCATCAACAACACCGAATTTGACTACTATAATTCCACGGAAGCCATTTTTAAAAGGCTTTATTGGTCTGGTTATCACGGAAAAGTTGCGGGATTCCGCTGGCCTTGCGCCTACCTGCCATTTGATAATACGCTTAATCCATTTAATTATAATTTGGGCGAGTTTTACGCTTGGCATTCCGCATCGGCGCTTAAGGATTATTTAACTTATCTAAATAATCGCGCTAACATGGCAAACTACCAAATCAACATACTTGCACACAGTCAGGGCAATATAGTTGCCAGT
This sequence comes from Verrucomicrobiia bacterium, assembly GCA_035943555.1. Lineage (GTDB taxonomy): Bacteria > Verrucomicrobiota > Verrucomicrobiia > Limisphaerales > UBA11358 > UBA11358. The sequence continues at coordinate 7,805 of DASZCA010000143.1, forward strand.
GAAGCCGTGCGGCTCGGGGCACCATTTGATAATTATGTTTTGACCCAAGGTGCGGCTCCGGCGCACAGCTATGATGCCGGAGCCCCTTCCTTGTCAGACGTGCTTGCAGCGGAAGCCATTACTCCAACGGCGCTTTTCGCGACAAATGGCGGCTATCAAGGCTATTTTTCAGGCGTCACCGGGAATTTGATCAACTTTTACAATACCAACGATTTTGCCTTGGAGTCCGGAACTTGGCATGGGCTGCAAGCCAATTGGGTAGCCAATCAGATCAGTCAAAAACCGGAAGATTACGGTTATCGAAACGGACAAACTTACTCTTACAATCCTGATACGTTTATCACTTCCGCCGGCTATTCGTTTAGTGACTACACTGTAACCAATCCTTATGAAATTATGTCGCAGGTCGCACGGTCAAGGTCACGTGCAGTTGGTGCACAAGAAAATGTGGGTGGGGTTATAAACGCAACGCTTTCCGTAGACCTGAAAACAACATTTCAATTCGGCAACACACGCGCTGAGCACAGCGCTGAATTTTTGCGACCTATACAAACTGTTCTTGGCTACTACCAGACACTTTTAAATCGCATTCAGCCAGCAGAATGAAAAGAGGAATAATCATCTGTTTCGTTGGAATCACAGCAGCCCTTTTGCTGATTTTGTGGCCGCGCTCAACTCGCGAGACTTTGCCGGCTATCGATTCAACAGTGCCGATGGCGGCACGTTCCACGACGATAATAGCGCAAAGTCACAGTCCATCCATAACTCAGGACACTAACGCACCGGCTATGGTGGGAAGCCCATTGGCCGAGGCCGACGGCGAAAAGTTGAAGAAAAGGCAATCACTCAGCCAGCAGTATGACGGCGAATGGCTAACCCCCATTGAGTTTTATGGCTTGGTGATAGACGAAAGCAATAACCCAGTGGCTGACGTTCAGATTGACTTTAGCTGCAGTGATATGTCACCAACCGGCACTTCGGATTATCATGCGGCAAGTGGCGCAAACGGCCTATTCTCTCTAAAAAACGTGACCGGAAAGCTCCTGGTAATTAAAAGCATTTCCAAGAGCGGATAT
>DASZCA010000144.1:0-10065 GCA_035943555.1 Verrucomicrobiia bacterium
GACCTGGACCAATTGTTAACGAGCTTGATCACCAGCGTTGAAGGGATCTCCGATCTGCTCTTCGTCGCCGGTAAACCGCCGCAAGCCGAAGTCCATGGCCGCCTTGGCCCGGTGGCGAGCGTGCCCGAGCCCATGCTGAACAGTGATCGCATCGAAAGCCTGGCGGGCACGATCATCAATGAAAACAAGCGTTTGCTGGAAGATCTGGTCAAGGCCGGTTCGTGCGATTGCAGTTATTCGCTCACGGGCATCTGCCGTTTCCGCGTAAACATCTACCGGCAGAACGGAAATTACGCGATGGTCTTGCGCCGGCTTTCTTCCCAGATCCCCACGATGGAAAAATTACGGCTCGCCCCCGTTTTTCACGAAATCATCAAGGAAAAGAACGGTCTGGTATTCGTAACCGGAGGCACGGGCAGCGGCAAGACCACCACGCTGGCGGCTTTATTGAACGAGGTGAACCAGAACAGCGAATTTCACGTCGTCACTCTGGAAGACCCTGTGGAATTCTTGCATCCCCAACTCAAGTGTACTTTCAGCCAGCGTGAAATGGGTCGTGATTTCTATTCTTTTCCGGACGGTTTGCGCGCCGCGTTGCGGCAGGCGCCGAAAATCATCTTGGTCGGCGAAATCCGTGACCGCGAAACCATGGAGATCGCCCTGACGGCGGGCGAGACCGGTCACGTGGTGTACAGCACGCTGCACACGATCAGCGCGGGCCAGACCATCAACCGTATTTTGGGCATGTTCAGTCGCGATGAAGAACAGCAGGTCCGCGAACGTCTCGCCGGCAGCTTGCGCTACATCGTCAGCCAGCGGTTGGTACCAAAGCGCGAAGGCGGACGCATGCTTGTGACCGAACTCATGGGCAGCAGCCTCCGCAGCCGTGAAGCCATGTTGATCGGTGAAAACGAGAACCGCCGGTTCTCTGACATCATTGAGGCCGGCGTCACGATGGGCTGGCATAGCTTTGAGCAATCGCTCATCAAGGCTTACGAGGAAGATTTGATCACCGAGGAGTCGGCCATGCTTTACAGCATCAACAAATCATTGATGCGCCAGCGAACCGACGCCGTCAACAAGCGCGGCAAGGTCAAGGGCGAGGCCCACTCGTTGAAAATGGCCCATGTACCGGCGGCCGTTCCGCCGCCACGGCCCGCGATGCCGCCACCCAAGCCGCCGCAAGCCCCGGCTGCTCCGCAGTAAAAATCAGGTAGCGCTTATTTGGGCTGGCGCTTGGCTCTTCCAGCGAAGCGGTGAGATCATGGCTTGGAAGGTTTCAAGATCAAGCAAGTCCAGCCGACCACGAACGCCACGCCACCAAACGGCGTGATCGCTCCCAACCAGTGCACATTCGTGACAGCGAGTACGTATAGCGAGCCGGAGAACAGCACTATCCCCGTGAGAAATCCCCACCACGCCACCTTCGGCAACTTTGGCATCTGCGCCAGCACAAACAGCATCACCGCGTGGATGAAGTGGTAGAACACCGCCTTGTCCCAAATCGCGGCGGTGCCGTTGTGTCCGAGCAGGTCTTTAAGCGCATGGGCGCCAAACGCGCCCAGCAACACGGCCAGCAGGCCAAATATGGCAGCGATGCGGGCCGGCATCATTGCGTCACGTGGACATTGGCCGGTGCGGCCGGCGCGTTGGTTGCCGCTGCCGCCGCGGCGGTCGCCCGCTTCTGCAGTTCCTTTTCCAAGAAGGTATCTTCAGGAGCGGTCACATAGGCCGTGTACCAGATGTTGCCCAGGAATTGCCCGCTCTTCACAAGCTGGCCTTCCAGAAACGCGCGGCCTTCAGCGCCTTGATTGCCTTTGTTCGAAAGTTTGCCGTCACGATCCATGGCATAAAGCGGTTCCACGAATTTATTGGCCGCCACGATGAACTCCACCGATTCCGGAAAAATTCCGTCCGTCGACAGCGCATTCGGGATTTCCTGCGCGGGTTTGATCTGGGGTGAAAGTTTTTTCACATCGATGCCGCCGGTCTTGTTGAAAAATCCGCCATCGATCCAGGAATGAAAACCAGGCGAGGTGGTGTAATGATTCGGATTTTCGCCGACCCAGCCGTGGTGATGCTTGGTGGTATGCAACGGCTGGCTGGCATCGCCCACGAAATGTCCCATGAAGCCCATCACATAGATGATGTCCTGCTGGCAGTTGGCGATTTCTGACGGCGTGCCGCCCGTTTTTTGCAACGCGGCGAGCGTGCTGAAACCGGACTGGAGTTTCTGAAAATTTTCATTGATGGCCCACGGCAGAAAACCGGAAAGCTCGCGCGTGTGGTCGGAATCTTTCGCGGGATCGATGGCCGGGAAACGTTCCGGATGTTCGAGGCGCGCCTTGGCGATATCCGCCGCAAAAATATACCGGAACGGTGGCAAATTTGTTGCCGTCAGATCGTAATTCGTGATGTCTTCCAGATCCATGTAGTGATCCGGCCCGCTGGCATTCATCAGCTCCAGGCCGCGACCGGTTTTAACATCCGTGATGTTGCGCCAGCGGTCGGCCTCGCCCGCAAGAAATGCGATCCGGTCGCGGGCCGCCGGTTCCAGCACGAAGGCAGGAAAATTGGTCGGCAACGCCGCCAGCGCCAGCTCGTTCACGGCATGATGACCTTCGTAATCCCAAGCCTGGGAATTTAAAACCAACGCGCTGAACGCGACGGCGACGGCGAGACATTTGTTCTTCATATTCATTCCTTGTTTGCGGTTCAATTTACCGGACGCCGCTTTCTTTGCAATGTTGTTTGATTGGACGGAAACCGCCCGTAAAAGGTGTCAGCCAAGCGTCTGATCACTTGGCATCCATCTTCCAGATGCCGGTCCACTTCGCCGGTGAATGGGCCGACAGCTCGGCACAGCGCGCCGCCAGGGTTTTGCTCGGTCCGTCGGAAAAATCAGCAATGAGTTTTTCAAACTGTTCGTGTGCTTCTGCAAAACGGCCAAAAAAATACTCATCATAGGCGGCCTTGTAGCGTTCGCAGATGAGCGCGTAATCTTTTGGCGTGCATGGGTTTTCGCACTCGAACAATTCCACCGCCTCGCTCTTGCCTTTCACAATGACGCGGTCGAGCAACCGGCGCGCGCCTTGCGGATTGAACTGCGCAAAGGTGTCCCGCGTGACCAGCAGTTTCACGCCGTAGTATTTGGTGAGTGATTCCACCCGGGCCGCCTCGTTCACCGTGTCACCCACCAGACCGTAATCCAGCCGCAAGGCCGACCCCTTGTTCCCCACCAGCACGCTGCCGCTGTGCAACGCCACGCCATAGCCGAATATCTTTTCCACCTCCGGCGGCAGCGTGGTGCGCAGGTCTTCCATCGCCCGGATGAGCTTCATCGCGGCCCGCGCCGCCCGGCCGGCGGCATCCGGCTGTTTTTGTGGCGCCCCCCAATAACTTAAAAATTGATCGCCGAGAAAATGTTCCAGATTGCCCTCCTCGCTCATGATGGCGCCGGTTTGCGCCTCAAAAACCTTGTTGAGCAGTTCAAACATCCCTTTTGGGCCCAGCATCTCGGCGAGCGGCGTGGAATTACGCAGGTCCGTCAGCAACAACACCACCTCCGCTCGGCGCGGTTGCATGGAGCCGGGATCAGACAACACCGCATCCAGCACGCGTGGTGAAAAATACAGCCCCATCGTGTGCCGCAGTTTCATTCGCTCCAAACGTTCCACCACAAAGTCATAGATCAGCGCAAAGATGCCGATGGTGAACAAGGCCAGCAGCGGATCGATCACCGGCGAAAGGATGCCGGGCAGGTCGAAACAAAAGAAAGCCGCCAGAAAAAACCCGCCACCGATGACGCAAATCAGCAGCAGCCGTTTCACCGGGGCGGTCATCAACTGGCACAACACCGCACCGATCAAGCCTGCCAGCGCCACCAGCGCGCCTGTCGCCAACGGCGGCAATTCTTCCACAAATTCACCATGCAGCGCGGCATTGATGATCTGCAGATGGATTTCCGGCCCGGGCATCTCATCGCGAAACGGCGTGCGATGCGTGTCCTGAAAAATATTGGCCGTCGGACCAATCAGCACGAGCTTGCCGGCAAAAAACTTTCCATTGGCAAAATTCTTCTCCCAAATTTTTGGGGTCAGCACATCTCCCAATGGAATCACCGGCCAGGTTCCCGGCGGCCCGGTAAAACGGATTTTTTGCCGGGTGCCGATGGCGGGGATTTTGTTCGCCGCGCCAAATTTTGCGAGGGCCATGGCATCGAAGGAATTCAACACCGTGTCCGGCGCGGTATTGACGACGTCAAACAACTCGTGGTTGGTGGCGCGAAAACGGGAACGCCGGAAGACATCGTCCGGATCCAGCCAGATGTTGATGAACCCGATGCGCGAATCCAGCGCCGCGGGCTGGTTGGGCAGGTCGGGAATGAGTTTCGTGTTCGGCGTGGTCAGCTTGCCCGGCTCACCCCGGTCCGTTTCGTCCAAAGTGTAATTCGCTCCGATGACCACTTGGTCTTTGTATTTATCGAGCGCGGCCCTTAGCTCATCATCACCATCCGCATCGGCGGCGAACACGAGATCGACGGCGATCACCTTGACCCCCGCATCGGCCAGTCGTGTGATGGCGGCGGCCCAGACTTTGCGGGACCAAGGAAAGCGTTCACGCAACGCGGCCAGAACGGGATCCTTTTTATCTTCGTCAGTGATGAACACGTCATCATAACTGGGCCGGTCAATGCCGATCAGTACGAGATTAGTATTAGCCGGTGTGTAGCGTCCGTGGCGGGCGAAGAGGTCACCGACGTAATTATCTGCGTCCGTAAATGGGGAACGCAACCAAGCTGGCGCGAGGAAATCCAGCGCCAGTACCGCCAGCGTCACGACCAGGCACAGCCCCGCCAGCCGCAGGGCGCGGGACTGTTCGGCGCGGCCGGATTTTATTCGTGGCATGGGGGATTTGACAATGGTTTGCGACTGGCGTAAAACTGCTTTGAAATTAGTCGCCTTCCCCTATGAAAACAAATCTTCTTATTTGCGCGGCGCTCGTGCTGGCCAATCTTTCTGCCGTGGCCGCGCCGCTCACGGAAAGCACGTTCACCGAGATCATCCATGATGTAAATACGCTTTCCACCGCCGGCAATCCCACGGCGGCGAAATTGCAAGATATCTTGAAGGCCCCAGACCGTGTCCGCACCGGTCCGGACTCGCGCGCTGAACTCACCGCGCCGGACAACACCGTCACCCGTGTCGGTGCGAACACCGTTTTCTCCTTTTCCGACAGCGGCCGTACTTTGAACCTTGAACAGGGCAACCTGCTTTTCCACGCGCCCAAGGGCCTTGGCGGTGGCACCATCAAATCTGGCGGCGCCTCGGCGGCGGTTCTGGGAACGACACTGACAGTTTCGGCCACGGCCGACGGCGGATTCAAAGTCATCCTGCTGGAAGGCAAGGGCAAGGTTACTTCGTCGAAAGGCAAATCGGTGACGCTGAAGGCCGGCCAGATGATTTATGTGCTGCCGGGCGGAACGCAGTTCAGCAAGATCATCAACATCAACCTGGACCGCTTGGTGGCGGGTTCCTTGCTCGTGAAAGGATTTGATCATCCGCTGGCATCGGCACCGCTCATCGATTCCGCCATCAAAAAGCAAAAGAGCCTGATCGCCACCGGTGGCACCACAGACACGGGAGAAGCCACCGGCAACGGCCTCAACGCCGTCGATCACGGCAGCTATCAGACCGCCAGCAGCACGCCCCTGACCAAGGACCAGTATCAGTTCATTTCCACTTCGTCCATCGGCGGCGGTGCCGGCGGCAGAAATCTCAGCACACTCAGTTTTGCACCCTGAATCCGGCTTGAACCATCATGAAGAAAATCATCATCTCCACTGTCACCGGCGGGTTGCTGTACACCGCCGGTTCAGCCTGCGCGCAAAATTCCTCGGCCAGCCAGCAGGCGGACGCCATGCGCTTTCGCTCAACGTTGCAATCGCCGGAGGTCGTCACCAATGCCGCGCCCGAATTATACAGCGGTGAGACCAGCGATGTCGGCCCGCAGACGCCGGTGGAAATGAAAGGCCGTCGCCATTACCTGCGTGCTTTTGCGGACGAGCAATTATTTTATACGGACAACGTGTTCCTCGCCGACAAAGGCGCCCTGGTGGGCAAGAACCCGATCGGTTCCGATGTTTTGGTCAGCACGATCCAGGTGGCCTTGGCACCGGACGCTTACGATGTTCTGGGCGGACAACTTTCGCCCGAGGTCGGCTACCAGCATCAATGGTTCACCTACGGCATGCTGGGTAATGATCACGTACAGATCGTCACATTTCCCCAAAATACACCGCAGGTCGTGCCGATAAACGTGTTCGATTTCAATGTGCAGACTGTTTTCGGCGGTGCGACGTGGCGCCGGCACAACTGGGATTTCTCCCTCGGCACGGATTTCCGCCGCTTTCTCGATTCCGGAAATTACAACGAGTTTTACCGGGAAATCGTCCCGCACTGGGCCGCGCATTACACCTTCCAGATCGCGGACAATAAATCCATCGTCGTCGGTTACGAAGGTGATTATCGCTTCACCACGACGCAAAATCCATTCCCGGCCAACACGGATGACTACAACGACCGCACCGATCACAGCCTGGTGATCGCCGGCAACTGGTGGCTCTGTACGCACGCCGATCTCCAGCCATTTTACCGGCTGCAATACTCCTCCTTCACGCATGTCCTCCAAGACCGGCAAGATTTGCTGAATTCTTTTGGCATCGCGTTGCAATTGCCGATCACGGAGAACATCGCACTGCGGACATTTATCAGCTACGACATTTTGCAGACGGATGGCCTGTTTGTGCAGAGTTACAACAACCTGAATGTGGGCGGCGGCTTGAATCTTTCCGTGCGGTTCTGATTCAGCGCGCCAGCAACGGCTTGTGGTACGTATGGCACTCCGCGCAGGTATCTGCCACGCCGCCGCGCGGGCTGTGGCACGTCACGCACGCATCTTTCCCCGGCAGCAAAATATCGGCCGTCTCCTTGCTGTGGATCGCGTCATGGCATTGCGTGCAGGCGATGTTTAGATGTTTTGCGTGATCGAATTTCGCCTGCGCCAGCCAGTGTTCTGTTTGCAGCGGCAGAGTGATTTTCGGCGCGCCGCCCGCCGTCGCTTTTACTTCGTGGCAATAAGCGCAGCCCGGAAATAACGCCCGCGTGGCGCCGCTCAAAGTCCCGACCTGCGCCCCGGGTCCGAACGTCGCTGAACTGAAGAAAACGCGCCGCTCGAGGTTCTCGCCGTTGCCGAATTGCGTCCGCAATCCCGCCAGCTTCGCCGCCACAAAACCATTCACATCCGCTGCGTTTTCCTTCGCCGCCAGATCTGCGTATTGCTTCGGCAAACTCCGCAGGTAGGCCGAGACGAAATCCGCGTTCCCGTGCGGCAGCATCAACTGCGGCGTCTCTGGATCAAATTGCAGCGAATGACATGCGCGACAGTTTCTTTCAAATGCCACCGGCTTCATGAACGCTCCCGAGGCATCCGCCTGATGACAAAACGTACAGTCCAGTTTTTGCCCGCCCGGCAGGGTGGGAATCGTCGTGCCGGTCAGGTGCAATTGGTGATCAAACTTTAACGTATCGGGGTCGCGCATTTTTTCCGTGATGAAACGGAACTGCGGGTGATCATCCGCAAAATGATGGACCACCGGTGTTGAAACATTTCCCGTCCCGGTAGCCAATGCCATCTTCGTCGCATCAGCGTGGCAGAAATTGCAGTTCGCATCCGTTGTCGCCGCCATCATTTTACCTTGATGTTCCATATGGCAGAACGAACACGAAATCGGCGACGCCGAGGGTTGATGGATATTTCTGCCCGCGTGACACCTCAAACACGACTCGTCGATCACCGTTGGCGTGGCCGCGTGGGCAGCCGCCAGTTTTTTTAGATCCAAGATGCCCGGATGGGCGTGCAAGGCCGCAGTCAACATGCCGCCCAGTCCGGTATTGCCGGCCGCATGGCAGGCACCACAGCTTTGGTTCAGATGATTCGTCTGCGCCAGCGCCGCGAATTCCGAGCCCGAGTGCGGCTGCGAAATTTCACCCGGACTGATAAAATTATTTCGCCATGGCGGATTGCCCAGCACCACCAGCAGCACCGCGCACGATGCGGCCAGCACCGCCAGTGTCAGGCGTCCACGCCACCAGCGTAACGTCGGCACCGGCGAACATTTCGCGATCGGCCGGCAGCAGCTGCCGTCCGGCAGCGGCCCGGCTTCGCACGCGCCCCCGGTGCGCGTGCATTTCCAGCGGCCCTTTGTTTCGCCGGGTTTCAATTCCAATACCGGCTTGCACTCGCTGGTCGCACGGCACCGGCCTTTCGCATCCGGCCCGGGCCGGCAGGCGTTGCCGTGACAGGCGTGACCGCATATCCAGTTTTGGTTCGGTCGCGCATAATTTTGCGCGTCAAAATCGGGCGCTGGCAGCTGCTCGCTCATCGCGCCCCTCCCGAGAACCCGAACACCAGCACCACATGCAAAATCGTGAAAGCCATCAGCCCGTAAGTCAGCGGGATATGGACGAACAGCCACAACCGCAACGACAATTGCAACGCGCGATGATAATCCAGCCCATCCTTTTGGCGGACGAGCGCCGCCAATTTTCCAATTTTTTCACGGTCCGCCCCGGTGGCAAAGCGTCCCGAATCTTCCAATTCGGCGAGCAAGGCGTTGACCGCGCGGCGCGATTCCACGAGATGATGCCACGAGTTTTTTGGACCGGAGAAAAACGCGGCCAGGCGCTTCGCATAAAATTCGGCGATCACCGGGGACTTCGCCTCCTTGCCCAGCGCCAACTCTTCCGCCTCAGTTTTCAAAGCATGACGCAAAGCAGGGATTTTTTCAAAGATCACTTCGCCGCCGCGCGTCGCCAGCCGGCGCGGCAGTACCCGGCTGAAAAACAACCCCGCCATGCCGCTGCCGCTCACCAGCACAAACAGCCACGCCAGCACGACTTCAAACCACCCGTGCGGCAGCCGGAATTTTAGATGGATGAGAAACAGCAGCGTCGTGAAAAAGCCGAGATAGATATGTATTTGCAGCCATGTCTCAGACTTACCCAACGGCAGGAACGGCAATTTTTTGCGGACGTTATAGATCGTCAGCACAAACATCCCCGCCAACAACGCCCAGCCGGTGAGATATGCATAATTGGCGAGTCCGCCATATTTTGAATTCAGCCATAGCGCCCCCGCTGTCGCGACGATCAATGCGAACAGGCCGGAAAAAAGTTGGCGGCGGAAGCGGGTCATAATTTCAGCCACTTCGACAACGAATCCAAGTTGTTCAGATTCATCCGCGTCAATGCGCCATGCGGGCACGCCCGTTCACACGATGGACCGCCATGGTTTTCCACGCACAGGTCGCACTTCGTGGCCTTGGCGATGGGTTTCATTTCCTGGTCCACCAGAAATTCTCCGCGTTCATCGCGCGCCTCGACCATGCGAATGGCATCATATGGACAGTTGGTGAAACATGATTTGCAACCGATGCACGTCGCCGGATTGATGACGACCTGGCCCGCGAACGATTCCCGATGGATTGCGCCTGTAGGACAGCCAATCATGCAGACCGGGTCCGCACAGTGCATGCACGCGTTGGCGATCATCAACCGCCCCGCCGTCGGCCCATGGCGCAGGAAGCGAGGATTATTATCATGCGTCGAGGCACAGGCGCGCACGCAATCATCACAGCGCGTGCAACGGTCGAGATCGATCACCATCGTCGCCGTGCCGTTGAAAAAACGGTTCTCCGTGAGAAACTCCAAAATTTCTGCGCCGACTTTTTCCCGCGTGGCGATCTCCGGCGGCGGTGAATCCAAGTCATCGTCCACCTTTACGAGTGGCGGCGGCAGTTCGTTTTTTGGGAGCGAAGGCAGAACGATTTCCTCCATCACCCGCGTCGGCACGATGAGCAAATGCGTGTAGCCGATGGCGCGCAGTGAGAATTGCATGTTCACCGCCGACTCCTTGTTGCTCCAGTTGTGGGCGATCTCGTTGAGACCAAAAATCTGCCCCGCACCGATGTAATTCAGCGTGCGTTCGCCGCCGCCAAATTTCTGG
>DASZCA010000145.1:0-28799 GCA_035943555.1 Verrucomicrobiia bacterium
GCCGCCCGGGATGAACATGCGGGCATGGCCATCATCTCTTATTTCTCCCGCGGCCAAAGCTGTCAGCGAGCTGGCACAGAAGGCGGGGCATTTTTCCATGAAAACGACGGCTGACCAGGATTCCGGCATCAAGAAGGTGCAAGGCGGGCATTGGTGGATCTATGTTGCCGCCTTGGTTCTGCCGCTGGTGACATTGGGCGGACGCCTGCTGCTGGGTGAGAGAATCGGAAGGATGGGCGAATATCCGACGCTGATCATCTTTACGGTGCCCATCATTCTTTGCGCCTATTGGGGCGGGTTGTTTCCCGGCCTGCTGGCGACGCTCACGTCTTATCTGGGCGCGAGTTATTTTCTTTTGCCGCCCATCTACAGTTTTGCGATCACTGACACAAAAGAACGGTGGCAGCAGGTTTCAGTGATTTTGGCGGGCGGCTTTATCAGCATCATCTGCGAACTTTCGGACCGCTCCCGCCGCCGTGTGGAAAAGGCCGTTACCGAACTCCAGCGCAAGGAAAGCGAGCTGGAAGCGGCGTTGGACAAACAAAGACTGGGTGAAATCACCGCCAACCGGCTGGCGGCCATCGTGGAGTGCTCAGACGACGCCATCATCGGCAAGGATTTGAACAGTGTCATCACGAGCTGGAACCAAGGCGCGGAAAAGATTTTCGGCTATCCGGCCGGCGAGATGGTGGGCACTTCCATCATGCGGTTGATTCCGGCCGAGCGACGAGACGATGAGAACCTTATCTTGGGGAAAATAAAAAACGGTGAAAGCCTCCAACATTTTGAGACCTTGCGGCTGACCAAGGACGGGCGGCTGATCCATGTTTCAGTAACGGCCTCACCGATCAGGGATGCGACCGGCAAGATCGTGGGCGTGTCGAAGGTGGCGCGGGATATCACCGCGCGCAAACGTGGCGAGGAAGCCCTGCAAGAAGCACAGGCGCTCTATCACTCGCTCGTGGAACAAATGCCGGCCGGGGTTTTTCGCAAAGACGCCGGAGGCCGTTACGTTTTCGTGAATTCAGCTTTCTGCCGTCTCAAGGGCGTGACACCGGAACAATATCTTGGAAAAACCGCCCTGGAACTAGGACTGGCAGACAAGGCCCTTGCCGACAGCGGTGTCAGCCACCATGTGCAGATCATGCAAGCCGGCGGACCGATTGAAGCGGAAGAAAAACATGTCTGCGGCGACAGGGCGCTTTATTTTCAAGCATTAAAATCCGCAGTCCGAGATGCCACCGGAAAAATCACCGGCTCGCAAGGCATCCTGTTCGACATCACGGAACGCAAGCAGGCGGAAGCGGCACTGGGCGAGAGCGAAGAACGCTTTCGGACAATGGCGAATTCGATCACCCAACTGGCGTGGATCGCCCGCGCGGATGGATTTATTTTTTGGTACAACCGGCGATGGTTTGACTACACCGGCACGACACCGGCACAAATGGAGGGCTGGGGCTGGCAAAACGTCCATGATCCGGCGGTGTTGCCGAAAGTCATGGCCGGATGGACGACGGCGATCGGGGCGGGAAAACCGTTCGAGATGGAGTTTCCGTTGCGGGGCGCAGATGGAAAGTTCCGAGCCTTCCTGACGCGGGCGCAACCGGTGAAAGATCCGGCGGGACGGGTGGTGCAATGGTGCGGCACCAATACGGACGTGGAAGACCTGAAGCAGGTCGAGGAAAAAATCCAGCAGTTGAACACTGAACTGGAACAGCGGGTCACTGAACGCACAGCACAACTGGAAGCGGCCAACAAGGAACTCGAGGCGTTCAGCTATTCCGTCTCCCACGACCTGCGGGCCCCGTTGCGGGGCGTGGACGGTTACATCCAGATGTTGCAGGAAGATTGTGCGGGCCAATTGGACGCGGAGGGCAACCGCCTGCTGGGGGTGGTGAGCAGCGAAGCCAAGCGCATGGGGCGGTTGATTGACGACTTGCTGACGTTCTCACGGCTGGGCCGGGCGCACATGGCCAAGGCGGAGATCGACACCACCGCCCTGGCGCGCTCCGTATTTGAGAACCTGACCGAGACGGGACCGGTACCGCGCTTTGAATTGAAGCCGCTGCCACCGACGCAGGGCGATCTGGGGATGTTGCGCCAAGTCTTTGTCAATCTCCTCAGCAACGCCATCAAGTTCACCCGCCATCAGCCAGCCCCGTTGATCGAAGTAGGCAGCCGGAACGGCGAGGCGGTAACTGTTTATTTCGTAAAGGACAATGGCGTCGGTTTTGATGAGAAATACGGCCACAAACTGTTTGGGGTCTTCCAGCGGCTGCATAGCGAGGACGAATTTGAAGGCACGGGCGTGGGGTTGGCGCTGGTTCAGCGCGTCATTCAACGGCATGGGGGCAAGGTTTGGGCGGAGGCGAAGCCCAACCAAGGGGCAACTTTCTATTTCACACTGCCGATAACGGCCGATAACAAAGGATTCAGAACATGAGCAATTATACAGAGGTTGAAGTTTTACTGGTCGAGGACAACGCGCGGGATGCAGAGATGACCTTGCGCACCTTGCGCAAACGCAACCTGGCCAACAGCATCGTTCACGTCAAGGATGGCCAAGAGGCGCTGGACTGGCTCTTTGGCGAAGGCACCCATGCGGGCCGCGATGCCGGCAAACCGCCAAAGGTCGTGCTGCTGGACCTGAAACTGCCGAAAGTGGACGGCCTGGAAGTGCTGCGCGCCATGCGCAGCGATGAACGCACGCGGCTGATCCCGGTGGTGGTGATGACCTCCTCACGCGAGGAGCGGGATGTGATCGAGAGTTACAAGCTGGGAGTCAACAGCTACGTCGTGAAGCCGATGGATTTTGAGGGCTTCTCCGCCGCCGTGGCCGAGCTGGGCCATTACTGGCTGTTGGTCAACCAAGAGCCAAAATAGCCCATGAGCAAAACGATAAAAGTTCTCATCCTGGAAGATCGTGTCAAAGACGCGGAGATGGTCGTGCGTGAATTGCAACGCGCGGGTTTTGACCCGCAGTGGACGCGGGTGCAAACGGAAGCGGATTTTCTGACGGAACTGGACAAATCGCCGGACATCATCCTCTCTGATTATTGCATGCCGCAGTTCAACGGACTGGAGGCGGCGAGGCTTTTGCGGGAGCGGGGATTGAACATCCCGTTCATCCTGATCTCCGGCACGGTCGGGGAAGATGTGGCGGTGGAAGCCATGAAACACGGGGCGAACGATTATCTGCTGAAGGACCGGATTGCACGCCTGGGGCCGGCCGTGGAACAGGCGCTGGAACAGAAGCGGTTGCGCGACGAACGCGAGCGGGCGGAGGAAGAGATCAAAAAACAATTACAGGAACTGCAAGCCTGGCACGATGCCATGCTGGACCGAGAAGACCGCATCATCGAATTAAAGCGCGAGGTCAATGAAGTGCAGGCACGGCACAGCCAGCCGCCACGGTATGCCGGTCTGGAAACACCATGAAAACTCCCCTGCCACCCGATGAAGCGCAGCGGCTGGAAACGCTGCGTGAATATGACGTATTGGATACGCTTTCCGAACAGTCGTTTGACGACCTCACCCGGCTGGCGGCGCACATCTGCGGAACGCCCATGGCGCTGGTCACACTTGTTGACAAATCGCGGCAATGGTTCAAGTCCAAGGTGGGCGTGAGCGCGACCGAGACGCCGCGGGACATCTCCTTTTGCACGCATACGATCCTGCACAAGGACGAAGTAATGGAAGTGCGGGATGCGCAGGCCGATCCCCGTTTTGTGGCCAGCCCGCTGGTGACCGCCGATCCGCATATCCGTTTCTATGCCGGGGCGCCGCTGGTCACCCCCGGAGGCCATGCATTGGGGGCGCTGTGCGTGATGGATCGCAACCCGCGCAAGCTGACGGACGAACAACTGGCGGCCCTCCGCGCCCTGAGCCGGCACGTCGTCCTGCTGCTGGAACTGAGAAAAAAAGACGGTGAACTGGCAAAAGAGGCGGCGGAGCGTGAGCGGATCGAAACCCGGCTGCGCCAGCAATTTGAAGAATTAAAAACAAGCAAAGCGGAAGCCGACCGGCTTTTGGCGTTGGGCCAGAAATCGCGCCGCGCGCTGTTAAGCGTGCTGCAAGATGAAAAGCTGGCCGCGGAGAACATGCGGAAGAGCGAGGGGCGCTACCACACACTGTTCGACTGCGCGCCGGATGGTATCGTCATCGTCGACCCCAAAGGTTACTACCTGGACGTCAATGCGAGCATGTGCCGGATGCTCGGCTATGCCCGCGAAGAATTTATCGGGCTGAACGCGACAGACATCGTCACCCCGGCGGAAATTCCGCACATCGGACAGGCGCTGGAGGTGATCAACAATAAATCGGCCTATCAACGGGAATGGCAATTCCGGCGCAAGGACGGTTCGGTTCTGGCCGTGGACACGATTGCGGCCGCGATGCCCGACGGCAACCTGCTGGCGATCATCCGCGACATCACCACGCGCAAGCGCGGGGAGGAAGAACTGCGCTGGAAAACCGCCTTTTTGGAAGCCCAGGTCAGTTCCTCGGCCGACGGCATCCTGGTAGTGGACGGTCAGGGCAAGCGGATCCTGCAAAACCAGCGGATGATGGACATATTTCATATTCCTGAAGAAGTCGCCCAAGACAATGACGATACGCGGATGTTGCGATATGTCGTTGATCAGATAAAAAATCCGGAACAGTTTCTCGAACGGGTACAATATCTGTACGCGCATCCGGATGAGATCGGCCGGGATGAGGTCGAACTCGTCAGGGGAACCATTCTGGACCGGTACTCATCGCCCGTCCGGGACCAAGCGGGGAACTATTACGGGCGGATCTGGGCTTTTCGCGACATCACGGACAGCCGGAAATTGGAGGCGCAATACCTTCAGGCGCAAAAGATGGAAGGCATCGGCCAGCTCGCCGGGGGCGTGGCGCATGATTTCAACAATATTTTGGCGGTCATCCAGATGCAGGCGGATCTGCTGAAATTCACCGACACCATCACCGAGGAACAGGCGGGGTATGCCGAAGAGATCATCAACACGGTGCAAAGCGCCGCGTCGCTGACCCGCCAACTGCTGCTCTTCAGCCGCCGGGAAGTGTTCCAGCCGCGTGATCTGGACCTGAACGAATCCATCGCCAACACGATCAAGATGCTGAACCGCATCCTGGGTGAAAACGTGCGGATGCAACTCAAACTGCCCTCGCAGCCGATGTTCATCCATGCGGATGCGGGCATGGTGGACCAAGTGCTGCTGAATTTGGTGGTGAACGCACGCGACGCGATGCCCAACGGCGGGCAACTCATCATCGAAACCGCCGGGGTGGAGTTTGACGAATTCGCCGCCGCACAATCCGCACAGATCCGGCCCGGTTCGTTTGTACGTTTGAGCGTGAGCGACAGCGGGTGCGGCATTCCGCCGGAAATCATCGCGAAAATTTTTGAACCGTTTTTCACGACCAAGGAAGTGGGCAAGGGCACCGGCCTGGGGCTGGCGACAGTGTTCGGCATCGTGCAACAGCATCAGGGCTGGATTAACGTGTATAGCGAGTTGAACCATGGGACGACGTTCAAAGTATATCTTCCGCGCCTGGCCAAAAACGGGATCAAAAAGTTGGCGGCCGGGGCGCAGGTGGCGATGCGGGGCGGCCAAGAGACAATCTTGCTGGCGGAGGATGATCCCAAACTGCGAGATGCCGTGCGGATCGCCCTCGTCCGGCTGGGCTATCGGATTTTGGAAGCGTCCACCGGTGTCAAAGCGTTGGAAGTCTGGAAACAAAACCGCGATGAAATCCGCCTGTTGCTGACCGACTTGGTGATGCCTGAGGGCATGACGGGCAAAGATCTCGCCCAGCGCATCTTGCAGGAAGACCCCCAGATGAAAGTCATCTATATGAGCGGTTACAGCGCGGAGGTGGTGGGCAAAGATTTTCCGTTAAAAGATGGGGTAAATTTTCTGAGCAAGCCGTTTCAGGCGGTCAAGCTGACCGAAACGGTCAGGAATTGTTTGGACCGGGTTTGAGCGAGTTAATGAATCAGCGGGTAACGCCGCTGCTTACGCCATGAGGTTTTCACCCCATTCAATGTGCAGAAATACCGTTAATCCTGTTCAAGTTTTCAATTTTCAGATCGCCTGCTATTTGATCGTGGCAAGCTGCTCTTTACGCCCTCGCGCCATTTTAAGGGGCGACGAAAACGTACGTCTTGGGTGCGAGCTGAATGGGTAAATGAAACTGAAAGAAAAAGAGTAGCTGATGTGGGCGCATCTACTAACTGACTGTCTAGGGGACGACCGGTCAACTGAACTTCAACTAGCAACTGACTGCTCTATCTCGGAAACGATCAACTATCACTCACGCCCACATCAGCTGCGGACAATTTATCAAAAGTTTTCCGCTCGTCAAGCGCGTCGGTGAAGATTTTTTAAAAAATATTAGGCGACACTTTCCCGGGTTTCGAAAATTTGTGCATATAACTTTCATGGCTAGGTCCCTTTAAAGTCTTACAGTTATTTCTGCCGGCAGACCAGCCGGGCATCCAGCCTCTCCCGAGGCGCTTGAAGCAGGTGGTCAATGCCGAGTGGAAATTCAAGATCGAATGGGATGTATATATCTGCGCCGAGAAATGGACGACGGACATAGAAATAAAAATTGACGGTGGGATGGCAGAAATACCGCGAGCGCGGTTCCGCAGGCGGCAGTTTTTTCCTGGTTGATCGGTGTAGGTCGGGAGCTATTCGGGTTTGAAACGCTCTTTTTCATTTTTTTTAAAAATCTCGATTTCATTGGCAAATCTGCATAAAATGCCAGCGGCCTGATTTTTCATACATCAGTTATCGCCAATAGTCACGGGGCGATTATGATTTTTTAGGAATTTTTCGGGTCCGACCCCCTTCCCACTCAGGATTTTTGAAAATAAATGGCATAAATCTGCCAGTTACATTCTCCACACGAATTCAGGTTTCAGGAACCTGTGATTTAATGAAGAGATGGAACTGCCAACAGCAGAGCGGAAGAGGCCTCCCACAGGGGGCACAGAGGACACGGAGGTGCGGGGCGGAGCTTTGGCCGGTGGCGGCGGGCAGGTCGGGTGCCGCCGCCCATTTGGTCGCTGTCAGTTTATCCGGCGAAATCCGCTTAAATCCGGCCATAGAAAAACAAAGGAAGAATTAAGAATGAAAAATTGGGTGTCAGGGACCGTTGGGCCTGGTTGGGCTTTGTTGGACCAAAAAAGTCCGGCGGGGATTTTACGATGGGCGAATTACGATTTTTGCAACTTACTCCACCACCGGTTTAAACCCGTTTCAACCGAATTCAACCCGTTTCAACCTGCTTTTTAAAAAAATATGAGGCGTACGGAATTACAACCACGGATGAACACCGATATGGACGGATTAAAACGGCGGCGAAACCGGCGCCCGGAAACTGCAAAAAAGCCAATGAAAACGGAAAAATTAAACCAAATTAAACCAAATAAAGGCGGATCAGTTTCCAACCTAATCGGGGTTAAACCGGCCTAAAATATATAACCGCAGATGGACACAGATAAACACAGCCGGGGGAATGAGGTGGAAGCCGGAGCCGACCTGCGTCGGCGG
This sequence comes from Verrucomicrobiia bacterium, assembly GCA_035943555.1. Taxonomy (GTDB): domain Bacteria; phylum Verrucomicrobiota; class Verrucomicrobiia; order Limisphaerales; family UBA11358; genus UBA11358. The sequence goes on from DASZCA010000145.1 coordinate 7,563, forward strand.
CTGCGGCTGGAGACGAGGCAACTTGCGGGCCTTGCGGGCGAGCCGCCGGCGCTCCCTGGTAGCACGGACGAGGACGATAGGGAGCAACCAGCAATTACCTGTGATATCCCATGAAATACCAACGGAAAAAATGTAGGAGGGCGGGGTGGGTGAACGTTTGTTCAAGTGACTTCGCGCAAGGCCGGTCGCACCATTGGCGCATCATTCCTATGAAATCTCGATTTTTGGTGGCAGCCGCCATCGTGCTGCAAATGACGTTCCACACGATTTCCGCAGAGCCGGTGGCGGCGGGGACAAAGGCTGAAACGCGCAGCCTGAAGGATTGCCTGTTGCCGGCGTCCAAGAGCGGCGGGTTTGCGATGGATGGCTACATCCTGTGGTGTTCCTCGGTGATCATGGTGGGGGATACGTATCACATGTTCGCTTCGCGCTGGCCGGCGGAATACGGTCTGGGTGGGTGGACCAAATATTCGGAATGCGTGCGTGCGACGTCGCCGAATCTTTACGGGCCTTACACGTTTCAAGAAGTCGTGCTGCAAAAGCGGACGAACAACTGGGATAACTCGCGCGTTCATAACGTGAAGATCGTGAAGGCGGGTGGAAAATTCGTGCTGTACTACATCAACTCGGCGAACCAGACGGGCTATGCGGTTGCCGATGCCGTGACCGGTCCGTGGACGCGTCTGGACAAACCGGTGATGAAGGCGAGCAACCCGGCCATCCTCGTGAAGCCGGACCAGAGCATCTATGTTTTTAGCCGCTTGAAGGACAGCCATGAGGTGAACCGGGGCGTGGCTTTCACGGCGCCGAGTTACGCGGGGCCTTATGCCATCGTGTCGAACGGCGACAACCTGCTGGAAAATAATTGTGAACTGGAAGACCCGACGATCTGGTGGGCGAACAGTGAATACAACGTGCTGCTCAATGATTGGAAGGGAAGGGCGACGGGCCTGGCGAAGGGCGGGGCGCAGTATTTTTCCAAGGACGGGTTGCATTTTCAATTGATGAGCAAGGAGCCGGTGTTCACGAAGACGGTTCCGTATGATGACGGCACGAGCGAGACGTTCAGCCGCCGTGAGCGGCCGTTCATCTATACGAATGAGAAGGGCGAAGCGATCGCGCTCTTCACGGCATGTCTGCCGAAGGAGGGGCCGGCGCGCGTGGTGGTGCAACCGGTGAAAAATTATTATCCAACCAATTGAAAATGAAAATACGTCACCTCGCACTTGCGGGAATTATTTTTGCGGCCGGACTTTTTTTGACCGGCTCAGCCAGCGGCGCGGAGACGAACGCCGTTGTCAATGTGACGAACGGCTGGAAGGCAGTGCCGTTCAAGTTTGAGATACAGCATCCGTATGATCTGAAGACGGCGGACCGTTATGATTTTGATGCGACAAATGACACGCATCATTTTTGGGTCTATTTCACCGACAAGCCGCACGCGCCGCCGCCGAACAAGACGACCGCGCGCACGGAGATGCGGCTGGAGACGTTCGGCGCGGGCGAGCGGATGTTTGATGGCGATGTGAACATCAGCCCCGGAACTTTTGCGTGTATCGCACAGGTGTTCGATGCGGCGCATGGGCCCGTCACGATGATCATCGCGCATCCGGACGGGACGGTGACGGCCGGCAATCATGAGGTGATCCGGACCAACGCCATCGGCAACTGGTGGAACCTCAAGATGACGGATGACACGGCGGAGGGCGGCAAGATCCGCATCTACGTGGACAACGTGCTGGCCGGCACGTACAACAGCCGCGGGCCGCGCGAGTATTATTTCAAGTGCGGGGTTTATTCGCGAAAGGACAGCGCCCGCTCGGAGGTGCGCTATCGCAACATCAAGATGTGGGCCAAAGAAGAGTCATAAAAAGCACCAATGAAGGCAGTCGTTTGGAATATTGAAAACGGATGCCGGATTGGGCAAGCTGCGGCCATGAAATATTTTTCAGGCTTGCTATCTGTTTTCGCGGTGCTGTTTTTTGGCATTGCCGCCCGTGGCGAAATATCGGCCACCAACGAGGTTTTGCCGGGCATCTCGATCTTCTCCGAGACGCGCACAAATCCGCCGACGCATCTGTTCGTGGCGATGGTGGACTTGAAGAATCCCAAGCTGCATCTGCGCGTCTCGCGCGGCGGTGCCGATCCCGATGGCGCGGGCGAGTGGCAGACGACGTTGTTGCAGCCGACGAAGATCGCGGCGCGGGAGAAGTTTGATTTTGTCATCAACGGAGATTTTTTTACCGCCAAGCACGTCAAAGACGCGGAAGGAACCAACTCCGGTTATCGCGCGGATCAATGGGCTTCTGTGCTGGGGCCGGCGATGACGGATGGTGAGACGTGGGCGGTGTCTTCCAATGCGCGTCCGGCGTTGGTGATCCACAAGGACCGTTCGGTGACGATCGAAAAATTGAAAGAGCCGGCGGCGGATGATTGGCAAGTGATCGCGGGCAATGTGATCCTGATCAAGGATGGCGCCGTGGTGACGCATAACGACAAGCCGCGTCATCCGCGTACTTTGGCGGGGTTGAATGCGGCGGGCAACAAGCTGATCATCATGCTGGTGGACGGGCGCAAACCAGGCGTGGCCATCGGCATGACCTACGATGAAGAGGCGGCGGAGATGTTGCGGCTGGGTTGCCGGCAGGCGTTGAACCTCGATGGTGGCGGCAGTTCGGTGATGGCTGTCCGCGAGGCGGGAAAGCTGAAGATTTTGAACGAGCCTACCGATGGCCGTGAGCGGGCGGTGGGGGATGTTTTTGGCATCACGGTGGATCAAGACTGAACTGATCCAGACGGTTATGGGCGGCGAAAATCTTTCCACTGCAATTGCCGAGGTGCGGGCGGTCTATCAGGAACTGGCCCGGCGCCCAGTGCAGCGAAATTGTATCGCGCGAACGGAGTGTTGCCGGTTTCAAATTACCAGCCAGACACCGCACCTGACGAAGGGCGAGGCGCTGCTGGCGGCGAAAGCGTTTCGGGCCACGGGGCGCAAGGAGTTGCCGGAGGCGGAGGACGGGGCGTGCCCGATGCTCAAGCGGCCGACCGGGCATTGCATGATCTACGCGGACCGGCCGTTTGCGTGTCGCACGCATTTTTGCGAGGCGGCGGGCGGGCCGTATGCGCGGAAAGAAGTGGTGGACCTGATCCGGCGGCTCGAAGATCTGGATGCGCGTTTACGCGGTGACGGACCGCGAAAAATTGAATCCGCCGTGGCGGATGCGCTGGAAGAAATGCGCTAGGTTGCGCGTTTGGCCCAGCGCAATTTTGCCGGGGCGGAACGGGAGTTGGAATTGCGTTCTTCCGCCGTGGGCCGCATGACTTCGTGTGCGATATCGGCGTAAAGACCATCGCGCAGGCCGGCCTCAAAGCCTTTCTTAACGCGGCGATCTTCGCCGGAATGAAAGGTGAGCACCGCCACGCGGCCACCGGGTTTCAAACAGGCAGGCAGATTTCGCAGCAGGGTTTCGAGCGCGGAGAATTCATCATTCACCGCGATGCGCAACGCCTGAAACACGCGGCGCACGGTGAGGTCGGATTCGTCTTTGCCCAAGCGTGGCAGCGCGGCGCGGATGGCGTCGCCCAGTTCGCGAGTCGTGGTAAAATTTTTTCCCGCAAGGGCGGGGGCGAGTGTGGCGGCGTGGGGTTCGTCTGAAAAATCAGCGAGCATTTCGGCCAGTGCCGATGGCTTGACTTTCTGCAACAGGGCGGCGGCGGGCTGGCTGCGTTGCGGGTTCATCCGCATATCGAGCGGGCCGTCATGCTTCACGGAGAAGCCGCGCGCCGGGTCGTCGATCTGCATTGAGGAGACGCCCAAATCGGCGAGAATGATATCGGCTCCGGAAATATTTTGCGCTGCCAGCACTTGCGGCAGGCCGGCGAAATTACTGCGATGGGCGGTGAAAACTGTTTCATCAAAACCCAGCGCCCGCAAGCGCGCCTCGGTCTTGGGCAACTGTAACGGATCAGCATCCAGTCCCAGCAATTTTCCACCGGAAGAAATACGGGCGAGAATCTCCTGCGCGTGACCGCCGTAACCCAATGTGCAATCCGCCGCGATGTCGCCGGCCTTGGGCGCGAGCACTTCCAGGATTTCCGCGACCATGATGGGACGGTGCGTGCCGATGGGCGTTTTGCCGGAGGCGATGACCTTGGCGATGGTGGCGGCATCGCCGCCATGCTCCTTGTATTTGTCCTCAAAACGGCGCGGATTCTTCCCGCTATATCGCACGCGGCGTTTGTGTGGCACGGGAATGACAGGCTCTTCGCTCACAATGGTTCAACTTGGCGGCACGCTGTTTGCAGGCGGACAAATGTGTTCATCGGCGGGAGCATAATTGCTTTTTGACCGGCAACGCAATCTTGAGAATTGAACCTGGTTCAAAATCTTCGTGTGATGACGTCGCGAATTTGCTAAAGGTTTTTCAATGCTGAAGCTTAAACCGATTGGCAGCCTTTCGCTCGATCCGCTCGAACCGAAACGGCTGCGCGTCGTCATCGCCACGATCATCATCAATGTTGTCGTCGTTGCGTTGCTGACCTTTGCCCGCTGGTCCGACTGGAAGACCGGTCTGGCACTCAATCTGATCGACAACCTGATCTTGCTCGGCTTCGTCATCCTGCATCGCGACGGCTTGCTCACGCGCTTCATGATTTTCGGCCTCGTCGCAGGTTTCACGGAGCTGGCGGCGGATGCCTGGTTGGTGGATTACACGCGCACGCTGGACTATTCCATCGGCGGCGGCCCGATGCTGTGGCGTTCGCCGTTGTGGATGCCGTTCGCCTGGGAAGTTGTCGCCGTGCAGTTTGGGTATCTCGGTCTGCGTTTGCAGGAACATTTCGGGCGATTTGGCCTGGTCATCATCGGTGTATTGGGCGCGACGAACATCCCCTATTATGAAGAAATGGCGCGGCGCATCCATTGGTGGAAATATAATGGCTGCCGGATGATCTCGGGCACGCCGTATTACATCATCGTCGGGGAATTTATCATCGCCGTGGCATTTGCGTGGCTGGTCCTGAAGTTTCGGCGCGGAAATGTTTTCTCGGCCGTGGCGACGGGCGTGGCCGGCGGCATCGCCATCTTCATTGCATACGCCATCGCCTACGGATTGACCGATGGCTTGTTTCGCCGCTAAACCATGACTTCAAAAAACATCGTGGTCGGCGGCGGCGCGGCCGGATTCTTCGCGGCCATTGCGGCGGCGGAGCAGGGTGCGGATGTGACCATCCTCGAAAAAACCTCCCGCGTGCTGGAGAAGGTGCGCATCTCCGGCGGCGGGCGCTGCAACGTGACGCATGCCTGTTTCGAAACGCGCGATTTTGCCACGCGCTATCCGCGCGGCGAACGGGCGCTGCTTTCGCCGTTCCAAAAATTTTCCGCCCGTGACACCGTGGCATGGTTCGAGGCGCGCGGTGTGAAACTTAAAACTGAGCGCGATGGCCGGATGTTCCCCACGACCGATTCTTCGGAAACAATCATTCATTGCCTGACGGACGCGGCGGAAAAAGCGGGCGTGAAATTTCGGATGAACTGCGCCGTGGAATCAGCTTCAAAACTGGCGAATGGAACGTTTGAACTGACGCTGGCGGGCACGGCTGGTGAAAAGATTAACTGCAATAAACTGTTGCTGGCGACTGGTGGTTGTCGCGCCGCTGTCGCCGGACAACTCGCGGCATCGCTGGGGCATACCTTGGTTGCCCCGGTGCCTTCGCTTTTCACTTTCCAGATCGAATCGCCCTGGCTGCGCTCGCTCGCGGGCGTTTCTCTGGAGTTGGCGGAAGTCTCCGTGCCTGTCGCGAAGTTGCGCGAACGCGGGCCGTTGCTTGTCACGCATTGGGGCTTGAGCGGCCCCGCCGTTTTGAAGATGTCCGCGTGGGGCGCGCGGACGTTGCATGACATCGGCTACAAATTTCCTCTGCTGGTGAACTGGCTGCCGGAATCAAACCCGGAAAAAATCATCTCGGAATTTCAAGCGCGCCGTGAAAATACCGGCGCCAAATTGCTGGTCAATGTTCCGCTGCATCCGCTGACCGCGCGCTTGTGGGAACAACTTGTGTTGGCTGCCGGCATTGCCCGCGAAACCCGCTGGGCGGGGCTTACACGGGCGCAGATGCAAGCACTGGTACAGCAACTCACGCGAACGGAATTTGCCGTGACCGGAAAAAGCCTGAACAAGGACGAATTCGTCACCTGCGGCGGCGTGAAATTGGCCGAGGTGGATTTTAAGGCCATGGAAAGCAAATGCTGCCCCGGATTGTTCTTCGCCGGTGAGTTGCTGGACATCGACGGCATCACCGGCGGCTTCAATTTTCAAGCGGCTTGGACCACCGGCTTCATCGCCGGCCGGGCGATGGCGGGCGTCGCCGCCATTTGATCAGGTCGCTTGCGTTTGCGGTGGCTCCAATTCCCCGATGAACCAGTCTTCCACCTTTTTCCGCGCCCACGGCGTTTTCCTCAGGAAGGTGAGGCTGGATTTCACGGTGGGATTAAATTGAAAGCAGCGGATGGGAATGCGCCGTCCCATTTCGCCCCAGCCATGCCGCTGCACCAAGGTATTGAGGATGGTTTCCAACGTGATGCCGTGTAACGGATCGCGGGGATGGGACATGGGCTCAGGCATGATGCCCAGCAGCGTAGGGTTGGCAGAATTTTAGGCAATGGCAAAATGGAAGGGCAACCCGCGTTTTGAAATTATGAAATCAGTCCGCTGGTGGCATTGTCATTCGTTAAAAACTCCCGCATCATGATCTCATGGACATGGATGTTTCCGGTTTCACCCCGCCCCAGCGACAGGCGCTCTTCGACCTTTTGATTTTGGCGATGTATGCAGATGGACATCTCACCACGTTTGAAGACGAGCACTTGCAGTCGTTGCTCGTCGCCATGGGCTTTACGGAGGAAAGCGACCGCCATCGCGAATTCGATGCCGCCGTGACGCGGATGCGTCCGCACGTCCAATCCCTCCAAACCGCCCGCCAGCAGGCCGTCGCCCTTTCGGAAGCCTTTACCAGTCGCGACCAGCACAAACTCGTCTATGCCGCCGTGGAAATGATCATCAACTGCGACGCTCACGTCACTTCCTGGGAAAGCGCTTTGTTATATGAACTGCGCTCCCGTTTCCGCCTTTGATTCAAAGCACAAACGTCGCGAGGTTGAGATAGACCAGCAGCGTGAAGATGTCCGCCGCCGCCAAACTCACCGGGCCGGCCGCGATCTTCGGATCCAGCTTGAACCGGTGTAAAATCGCCGGAACCGTCAACCCTATGAGGCACGATACCACCATCGAGATGGCGATGCTCCCGCCGATGACCATCGCCGGCAGCGCATGCATCCACGCCACCACGCACACGATTGTTCCGCATGCGCCGCCCAGCATCAAAGCCGTGAAAAACTCCTTCCGCAACGCCCGCAGCAGCCACTTCCGGTCCGGCGTCAATTTGTTCAACGCCTCCGCCGTCACCGTCACCGATTGCGCGCTCACGCTCTCGCTCAAGCCCAGCACCATCGCGAGAAAGAACGCGAGGATGATGCTCGTCGCCAGCGTCGCTTCGTAAAGCCCCGCCAGCAGCGCGCAACAGATCCCGCCGCCGAGCGTCGCCAGCAACCACGGAAACCGCAGCCGGAACGCCTTCACCGGCGAGGCGCTCTGCACCTCCGCCACTTGGAAGCCAATCCGCTCGAACACATCGTCCAAGTGCGATCGCTCGGAAAGTTCTAACGCTTCCTCTGTGAACAGGCCCACGTTCACCACGCCCGTCATCCGCCGCTCCGGCGTCACCACCGGGAACGCCAGAAACTTGTGCAGCAGAAACATCTCGCACGCCTCCAGCACCGTCGCCGTTTCGGGAATCGTCACCACGCGGTTGATCATGATATCGCCCAGTCGCGCCTCCGGGGCCGCCGCCAGCAACCGCCGCGTCGGCACCACGCCCGCCAGCCGTTGCTCCGCATCCACCACATAAAAATAGATTACCTGCTGCGCCACCCCGCGTTCGCGGATCTGCGTCAGGGCGCCGGCCACCGTGAGATCCTGCGCCAGCGCGGTAAAATCCCGGCTCGCGAACTGGCTGATCGGTTCCTCCAGATGTTGTTGCTCCATGATGGGGAAGGTAATGCAGCCGCACCGCCATAAGCAAAGCCCAATCCCGTCCGGTCACGCTTATTTTCATGTTCCGCGCACTCAACACTTTATGCGATGTTCAAATGGTTTGAAGCCTATATGCTTTGCGCGCACCAACCCTGAGGGGTGAAAATCCGTGGCCCGCACATTGTCAGAAGATGTGCGGGCCTTTTTATCTCCTGCCCGCCAAATAAAAAACCGAACCAATCGCTTGGTCCGGCTTTTACGAGTCCCCACCCTAAAATGTTCAAACCGACTTGGGCTTGAGCAGTCACACCAGATATGGCTTGCGCTGGCAAGCTCACAGGTGATTGCTGGATAGAGTGAACCTCTGGCCGCCAGGTTACAAGCTTTGATTGCAGTTCCATGGCGAGTGGCTTTGATCCGGTCAATTGCCGATTCCACCGCCGCCGCCGCCGAAGTCCTGACCGCCCATGAGGATGATCAACGGCAAAAACATTGCGATCACGATCGCCCCTACCACCACCGCCAAGAAAATGATCATTGCCGGCTCCAACAATGACGTCATCGCCGTCACTGCGTTGTCCACCTCTTCATCGCTGTTGTCCGCGATGCGCAACAGCATTTCCGGCAATGCGCCGGTCTGCTCGCCCACATCCACCATCCCGCTGATGACTCCCGGAAAGATGCCTGACGCCTTCAGCGGATCCGTCATCGTTCCGCCCTCCTTCACGTTGTCATGGATTTTGCCCACCATCTCGCCCACGATCACATTGCCGGAGGTCGATTTTACGATCTGCAACGTCTGCAAGATCGGCACGCCGCTGCTCAGCAACGTCCCCAGCGTCCGGGCGAATCTGGCCAGCGCGATCTTGCGGGTCAGCTTGCCCAGCACCGGCACCACGAGTTTGAGCCGGTCAAACCACCGCCGGCCGGCCTGCGTCCGGATCGTCAGTTGAAACGCCACCACCACCAGCGCCGTCACCGCCAGCAGGGCCACAAAATGGCTTTTGAAAATATCGCTCACCTTCATCACCGCCAGCGTGAAGGCCGGCAACGGCCTTCCGTTCATCAGCCCTTCAAAAACCTCCTTGAACTTGGGAATGATATAAACCATCAACAACATCATGATCGCCGCCGCCACCAGCATCACTGCGATCGGATAAAACATCGCCGCTTTCACCTTCCCCTTGATCTTCTGCGCCTTCTCCATGAACTCCGCCTGCCGCCGCAGCACCAGTTCCAGCACGCCGCCCGCCTCGCCCGCCTTCACCATGTTCACATACAACGGCGTGAATACTTTCGGATGCGACGACAGCGCCTCCGACAGCGCCCCGCCCGTCTCCACCCGTTGCGCCACCTCGCCGATGATCCGTTTCAACGTCCGGTTCTCCTCCTGCTCCCGCAACAGCTTTAACCCGCGCAACAGCGGCATCCCCACATCCACCAACGTCGTCAACTGCCGCGTGAACGCCGTTAATGCCGCCGGTTTCACCTTGCCCTCCGTCATCCAGCGCGGCAACTCGCGCCGCTTCGGCGCATTCTTACGAATCGCTGTCGCCGGCTGCACCTTCATGGGAAACAGGCCCATCTCCCGGATGCGCCGCACCGCCGTGGTTTGATCCGCCACCTCCATCAAGCCGTGGCTCCGAGAGCCGCTGGCATCCACCGCTTCATAGGCATAGTTTGACATGATAAGTTCCGTTGTTTTAGGTTATTAGGGGTTAGGATTCCTACCTACGCCACGTCCGGATAAAACGCAAATAATTTTGAGAAATCCCCCCCTCGCTCGTCTCAAGCCGGCTTTTCCAGCCCTCAACAACCCGTTCCCTCCAAAAACATTTCTCATGGGATTTCATGGGATATCACAGGCTTTTCTTGGTAAGAGCGCACCCGCCAGTCCGTCTCCCTGAGCGCGGGCGGCCCGCGCGCGAACATCCATCCGCACGGAGCGCGGCTGTGTTTGGGCAACAGGGACCAGCCGCAGCACGTGACCCGCAGCCAAATCGTGCGGATCATCGGCAGCCTTCGCCCCCACATTTTCATCATTCTTCATTCTGCCTTCTTCCTTGACCATGCTTGGATTCAGTTGGATTTACCCGGATTCTCAACGTTTGCGGCCCATGATCTGCCACCGCCGCTTGAATCACCTCGACAACATCTCGCCTCGCGCGAAGCGTCTTGGAGTGCGGTGGTCCTCCACCGCTTTCCTCACGGCAAGCAAACCCCAAGGTTGACCCCATGGAAAAACAAAAGACATTATTGGTCTCAAATTGCTCCACCCCGATTAGGTTGGATTTACCTGGATTCATAATATTTACCGTACCTGCCAACGGCCGGCGGCTGCCTGTCCGCCATCCCGTCCACCATAGCCTTGGCGACGGTGGAAGCCTTGGCGAAGGCGGATGTTGAGATGCAGGGACCAGCCGCAGCCCATGACCTGCAACCAGATCGTGCGGTCCCTCAACCACCTTCGCCTCCACATTTTCGTCTCATCATTCTTCATTCTGCCTTCTTCCTTGCTCGCGCTTGGATTCGGTTGGATTTACTTGGATTTTCTCAAATTCATTGGCTTTTTGCATAAGTTGTTCCCGAATTAGACAACCACCTTTGCCAGCCCTAAAAAGGTGGACAGGGCTCGCGCTGCGACCCTGTTTGCCTGCGCAGCAGGCACTTTGTGGCGTGATTATCTCCGCGATCTCAACATAACTTGGATCAACCGCCCGCAACAAAAGCATTTTTGGACTGCGGTGTCCCGCGATTGCGGGAGATGGCAGCGACACCCTGTCCGCCATAACCTTGGCGAAGGCGGACACTTTCGCCCGCAGCCAACGTTAGCAAGCACCCACCAAACCTCGCCTGCAAACAAGATTCGCAAATCGTAAATTTTTGGGTCGGATTTACCCGGATCACCTCGCGAGCCTGACAGCGAACTATGTCTTCGCCGGAGCGCGGCTGTCTGTCCGCCGGCCTGTCCACCATAGCCTTGGCGGAGGCGGATGTCGGGAGCAAGAAACCAGCCGCAGCGCGTGGCTTGCAACCGGTCACTCGAATATCTCGCAAAACCCGTTTTTCAGATTTCCGCTTTTCGCTTTTCAGCTTCATGCCTCCTCATTAAATCACAGGTTTTGAAAACCTGTATTCGTGTGGGGAATGTAACTGGCAGATTTATGCCATTTATTTTCAAAAATCCCGAGTGGGAAGGGGGTCCGACCCGAAAAATTCCTAAAAAATCATAATCACCCCGTGAATATTGGCGATAACTGATGTGTGAAAAATTAGGCGCCTGACGTTTTATGCAGATTTGCTGGGGAATTTAAAGATTTTTGAAAATGAAAATTTTGCGACCTCTTGCGCCAAGAAGAGAAAAACGAGTCAAAGCCGTAAGCCTCGACTCGTTCAATCGTCTTTCCGAAAAGTTATAGGTGTTACCCAAGGGCTACCTAAGGCAAAAATCCACCCTCCATCTTCACCTCAGGCCCAACCGGTCAACGATGTCCGCCATGGAAACCACCGCCTCCATGCCAGCCTCCGCCGCCGTGCCAGCCGCCACCCCAGCCCCCGCGATATCCAAACGAGAGCGACACCCCCGGATAACCCCAGCCATAATAAGAATAAGGGTAATAATATCCGCCATAATATGCTGGAGCGTAATAATACGTTGAACTCGGCACATACACCGTCGTCGTGGCTGGCGCCACCGCTACCGTGGTGGTGGGTGCCGGGGCCGCATAATCTGTCGTCGTGGCTTGTGTTGGCGCACTTGCCACCGCCGGACTCGCCGAGCCATTGCTGTACTTGGTCAGCATCGCATTCAAAATGGCATCAGAAACTCCCTGTTGTTTCAGATAAATGATCTGATCTGCCGTCAACGCATAGCCGGTGCCGGAATTTTGGATGAAAGTCAAAATAGTGCTGTCGCCCACTTTGGCCTGTGCAAGCTGAAGGACTTGCGCCGTCCCTTGGCTTAACGTTACCGGTGCTGGAGCAGGGGATTGAACGGAGGCCGTCGAGGCATTCTGCGCCAAAACTGGCAGCGCCGATGCCACCAAGCCCACCGCCGCCATCACCGCCAAAGACCGCTTAAAACGTAAATTTTTCATAAAAAGCCTTATGTTCTTTCAACACCTAAAGTTCAGGCCAGTTGCGCCAAATGTCAAATCCGCCTGACCCGCATACATATGCGTCTGTTCTCTATTTATTTAGACTGGATTTACCCCCTTCCGTTCATTCTGCAAACCTTTTCCCCGAAGCGCAGTTCTATGAGCCGCAGGAATGTGGAATAGCCCAAAACTCTGCATCCGACCAAACCATCCGCCAAGAACGGAGCGCGGCTGTGTCCCGCGCCGGGCGGGATCAGCCGCAGCGCGTGATCTGCAATTACTATATCCGAATTCACCCAACGCGCCCGCCCTTCATTGCCTTTCTTCCTTCGGTGTTGGGCGTTAAATGTGCTTTGTCGAAACCTTTCATTGCAAAAAAGATCCGGGCCGACACGGGTGCCTGAATGCGGATACGGTGGTTGCAGGCCACGCGCTGCGGCTGGTCCCTGTCTCCCCAACACAGCCGCCGCCCATTGATACGCCGGGTTTTAGAAAGGTTTCTACATAGCACGTTAAATGTTGAATGTTGAATGTTTCCCTCCAAAAAATAAAACCTACCCCGCAAACGCTCCAAACAACGCCCGCATCTCCTCATCCACCATCTTTGGATCCGACAACGTGTTCGCGATCTCATCCCGCAACAATTGCCGGTACCGCTTCCGCAACCGGTGGATCGCCACCCGCACCGCGCCTTCCTCAATCCCCAGCGCCTTCGCCACCTCCGCCTGCGCCGACTCCCCTTGGCCGGCCATCAAAAAGGTTTTTAACTGCGCGAACACCTTGCCCTTGCCTTCTGCCTCGGATTCCTCCTGCAACCGCTCGATCACCCGCGCCAGCAACGCCAGCGCCCATTCGCGATCAAACGCCTTGTCCGGGCTCGGCTCGGCTGTCGCCGCCACCTGAAATTTCGTATCCGCCGTTTGCCAGTCCAGCGAGAGCGGCGCCTCGCCACCGCCACGTTTCTGGGCCCGCGCCTTGTCCCACTCATTCGCCAGAAAATGTTTCAGAGCCGCCAGCAGGAACGCCCGGAACTTCCCGCGCTCCGCCTCCAGCCCCGACAAAAAATTCTTTTCGAGCAACCGCGCAAAAAACGCCTGCGTCAGATCCTCCGCATCCGCCTTCGTCTGCCCGCGCCGCCGCACATACGCATACAGCGGAAACCAGTACGCACGACATAAATGCTCCAGCGCCAGGTCCGACTGCGGCGTATGCCGCTGCCCCGCCGCGAGCACGACCGTCCAATGCGTCGTGGCAAAAACATCACCCGCCGCGCTGCTGCCGCACCCGCTGGATTCTTTTGAACTCAAAGTAAAATCATGTTAACCACGGATGAACACCGATGCACACGGATAAAATGGTGCGCCGTCCATTTTCTTCTGATGGTGGAGTCTGTCGCGCTGCGACAGATTTTGCCTGCGCAGCAGGCACTTTGAGGCATGACAAGGCTTTGGCCTTGCATGTAACAGCGATCGCCTTTCGGAACGCCGGCCTCCGACCCGGCAAGTCCCAATGGCAGGACATTTTATCGCAAGTGCCGGCATTTCATTTTCAAGATGCCTTTCTATTTCTCCTGAAAGTATCCGCCCGCCCCCTCCAACGGCGTCATCGTCATCCTCAACCCCAAAATCGCCGAAGGCACGCCCATGTTGCCGGGCTGGGCCATTCCGTCATTGATCATGATCACCTTTTCCAAAGCCTCATTCGGCGCTGCCAAGCCGGGATAAAACCCCCAATCCAAACGCCAGCGATGCGGCATCGGCTGGCGGGAAGAAAAATGGCTCAACTCCTTGGCGGTGTGGGCGTCATGGATATAAATATCCCATCCCGCCGCCGTGGCGTTCGTCGAATCACCCGGCCGCCACGTCAGCCAGTACAAGCCGGCCTGCGCCGTATCGTTGGTGACCGTGGTAGAAAACAGGTTTTTCTCCGCGTTGGTTCCATTGCTGAAAGCCTGCACGTTAAACTTGGATCCCGCCGGTATTGCCAACAGGGTGCAGTCGAACTGCGGATAATACGTGATGTTGTTAGTCGGCGACGCTACCGGAGAATGCCCCGCCACCATGGGTTCGTATCCGTTGATAAAAGTGGTGTAACAACTCAACTTTCCGGGAACTGGTTTCAACTCCCGCAATTCCAGCCACGCTTCCCGCTCGCCTACTTTGAACAGCGGATAGCGCCGGTTCAATGTCATGTCTAAGGGTCGCGCCAGGGCCGCATTCATTTGGCGGCTAGCCTCCGCAGCTTCCGACGGATCGGCCAGCACAAAGTCTAACTGACATTCATTCGGACCGGAAAACCAGCAGGAACTCGAATGGTTGGTGTTGTCGGGAATGGACAGGCTCACGCTGTTGGCCGGCACCGGCTGCCATTCGCCGCTCATTTTTTCCATCGGCGAAGGCACCAGGGTGGGGCCGGATACCGTGTGCCATCCCGCGCCCAAAGCCTCCTCGGAAAGTGCCGGTCCGGCATAATGGGCCACGATCTCGTGGGCCGGAAATCCCCGGATTGATTCTGTCCGCGCAATCGCCACATTATTGAACGGGCTGCCGCCGATCAGTTCCAGCCGGGCCGTCGGGCCCGCCTCTGTCGGCTTTTCCAAATTTGATTTCCGGCTCCCCGTGTTCGCGTCATCCGCTAACGGCTGGAATACATCCGTGGTCAGATGCCCGTTCACGAGAATGTTTTCGTGAGTCTCAACATTCACTATGTCCGCCGCTACCATCGGCGGCCGGTTCGTGTTTTTTAAAAACTGTCTCATTCCTTCCATCCGCTCCTTGGAAATAAAATTTCGGTAACGCCGGATCAGGAAATCCTGCTTCCCGACCCAGACCGTCAGGCCCATTTTCGCCTGTTCCAGGACATAACAATCCACTCCGTCGATGAATTCGTCCTTATGCCGGGCCAGTTGCTTCGTCGTCAGGCTGTTTTCCATGGTATCAAAAATGTTTCCCCAGTTCAGATGGTAAAACTGCGCTGGCACTATCGTGTCATTGTTGACGAGGGAGATGTTGCCCCCGGCGCCAGCCGGGTGGAAGTTCGTAAAAATAATCGAACCGCCTTGCTGCGAGGATTCCGTTTCTCCATCTGACCACCATTGATTCGTCTGTGAAAAAGGATGCTGTGCCGTCACGACCTTGATGTGGTAGCGGTTCATCCGGTCCAACACTTCACTGAATTGGTCTGTCCACGTGTCATTTGTGCCATATTGGAATACGGTTTGCCCCGTATCCTGATAATTCCAGATCGTCGCATATGCCTTTTTCATCAACCCGACAATGGCCGGGATCGAAAGATCATCATTTGCCCGCGAAAGCACTTCGGCCTGAAATTTCCGTTTGGCGATTTCCAGTTCATTGTCCTCGATTTGAACTTTGAGCCGGGTCACTTCGTCAACCGGATTCGCGGCTGGCACGGCATTCGTGGCGGGTTGCACCAGCTTGTACCGGACCTTCACCCCGGGCGGATTTTGGGTGAGACTGACGACTTGAAGCAGGCCTCGCCGGCCCGATGAAGTCGTGAAAGTGAACTCGCGCGGCAGGCTGCCGGCGCTTGAAGTCATGACCGTCTCGCCAAGGTTTACCCCCATGCCACCCGCATTTATGGTATCGGAAAGAGCCATTGGTCCTTCCCATCCGGAAGGCGTCTCGCAGACCAACGTACTGGTGCCGGCCAGAATCGTCGGGTGCGCTGCGGTTTGAGGGATGACCCTGATGCCATCGGGCAGCAAGGTTGTCCTCCATTCCCAGGGTGTGTTCATTTCCGGTGTGGCGGCAATTTTTCCTGAGTCTGGTTGAAGCGTATCACAATAGCCGTTTTCGTGCAGCGGCAAGGTGACTTCGCTGACCGGGCCGAACTCGGGATTGCCCGGCGGTTGATAAGGAATCACCGAACCAAACTTTCTGTTCGCTTCCGCACGCTGTTTTTGGACGAGCGTCGCTTTTCGTTCTTGGATGAAGTTGGGGATGATAAAACCCACCACCACGATGCCAGCCAAAATTGCACCCGTCGTCAGGACCGTCACCCCGAACCACTTCCAATAACGGTAGGGTTTCTGGACGGACGGGAGGCCCGCGCCACCTTTTTTTGCCGCGCGCCAGACAACGTAGACGATGATTCCGATGATGAGACATACGCCAACTCCCAAAATAAGAAATGGCACGATGGGCCAGATTAAATTCTCCGAGGTTCCATTCGATGCCTCCACTTTGACCCTGCCAGAGTTCAGCAATCCGTTGAGCCCATTTTGTGCCAGGAACGCATGATGTACCACGAACGGGACTTCGGCCCTCGTCAACCGGCCGCTTGCGTCGATTTTAAAGTAAGTACCGGTGATCGTGGCCAATGGTGCGCTCTGCTGGTCAATTTTGATCCCGGCCTGTGCGATGTCGTTCGTCTGAAATTTTTCTAAAAACTCTGCCGGCGACAACTCCATGGCCGGCGTTGCCGAATGATGTGTCATCGTGAGCCAGGCCACCAAAATAACTGTCCAGATCGCCAGATTGATGCCCCCGATGGCGATGGCGCGTTTCCCAAAGCGGTGCGGGCGCGCTGAATTCCCAAATAATATTCCCGACAACGCCGCCACGGGAATCCCCCAGACGAGATTGCCCGGCGGATGTGGCCATAAACAAAAAGTCGCCGCCCCCAAAACGCCGCTCAAACCGGCAAAAAATAAAGCCTGCCTGCCCATCGACCGCGTCCGCGATTCCTCGGCATAAGCCGGCAGGATGAGATAACCGATCGCCCGCCATTTTCCGTCTCGCTCCCGTAAAAAAGTCACTGTCTCCACCACCGCTTTCAAGCCCGTGAACGTCGTGTCGAATTTCACTGTGAACCGCGGGCCAAAGCCGCTCTTCATCCTGATTTTCCGTGAAATGACCGCGCCTTGCGGCTTGCGCGCATTGTTTAGCCGGTCGATCCATTCCGGCTTGGCGAGCGCCTTTTGAAAACGCTTTGCCGCCGCGTCCCAGCTCTCCGCATAACCGCCGCCATCGATCACCGCCAGCCAGGCTTTGATGCCTTGAATGAATGCCGGATCCAATTTTGCCCGGCGATTTTGCCAGAATACCAAGCCTCCAAAGATGAGCGTGCCCAAGGCGCCGGCCCAGACTGCCGAAATGATTAAGTGAGGGTTCGGATGGATGACCAGTGCCAGAATCAACGCGAGCACGGTGATGACCGCGCACGTGACCGCCAGATAACAAAAAACCTGCCCCGGCGCGTCTGTCTTGATTGCTGTTTCGGGAGTGCCTGCTTCGGCAATCGTCTCCACCTGTGTTTTGAGAACGCTCGCTTGCTGATAGCGTAACTCTGGTTTCTTCTCCAACGCCCGCAAAACAATCTCATCTAGCCGCACGTCGATCTGCACCTTCTTCGACGGCGCCTCGATTTTTTTGCCCGGCAACTCTCCCGTCAACATCTGGTAGAAAACCACGCCCAACGCATAGATGTCCGCCCGATGATCCACCTCGCCCGGCGCCTGGATCTGTTCCGGCGACATATACTGCGGCGTCCCCATGACCCTGCCCGCATCCGTTAGTTCCGATTGTAGGGCAGGCTTTCCAGCCTGCCGGTTCACCGGGCTTTCCAGCCCGGTGTTCCCTGTCTCATTCACAATCTTCGCCAATCCAAAATCCGCCACCTTCACCCGTCCGCGCCGGTCCAACAAAATATTCTCCGGCTTGATATCGCGATGAACAATGCCCTGATCATGTGCAAATTGCAGCGCATCACAAATTTGCGGCACGATCGCCAGCGCCTCCCGCGGCGAAACCCGGCTGCCCGCCAGCAACTGCCGCAAGTTCACGCCATCCACAAATTCCATCAGGAAATAAAACTGCCCGCTCGTCTCGCCAAATTCATACAGCGTCACGATCCCGGGATGGTTCAATTTTGCTAGCGCCTTCGCCTCGCGTGCGAACCGCCCCGCAAACGCCGGATCCTTCCCGATGCCTGGCGGCAGAATTTTCAACGCCACCAACCGGTCCAATTGTTTCTGCCGCGCCTTGTACACCGCCCCCATGCCGCCCTTGCCGATCAGTTCAATGATTTCCAGTTGCGGAAACAGCGGTGCCAGTTCCGCCACGCCGGGCGGATTGAACGCGGGCTGCTTGGCATCCGTCACCGTATCCGCCGCCGCGCCCATTTGGAGCAGGCAGGCAGGACAAAGCCCGGCGAGCGCGCCGGCGGGCAGGGGAGTGCCGCATTGCGGACATGGAGTACCGTCAGACATTGGCTGGCCCATTTTTATCGTGTCCATGCCCACTACAGAAGCAAAACCCGAAAGTTGTTACCGAAAATTTTAAAAAAACGGAAACATTCAACGCCCAACATTTAACATGCTCCGTAGAAACCTTTCTAAAACCCGGCGCTCCAATGGGCGGCGGCTGTGTTGGGGAGACAGGGACCAGCCGCAGCGCATGGCCTGCAACCGCCGTGTCCGCATTGAGGCAATCGTGTCGGCCTGATCTTTTTCGGAATGAAAGGTTTCTACAAAGCACATTTAACATTCAATTCCCAAGGGGGGCTCAATTCGGCCTTTTCTTTGGATGTTGAGCGTTGAATGTTAAATGTTGAATGTTGTTGCTTTCCCCCTCACCGCCACCTGAACCCGCTCTGAAAAATAACCTCCGCCGCTACCGCCGCCAAAAAGATCATTCCCACCAGCGCATTCAGCCGGAAGAACGCGAGATTGATCCAGTTCAGCCCCCGCCGCCGCGCAATCCAATGCTCCAGCACCAGACACATCAAGATGATCAGCCACCCGATCAGATAGGTGATGCGAAAATTGCACAGAAAACCAAAGGCAAACAGCAGCCCGCACATCACCAAGTGCGCCAGAAACGCCGCCGACAGCGCGTTTTGTGGCCCCCACGCCACCACCAGCGACCGCAGCCCGTGCGACTTGTCGAACTCGTAGTCCTGCAACGCATAGATGATGTCAAAACCCACCAGCCATAAGATCACCGCCCCCGCGAGAATGGTCATCTGGATCATTTCTGCCGCCGATACATTTGCGCCCTTCACCGCCAGCCACGCCCCGATCGGCGCCAGCGCCAGCGCAATCCCTAGAAACACATGCGTATAATCCGTGAACCGCTTTGTCAGCGAATAAAAACACACCGCCACCACCGCCACCGGTGACAGATAAAAGCATAACGGATTCAAAAAATAGCTCGCCACGATCAACCCCGCCGCCGAGATCACGCACAGCAAAATTGCGCTGAACAATGAGATTTCCCCCGCCGGCAGATGCCGGTTTTTCGTGCGCGGATTCAGCGCATCAAATTTCCGGTCCACGATGCGGTTAAACGCCATCGCGCACGTCCGCGCCCCCACCATCGCCACCAAGATGAGCCCAAACACCCGCCACCCCGGCCAGCCGCGATTATCCCGCGCCGCCACCAGCATCGCCGCCAGCGCAAACGGCAGCGCAAAAACCGTGTGCGAAAACCGCACAAACGAACCCCATTTTTTAATCAGGTAAAACATTCAACATTTAACATTTAACGCCCAACATCCAAGTATCACCCGGCGTTTATGGAAGGATAACGCAACGGGTTGGCTTGCTTGTTTGAGGACTTTTGTGCATTTCGTCTGGCCGTCTGGATGCTGGAATGGAAAATTCGTATCAACTCTTCCGATTCGCCCAGCAAAAATATCAAAACGGTTTCGTTTTCCACCCAGGATTTTCGTTTGATGAGCCGCACCCATCGACGTGTTTCTCTTAACTCTTTTAAACAAATTTTGAGTTTGTGGATAAAATCTTCACATGATTCGGCGGCTTCGGCTTCACCGTGGTTTGGCAGCGGTGAGGTGCCTGAGCGTAAAATTTGTCCCGCAATATGATTTCCCGCTCGTGTGTCAGGGAGACTTTCAGATAAATCAATCACTGACGACGCAAATTCAAGAAGCCGTTCTTCAAGATCAAATTTGCGCTTTGTGTTATCTCCTTCATGCAATCCATAAACGACCGACTCCGAATCCTTGGGTGTTGAGCGTTGAATGTTGAATGTTGAATGTTTCCCCTTTTTCATTCCTTTTCCTCCGCCCACCGCGGCGCAAGCTTATTGTTGACGCCGATATGATCTAATACCCGCGCTACGACGGTATCAACCAGTTCAACCACCGTTTTTGCTCCTGAATAAAAACTCGGATTCGCCGGGATCAACGTCGCGCCCGCTAGCAGCAACAACTCCATGTTCTTCACATGAATGAGGCTCAACGGCGTTTCGCGCGGCACTAGGATAAGCTTCCGCCTTTCCTTCAGCACCACATCCGCCGCGCGCAGCAACACATCTTCGCTGTACCCATGTGCGATGCGTCCCATCGTGCCCATCGTGCAAGGGATCACCACCATGACATCCGGGGGATTCGAACCGCTCGCGAACGGCGCGTTCATGCTCTTCAAGCCATGCGGCTTCACGCCTTCGGGAAATTTCAAGCCGCCCGGCAACTCCTCCGCCACCACCTGCTGCGCGTAATTGCTCATCACCACATGCACTTCGTGCTCGCGTGGATCAAGATTGTCCAGTAACCGCTGCGCATACAGCGCACCGCTGGCTCCGGTGATGGCGACTAAGATTTTCACTCCGCCCATCATGCCGGAATGCGATCTCGCAAACAAGCCATCGGGAGAAAAGGTAGGGAAGACGCGCTGCGCCGTCCCCGTCACCGAGCGTAGCGTCAGGTGACGGAATCGAACTTACTTACGCCCTGATGGTAGGCACTGTCACGCTGCGACCGTGCTGGTCTGCACGGCAGGTACTTTGTGGTCTGAACATTTCCTGGCTTTTGGAAAAAAAGCACAACATTTTGCCACAAACTTCTCCTTTTTCCCGAAACAGCTTGAGTCCGCTTTCCCCATCCGCAAAATGGACGCGTGTTCAAACCTGTGGTCATGTTGTTTTGCGCCGCCTTGCTGCTATTGCTGGCCGGCTGCGCCACGCCCGTCGAGCCGCCCCCTCAGGAATGGTCCAGCGCCGGCACCAATGTCATCACACCCAAGCCGATCACCTGGCAGCCGATCCCCATCGTCGCCCCGACCAATA
>DASZCA010000146.1:0-2862 GCA_035943555.1 Verrucomicrobiia bacterium
CAGATCAGCGGGTGGGCGCATACGGCAGGGCAGTCCGTTTTTACCTGCGGCCAGGCGGGTGTATATCTGATCCAGTACGCGGGGGTGACGGAAACAACCTCGGGCGGGGCGACGAATTCGTTGAGGGTGGTCTTGAACAGCACGGAGATACCGGGCAGCCAATCGGTCGGCACGACTTCCTTGGCACTGTCTCCGATAACGGTCGGCAAGAGCGTGCTGGCAGCCCTCAATGTGGCGGACCAGATAAAAGTCCAGTTCACCAGCGGCAGCACCACGGGCGCGTTGGTGACGAATAACGGCAGCGGAACAACGCGGCCGAGCATTTCGGTGACGATCATCAGGATACAGTAGGGAATTAAATCTGTAGCCACAAAGAAGCGGGAGCATTCAATTCAAACTGCTTTGTTGAAGCCTTTCACTCCAGCCGCCGCCCATTGAAGCGCCGGGTTTTAAAAAGGTTTCTGCAAAGCACGTTCAAACTCCATTTTTTGCCGGTTAAAAATGGGAGGTATTTTCAAAGACGATCAGGTCAAAGCCGGTTGGGAGGAAGAGGAGGACGAAAGGGATGAGAAGCATTTTTGCTTTTTTGAAAATCTTTCAAAAAGCCAATGTTTTTGAAAAAACGGATCGGTTTTTGGGTGTTTTGAAATATGTAAGATGTTTTTAACAAGGTGGTAGCAAAAGTGTTTATGATTTTTTGGCTTCGAGGGCGTTCCCACTCCCGAAAAATGAAAATAAATGGCATAAATCTGCTAGTTACATTCTCCACACGAATACAGGTTTTCAAAAGGTATGCTAGGCTGCCGGGTATGCGATGCCTTGGGCATAGGTCGCGGACGGTGGACGGCGCTGAATTTCGGTTCAGGGTCGGGGGTGGTGTTTTGTGCCGAGGGGGTGAAATTTTTGTTTGGGTGAAGGAGAGAGGTTTTTGGTTTTCCATGAGGGGGCATTTGGGCGGGACAGGTCGTGAGGAAAGCGCCAGGGGACTGGCGCACTCCAGGACGCTTCGCGAGGTTCGAGGACGGCGGGTGGGCGGGGATGATCAACACCACGAAAGAACTGGGATATCCCATGATTTCCCAATAAAAATTTTAGGGGGTGGGTGCTTTTTTGAAATTTAAAATTTGAGGAAAGGGCAATGAAAACGCAAAAATTAAGCCAAATTAAACCAAATAAAACCTGTGCCATTTATGATTTACGAATGGTGGTTTATGAGTCTCGGGCAGAGAGCACAGAGGTTTTGCGGAGAGAACGTTCTGGCACGAATCGGAGGTCGGGCGGGTTGCCGGCCAACTTGCGGGCGGGCCGCCCGCGCTCCTGGGCGGCGCAAACCTTTTGCATTGCTTTAGCGGGCAGGGAGGCGAACACTCTCTTAACCTTAAACCGTTATGTTACTTAGCAAAGACGAACTGCGCAGTTTGGTTGAACTCAAACATCAATCGCCCCACACGTTGCTGGGGATGCATCCGCTGGGCGACAAATCAGGGGTGGTGGTGCGGGCGCTCCTGCCGGACACCAAGAAGGTGGAAATCCAGCCGGTGCATGAAAAGGACAAGCCGACACTGGAACTAAAGCGCATTCCTAACACGGATATTTTTGAAGGCGTCACGACAGACGCGAAGGCGGTGTATGCGTACGATCTGGTGATCACGAACCAGCAGGGGAAGGCGCGGCGTACGCGGGATGCGTATTCGTTTCTGCCGACGTTGGGCGAGGCGGACCTTTTTTTATTCGGCAAAGGCGATGAACGGAAGATTTATGACAAGTTGGGCGCGCAGTTGCGCACGATTGACGGCATTCACGGGACGAGCTTTGCCGTGTGGGCGCCGAACGCGCAGCGCGTGAGCGTGGTGGGCGATTTTAACGGCTGGGACGGACGCGTGCATGCGTTGCGATTGCTCGGTGCTTCCGGTGTGTGGGAGATTTTTATCCCGGGCGTGGGGCAGGGGGCGCATTATAAATTTGAGATCCGGGATGTGCACGGGAACATCAAGCTGAACACGGATCCGTTCGGATTTTTCTTCGAGGTTGCGCCGAAGCAGGCGGCGATCGTGTGGGACACGAAAAAGTTCAAGTGGACGGATGAGAAGTGGTTGAAGCAGCGCAAAGAACGGGATGCGTTGCGTTCGCCGATGAGCGTGTACGAGGCGCATCTCGGGTCGTGGCAGAAAAAGACGGCGACGGAATCGTGGAGCTATCGCGAGCTGGCGACGCCGTTGGTGGGTTATCTGAAGCGGATGGGTTTCACGCATGTGGAATTCATGCCGCCGGCGGAACATGCGTATTATCCTTCGTGGGGTTATCAGGTGACCGGTTTTTATGCGCCGACGAGCCGGTTCGGCACGCCGGAGGATTTTCAATTTTTGGTGAACGCGCTGCATGAAGCGGGCATCGGGGTGATCGTGGACTGGGTGCCGGCGCATTTTCCGCGCGATGAGTGGGCGCTGGCGAAGTTCGACGGCACGGCGTTGTTCGAGCACGAGGATCCGCGCAAGGGCGCGCATCAGGACTGGGGGACGTTGATCTTCAATTTCGGGCGGAACGAGGTGTCGAATTTTCTCGTCGCGAACGCGTTGTTCTGGTGTGAACGTTTTCACATCGACGGCTTGCGCGTGGATGCGGTGGCGTCGATGTTGTACCTGGATTATTCACGCAAGGCGGGCGAGTGGGTTCCGAACCAGCATGGCGGGCGCGAGAACCTGGAGGCGATCGAGTTTTTGAAGAAGTTCAATCACATCACGCACACGGAATTTCCGGGGGTGATCACGATCGCGGAGGAATCGACAGCGTGGCCGCAGGTGACGCGGCCGCCGTACATCGGCGGGCTGGGGTTCAACTTCAAGTGGAACATGGGCTGGATGC
>DASZCA010000147.1:0-7423 GCA_035943555.1 Verrucomicrobiia bacterium
GATCAATGTGGTACGGTCCGCATCGGCCACCGGAACGAGTTCCTTCGTCTTTAATTTGGCCAGGATGAAGCGGTCGATATCGTCATGCGCCCACGAGTTGTCAGACACAGCGGGAACCGGCGCGGGCGCCAGCGGCTGCCAGGCCCAATGATTGGTGCGCAGTGAAACATAATCTGCGCGAATCTTCCCGATGTTCGCCGGAATCTGCTCGCGCGGCCACGCCGCACCATTTTTGATCCAAACCGCCAGGTCGGCGATTTCAGTTTCCGTAAGCAAATCACCTTCTTTGGGCATGCGCCGTTTGGGGTTCTGGCTCAAAACCCGCTGCAGCACCAGGCTTTCATCCGGATTGCCGGGAACAATGCCCGGCCCCTGATCACCGCCGGTTATGAGCCCGTCGAGATCATCCACGCGCAAACCGCCGGCGGGCTTGGTGTCCGCCGAATGGCAGTTGTAGCAATGTGCCGCAAAGATCGGCCGGATTTTTTTCTCAAAAAATTCAACCTGATCGCCGGGCTTGGAGGTATTGGCGGCGGCAAGGGCGTCATCGACAATCTTGGTTTTGCCCGCATGAGCGACCGGCGCCGAACTGGTATCATCAGACCAGACAGCCCCATCCTTGATCCACGTCTTGAGCACGGCAACTTCATCCTCGGTCAACGGATCGCTGTTTTTCGGCATCCGCTGTTTTGGATTTTCCGCGTGCAACCGTTGAATCAACAGGCTCTTTTCCGGATCACCGGCCACGATCGCCAGGCCCGTGTCGCCCCCTTTCAACAGTCCGGCATGATCATCTAAACTTAAGCCGCCGGAAACTTTTCCATCGGCCGAGTGGCAGTCGTAGCAATTATCCTTAAAGATCGGGAGGACCTTGTTCTTAAAGAACCCAATCGCGGCAGACTCCGAGTTGATGGCGGTCACAGTGACAAGCGACGCATTATTGGTGCCGGGCAAATCAGCGGCCACGACTTCGCCCGTCAGCACGACGAGCAACGACAACAAAGCTACCGTTGATGATTTATAGGCGGAGGATTGCATGTTCATTGGATCAACCGGAAGAAGGCTTGACCGTTAGTCGCCGGTTCATAATAAGGGCTCGCGGCACCAGGGACGGTTGTGAACGGGCCGGCGATATTGGTGGCACGTTGCAGTTGCGCCGTTCCGCTCCAACTGATGGACAAGCTGCCCGCCGAGATGGAGTAACTGCCGATGACCGGCGGAGCCGCGACGGGCACCGCCCGTGGCACCAAGGGAGGTGTTAACGCCGCCTGATAGTGCACGGCAATGCGCGCGGGGCTCAGTACCGAGTTGTAAACCGTCAAGTCGTCATAGTAACCGTCGAAATAATCCGCGGTTGAAAAAGCGACACCATCGTGACGGTAAGCACCGCTGCCGAGTCCCACCCGGATTGCCGCGCCGGTATGGCCATATACATAACCCGCGCCGGTGGCCGATCCACCCAGCACACCATTGGTGTAGAGCAACAGTTGTCCATCGGAGTAATTCGGCGTGCCGTGAAGCTGGGCGACCACATGATACACCTGGTTGGTGGTGACGGTAACACTGGCAAAGACGGCAAACGCCGCACCAAAATTGGTCGCACCCCACAATCCACCCGGACCATCCTTGGCGATCAAATTGCCGCCGTTGATCGCCAGCAGCGCCGTGCTTGGATTCGTGGTCGTAGAATCTGTTCCGTACAAATAAACGGCGAGATACCGTGAACCTGCACCTTCAATCCATAGCGGCGGCGCATGATTGTTCGTCACATTGCCGTTCCCATCCGTCTGCGCGTAAGGCAGCGTATTGGCCTTGAACCAGAATTCAACCGTGCGGTTTGAAAAGGTGCCGGAAGAGATGTCCTTTTCCGTGGCGGGAAAGGAAACATAGTTGTTGGAAGCCGCATTCAACCGGATCGCATTCCCGACCGAATTGGGGATCAGCGGTGCCAGGCCGAGGGTAACGCCATTATTATATGTGCCGGCAGCCGTCGCCAGCGAATCAATGACTGAAATGTCGCTGCTCGCGGCGGCGCCATTGGTCTCGTCAAAGCGTACATAACGCACCGGACCATCCGCCAAGGCTTCCTGAACATAGCTGACGCCCGTTTGCAGCGTCACATTGGTGTACAGGGCGTGCGGAAACGCGGCGACATTCAAGATGCCATTGACCGTCAGCAGGTTCGTTTGCAGATTTTGCTGCGGACCGGTGAACAGGATGACGGTATTTCCACTGGCAGTCAGACTGGCATTGTAAAGGGCCGGACCCACCCCGCTGGAGGTGAAGGAATACGTGGAGAGATTGGTGGCGCTCGCCGGACTGAGCAGCTTGTTGAAGGATAAAACCACCTGGTTCACCGTGCCGCCGTAGGCGACCGCACCTGTCAACGTCGCCGGGCTTAAATCGGTCTGCACCGACACATTAACCACCGCGCTGGTGGCGGAGCTGAAACCGTTGAACACTTTGGCGTAGTAGGCACCGGTGACATTGGTGTGGGCGATGAAGGTCAAAGTCCGGTTGGTCGCACCGGCCAGCGGGGCATTGGTGTAATACCATTGATAGCCGAAGGGTGCGGCACCAGCAGGCGTGACTAAAAGATTCACCACCTGATTTTCCAGATTGGTGCTGCCCTGCGGCTGGCCACCATCCGGGATCGTCACCGGCCCGATGGAACCCTCGGCAAAGTTCAGATAGATATCATCAAACCAATGCGTTTCATACGCCGTGGCCGTGGTCCGGGCGCCAAAGCCGACTTGTGCGCCGATCAGAGGCGTGAAGCCGGTCGGCAAATTGGTGATGACTGTCACACCATCGTACCGCACGCTGATGAGACCGGTGAACAACAGATTGATGTCCACACTGGCCCAATGTCCGTCCGTGCTGGCCAACGGCGGGATGCCGTTCGTGCCCGTCAGGACATTGGTCAGGCTTTGACCGTTCCACAGCACAGAAATGGAGGGCGGAATGTTGCTTTGATTGTTAAAAGAAACTACCAAGCGGTTGGCCCCAGCGACCAGATAACCTTTTTCCGGCGTGGTGAATGTGGCGGTCGGCAAATCCGAGCCGAGATTGACGGAGAAGCCGGCGCCGGGCGATGTCGAGCCGTCAGACAGGCGGGTTTTAAAAGTGATGTGTGCTTGCGAAATATCATGCCGGTCGGTGAACAGCAGCGCGCCATTCTGATTCGTGCCGGCATCGGTGAGGTCCAAGAAACCGGTGCCGTCATAGCTGCCGGCATTTGTTGCGTAGGTGGTGCCAAAGACTTCCACTCCGCTAGGCAATCCGCTGTTGAAGGAGTATACCGTTCCAGCCGGGGCGCTGAAGGAGAAGGCCACATTGGTCGGATTGGGGCTCAGCGTATTCGGCGGCAGCGCCAGGTCGGTAATGCCAGATACCGTGAGCGTATAATTTGAACCTACGAGAAAACCGAAATTGCCGAGCAACTGCACCGTGCTGTCACCGCCGAGCAACTTGGCATTGGTGATGGTCAGCACCGTGCCGGCGGCATTTTTCAGGACATAGTTGCCCGCGCTGGCCGCGGTGGACTGGCTCACCGCCTTGTTAAAGGTCACGAGAATTTGATTGGGATTGCCCAGCGTATCAACACGCGATACCGCCGGAGCGCCGGGGCTGGCCGGGGCATTCAGACCCGCTTGGTAATGCAAAGCGACCGTATTGGAAGACAAAGCGGTGTCATACAGGGACAAGTCATCCAAAACACCGTCAAAATTTGCGGTGACACCGTTGAGGGCGTTCCCGCTCGAACTGGTATGGATCAGCGTGTTGCCACGCCCAATTTCATTGTCGCCGGAATGGTTATAAAGTTCCCCCACCCCGCCGACGGTCGAAACCGCGACGCCGTTCACATAAAGCGTGAGCGTGCCATTGGTCGCCGCGTTGCCCGCAAAAACACCGACGACGTGATACGTTTGTCCCGCCTGGATCGGGGCCTGGGCATAGACTGCCGGCGTGGTCGTACCCGTCAACGCTCCCCATGGCGAACCGGCACCATCGGCAGCCACATTGTTCCAACCGTGGAAGATGAGCTGGGCGGTGTCCGGATTGGGATTGGCCGGATCGCGCCACAGATAAAAAGCCAGCCCGCGATTGTTGGAACCTTGTTCGTAAATCGTGGCGGCAGCCGCCAAATCGGTCGAGCCCGGCGCCGGCACGGAATTGGCATTGAACCAGAACTCAAACGACTTGTTGAACCAGGGTCCGGCAGTGATGTTAATATCCGCACCGTTGGGCGCCAGCAACCAATCGCCGGTGGCGGCGGTAAGCAGGATGGAGTTATCGATGGGTTCGCTGGGAATCAAACTGGGTTCGCCCAAAGTCGGCGACCCGTTGAAGGTGGCCACGCCAAGTGAGGACGCATCCGAACCGGTGGTAGCACTGGCGACCGTGGAACTGCCAGCCGGCTCGTCGAAACGCCAATACCGGACGGAACCATCCAGGCCGATTTGCGCCGCATAATCAACGGTAGTCGCAAATGAGGCGCTGACGGTCAGAGGATTTCCTGCCACGGAACGGTCTTTCAGACCGTTGATGCTGAAAAGATAAATCTGGTTACGTTCCAAGGTTCCGGTGGACAACGTCACCGTCAGGCCGTCGCTGCTCAAAGTGGCGGAATTTAACGGCAGGAACCCGAGGTTATAGGTCGCAAGATTGGTGGCCGTGAACAGGTCAAGCGGTTCGCTGAATGTCAGCACGGCCTGGTTGATGCCGGCGGCCAAGCCACGCGCACTCACCAGATGCGGAGCCGTCGTATCCGGGGTGACGCTGAGGGTTGCGCTGGCGCTGTTGGTCTGGCTGAACTCATTGCTCAGCACGACATAATAGCTGCCCGCCGTGCTTGGCGTGCCAACCACGCTTAACACCGCACCCAAGGCGTTAGTGAGCAGTGAACCGTTGAAATACCATTGGTAGGTGAACGGGCCGGCGCCAACCGGGATGACTGAAAAATTGGCGGTGGCATTTTCCGGCACCGTGACACCCGTCAATGACGGATTGCTGCCGAAAGCCACAGGACCGATGTCACCATCGGCGTAATTGATGTTGATGTCATCAAACCAATGCGACTCGTAATTCACACCGGTCTGCGCCGCGATTTCCAACTGGGCATTGGGTACCGGAACAAAGGCGGTGGACAGGTTGGTGAAGATCAAAACCCCATCGTAGCCCAGGCTTAAATTGCCACCACGCTTCAGTTGCAGATCCACATTGGCCCAATGTCCGTCCAAACTGTTGATCGACGGAATGCCGCCCGTGCCCGCCAGCACGTTGGTCACGATGTTGCCCTGCCACTTCACAATGATGGCCGGCGAAACCACGCCGCTGACAGTGCGGTCGTTATTGAAGGCGACCTCCAGACGGTTGGCCGATGGCGAGGTCAGCGGAGCATAACCATTTTGTTCCTGCAAGAAATTGCCCGCCGGCAGGTCCGCCGCGAGGTTGACCGAAAAACCGTCACCCGGCGTGGCGCTGCCGCCGCTGATCCGCGTTTTAAACTTGAGATGAAACTGATCCACCGTGCCGCGGTTGGTGAATTGGATGACACCTTTCTCATATTGCGCGGGGTCGGTCAGATCCAGATAACCGCTGCCGTCATAACTGCCATTGGCGGTGAGCGTGGCGGAACCGTAGAGATTGAAACTGTTGGTGGTGCCATCGTTGAAGTTATAAGTGACGCCAGACGAAGGCGCGTAAACAAACGTGCTGACGGTCGGATTGGGCGAAAGCGTATTCGGTACCGTGGCCTGATCCTGGATGCCGGATGCGGTCAATTGATAGGTGGTGCCCAATTGGAAATTGAACGGACCGGCAAGCTGGACGGATTGCTGGTCGGGCAACAAGGTGGCCGACGTGATGACCAGGCTGGAACCACCTTGAACTTGTAACGAGTAGTTCGAAAGATTCGTCGCCGCGGCTGGTGCGACGGGCTCGGAGCAGGTCACGCGGACGCCATTGGGATTTCCACGTGCATCCACGAGCGTGACGGTGGGCGGGGTGATGTCAGGCGTGATGGCAAACGTGGTGGGTGAACTGGTGACGGCGCCAAACGAATTATTGATGACCACTTGAAACACCGCACTGTTGTCGACCGCGTGCACCGGTGAAAATTGCAGGTAGGACAGGTTCTGTCCGGGCAACAAAGTGCCATTGCGATACCATTTGAAGGTGGTCGGCTGCGCGGCAATCGCATCGACCTGCAAAATCAAGGTTGAACCTTCATTGGTGGCCGTGGTGGCAGGCAGATCGCCGCCGTTGAGCCCGAAAGGATTCAGCACCGGCACCGTGTAAGTCTCGCCCCCATACAGATCAACCGGATATTGCGCGAGATGCAACGTAGGAATCACTTCCTGCACACCATCCGGGCGCTGCCAGCCGACCTTCACATAACTGGCACTGGCGCTGTTGGCCTGCTGCAAAACTTGCAAATAGTATTTCTTGCCGCCGACCAACGAAACCGGCGCGGACGCACGCTGATTCAAACGCGGTCCGGTAAAAAGCGCCGCACCCGAATTGGTCTCTTGCGCGATCAACTGGATGCCCGTCGTCGTCTCATTCGTGCTCAGCCACAATTGAGAAGCGTTGGCGCTGGCGATGTAGAATGTATAATTCCCGTTCGTGGGGGCTTCGAGGTAGCCGATCGTATAACTGCCGACACCCAAGGCCCCAAAATCCACGCTGTCGTTCTTGCTCTGAAAGCCATATACGGGCACGCCGTGATCCAGGTTAAAATCATCCAATTGCAGTTCGGCCGAGGGCGCACTTGGAAAATAAATATCGCCGGTAAGATTCGAAACGGTCGTGCCGGAGTTATAGTAAATATACCGGTTGATCGAGCCGGCGATCGCCGGATGCGAAGTGGCGGCAAGGACGATCAAAAGCAGGGCGATTCGTTTCGGGATAACAGACCGGAGTGGTTGCAAAAGCTTCATAGAAATAATAAAAACGTTTTACCGCGACGGGATTTTTAGAGTGTGATGTTATTCCGCCTCAATTCAGCCAGGCGGGAAACAGGTTGGGAATCGACTGGTAGTGATCGACATCCCAATTCCGATGCCAGGACAACGACCAGTAATCGGTCAATCTGGTGGGACGCGCGGAGCCATCCACGAAGACGATGTTGGCGCGCTTGCCGTGACGCGGAAAAACAAAGTGCTCCATTTCAAAAGCGGCATAACCGGTGGTTTCCCCGTCGCCGGTGGTGGCGGTGTAGTCATCCTGAACATTGGAAGCCTGGTATGCCTGTTGAGTTTCATCGTATGTCGGACCGCCGCCACGCCAGCGGGAATCAAGCTGCAATGGAATATTTGAAACATTGCCCGGCGCGTTGACGGTTCGCCAATGATTCGCCGCCGCCCGCCCTTGCAAAGAGGCACCGGGAATGTTGTAGACCCAAAGATTCAAGCCATAG
>DASZCA010000148.1:0-24741 GCA_035943555.1 Verrucomicrobiia bacterium
CCAAAGCGGGTGAGCAGCCAGCCACCGGTCAATGGCCCCACCATCATCGGCACGCGGCGCACCATGGACTGCACGCCGATGCCCATCGTGTGCCGGCTTTTATCCAGTGACGTGGCCACCACCGAAAATGTCGCCGGCAACGACAGCGCGCTCCACGCCAGAAATAGAAAAGAACCCGCCAAGAGCGCCAGCCAATGGTGCCAGAGCAGCACCAAAACATAACCCGCGATGGAGATGGCGCTGAACAGCAGCAGCGATTTCCGCTGACCCCAATGGTCCGTCAGCCACCCGCCGGGATACGCGTACACCGCGCCCAGAAAAGTTTGCAACGCGTCGAACAGTCCGATGGTGAGGATGATTTGCGCCGTCGTGAGGACGCTTTGCGAAAGGACTTCAATGTATTTTGGAGCAAACCCCAGCCAGAGTTTTTCGCCCGTGCCGGCCAGCACGAGCGCGACCAGCAGCAGCGAAGTATTGCGCCGCAGCGCTAAAAATTCAGAAATGGAACGGAGACTGGTCATTGGTTATGGCCCGATCAGTTTCCGCACGCATAAAATCAAAATCCCCTGACGCAACGAAAGCCGAAGCGGATGGAAAAATCAGATGGACCGATGGTGATATTGTTGCGCGAGGCGCAACGCGCCTGCGAGGGATCATTGCCCCAGCTTCCGCCGTGTAAAACACGTTTGCTTCCCGAAACCGGCCCATGTGGATTGCCGCCGCCCGCATAAGGCGTCCCGTACCAATCCCAGCACCACTCCTGAACATTGCCGGCCATGTCAAAAAGTCCGTAACCGTTGGGAGCAAACGTGCCCACCGCTGTTGTCGCTGGTGAATTGCCGCCGACAGTTCCAACAGAGTTGAATCCCGCCGGCCCCAAATCATAGCCATAGCTGCCGGGATTGCTGTTGTAATTGGCCAAACTTTCACTGATGGTATTGCCCCAAGGAAAACGTTGTTCGCTCAAACCGCCGCGCGCCGCCTTTTCCCACTCGGCCTCTGTCGGCAACCGGTATCCGTTCGCCTGCCAGTTCGCGTAAGGAGACACTTCCCCGTTGGTGAACACCTGGGTCAAAGCCGCATCAGTATAATATACCGGAGTCAAGCCGGCCTGCTGTGACCGCGCGTTGCACCATTTCGTCACGTCCCACCAATTGACCGTCTGTACCGGATGGCTCATGCCTTTGCCGGCACCGGCATGATCAAAGCCATACCCTTGGTTTGTGGCATATCCGTAGACGGCTTGCCACAGATCAAAGCGAACCAGGTTCGTCTCCATGTAATAGGCCGAGAGATTGACGGTGGCCGTCGGAATAGCATCGCTTTCGCCATCCAAAGTATCGCCCATGGTGAACGTGCCCGCCGGAATCAGAATCATTCCGTCAGAGATATTATTCGGAACCTGGGTCAGCCGAAAAAAGCGCGCCCGCGAATCATTCGGGGCCATGGCGGCAGTCCCCGGTCCGAAAGTCACTGGAGTGGCATCATTGGCCGACGTCCAGTTTGATGAGGTTAGGCTGGCGGCACTTTGCAAAACATAGTTCGTGGCCGTCGCCGGCCAGAACAGGATGACTTGATTGTTAGTTGCGGCGATGCCCAAGGCCGGCTGCGCCACCACCGGTTGACAGGCCGCAAACCATGTCAGCGCCGCCAGCAAACATCCAAGCCCTGTTTTCATAGATTTCCCTAAAATTAAATCCGCCAAATCTCATCCAAGTTTCCCTGACAGTGAATTGGCGATATCCTGCAACGCATTGATCTCCGCCGCCGTGTATTCATGTTCGCGTTTGGTGCCGATGCCCAGCGTGCCCAGCACCGTGTCTCCCGTGCGGATGGGTACGCACAACGCACCACCCACGCCGGTCTGCTTCGCCGCCGGTTTGGCCACGCCGCTCGTGTCCGTTTGCAGGTTGCAGATCGTCACTGGCTGGTTCTTCTGTGCCGATTCGCCCGCGATGCCTTTGCCGACGGGGATGATCGTCACCATGTCCATCAACTGCGGCGGCAACCCGACCTGCGCAAGCAACCGCAACAATTGCGTCGGCGCATGCAGCTTGTGGATGGTGCCCGTTTCGGAATTAAATTTGGCGAGCGTGTCGCGCAGCACCTGTTCCAGCGGATGGGCAGCGAACGGTTCGGCTTTCGGCGTTAAATCATTCATGTGTGTGGCAGAGTTTAAAGGATACGCGCAGAACTGGCAGGCATTATTTCCAACCGAGGACAATCGCGCCCGCAAGGACCAGCCCGCCGCCCACCCATTGCTGCCATGTCAGGCTCTCCTTGAGAAACAAGGCGGCGAAAATGATCACAAAGACCACGCTTAATTTGTCCACGGGTGCGACACGCGACGCCTCGCCCAGTTGCAACGCGCGGAAATAGCAGAGCCACGAAAGCCCCGTGGCCAGCCCGGAGAGCACGAGAAAAATCCAGGTGCGGCGTGACAGGTCGAATATCGCTGACGGCCTGTTCGTGGCGAGCGCGATGCCCCACGTAAAAAACAGCACCACCACCGTGCGGATGGCCGTCGCCAGATTTGAGTTCACGCCGGTCACGCCGACCTTCGCCAAAATCGCCGTCATCCCCGCGAACAGTGCGGACAAGATCGCCCAGACCAGCCAGCCGTTCGATGAGGCCGATGCATTTTGCATATCAATTTCCTTTCATGGGACCGAAAGCCGAGCCAAGGAGGTAGCCCAGCCACACCGCAACCAGGCAAAGCGTGACGGAACCCAAAATGTTGCCGCCCGCCCGCAGCCAATCGCCGCGTTGCGCGAGTTCCAGGGTTTGCAGGCTGAAGGCGGAGAAGGTGGTGAATCCGCCGCAAATGCCAACCATCAGAAATCTTCTCGCATTGTCCTGCGCGGCTGGCACCACGGTGGCAAAGATGCCGATGAGAAAAGAACCAAGGACGTTGATGATGAGCGTGCCCCACGGAAAGCCGCTGCCCGCCCGTTCGGTCACGAAGCCGTTGAGCCAGAAACGTCCGACGCTGCCGAGTGCACCGCCGATCGCCACCAAAAGATATATCACCATGCCGCTATTTGGCCTGAAGTCCGTCCCTGATGTCAACCACCTTGGAGTCCAATTTGACCGTCGCCGGCTCCAACCCCGCGCGCGTGACTGTCAGGGTGATGGTGCCTGCCTTGAGCGTCGAGCGGATCGCCACGCGGTTGATGCCGCATTCGGTATCCAGCCACGTGTTGTTCACGGAATTTAATTTTCCGCTGTTATAACCGCCGCGCCAGGTGGCCGGGCCGTCGAGTTTGAAATCCACCCGAGCCTCGTCCGTCGGGCAACGGCGGCCCTGCGCATCCAACACTTCCACGTCAAACAACGCCACATCCGAGCCATCGGCCAGCAGGCCATTAGATGAAACCAGTGGCGTGAGCTTCAGTTTCTTAGGTTCACCGGCGGTGACGATTTCATCCTGTGCCACGACCTTGTCACCGGCTTTGGCCACGGCGGAAATCTTGCCCGTCTCGAACTTGATGGCCGGAAAAGCGAAAATATAGCCATTGATCGGCGTTGTGGATTTACCTAATGATTTGCCGTTCACGAACAACTCCACGCTGTCGCAATGACTGGCGGCGACATAGATCGTCTTGGTTGTGTTCGTCGGATAACTCCAATGGCCGATGATATGGACATCCGGCGTCGCGCTCTGCATCACGCGATAGACATAGTACGCCTGCTTCGGCAACCGTTCGGAATCCACCTTGCCGCTCACGCGACAAACTTCGCTGCTGTCCTGCCGGCCATCGGCGTTCGAGTCGGACCAGTAGATCGAGGCATAGGCCGCCCATTTCGAGTGCACCGGGTTGGTGTTGGAAATTTCGTTGCTCGCGTAGGCATAATAACGTTCGGCGGCGGCGATGCAGAAGGTTTCCGAATTCCAATCGTAGGTATCGTTCGGGCCTTTCTTAAAACCAAAATGCGGCGGCGAAAAATCATCCCAGAACCGCCGCGCGGCTTCATCGCGAAAATCTTCCGTTTCCACGAACGGTGCACGGTCACGCCGGTCGCCGCTGTAGGCGCGAAACAGTTCGCTGTTGTTGGTGAGATGATCCGTGCGCACATCCTGACCGATCATCACGCCAAAATATTCTGCGACCGGTGTATTGCCGGCGTCATTTAATGTTCGGCAGCCCATCGCGCGGCCACCGTTCGGATCCCATGTCTTGCGCAACTCCACCATCTGTTTCATATGATCGGGCGTGATGCCGTTGTTGCCCGCTTCCCAAAACAGGATGCTCGGATGGTTGCGGAAATAGATGATCGAATCGCGCATCACTTCCATGCGCTGATCCCATTGACGGCCGGTGGCGTCTTTCTCCTTATCGCCTGCCGGGCACACTTCCACGATGCCCGTCTTGTCACACGCCCGCACATCCGCCGCCTGCGGCGAGATGTGCATCCAGCGGATGTAGTTCGCATGGGTGCTGCGGACGAGGTCCGCGTTGTAATCGTGCATCCAGTCCGGATACGCTTCGCCCAGCCCCGCCCAGTCATCGCTGCTCCGTTGCGCGTAACCGGTCAGCCAGACATATTTATCATTGATCCACACGCCACCCGTGCCCACGCCGCCCTTGAACTCCACCTTGCGGAAACCCGTGCGGATCTTCTGCACGTCCACGACCTTGTCATTCACCGTGAGCATCGTATAAACGTCGTAAAGGTTCGGTGTCTCGTCGCTCCAAAATTTTGCGTCCGCCAGTTTTCCGTTCGCGGAGAAAATTTCAGTCTGGCCGTTCACCAGATCCAGCGCATCGCTGGTGAATTTCGCGCACACATTTCCCTCCGCATCCACCACGACCGTCGAGAGCGTGATGGATTGCTGGTCGCCGCTTTCATTGCGCACCTGCGCCTCCACATTCACATCGCAGGTCTTGCCCTTGATGTCGTAATTCGCGCCATAAATATAAGTCCCGGAGGTCTGGAGATTTTCGTAGAGCGGCAACGTCTGATATACCTTGCCGGTGAGATGCAGCCAGATGTCGTGATTGAGCCCGCCATAATTGGGATTAAAGGCGCGGCCCATCCATTCGAATTCCGCGCCCGTCGCCTCTTCCTTGTAGTCATTGCTGTTATCCACCTTCACCGCGATGACGTTTTCTTCATCGCCAAATTTTACAAAACCCGTGAGATCAAGTCCGCAGCCGGTGATCCCGTTTTCAAAACGTCCGACCAGTTTGCCGTTCACCCAAAAACGTCCGGCTTGTTTCAAGCCTTCAAACTCCAAAAACACTTTTCCGTCCTTCGCGCTGGCGGGCAGCTTGAAATGCTTCCGATACCATGTGATACCCGTCCATGCGTGGCGATCACCGCCGCTGTGGCTGATGATGGAGGTATAAGAATCTACATCATTGTACGTGTGTGGCGCGCTGATATCCGTCCACTTCGAGTCATCGAACGCGACCGTCTCGGCATTGGTCACATCTTCGCGGATAAATTTCCAACCGGGATTGAAGTTATAAGTCGTGCGCGGTGACGCGGGCGCGGTAAATGTGTCCGCCGCCAACGCCTGCCAAGCCAGGCCGGCCACCATTGCGATAGTGAGGAATAGTTTCATCAAAGATTTTAAAATTTAAGGCGATTTTTTGGTTTTTCGCAGCGAGAAAAACATGGTTAAAACCGGCGTGGGTAGGGCGTCGCTCCGCGCGCGCCGTCGTGGTGAGCCAGAACGCGTTGGTTGACAGTCAGCGGCGCGCGCGGAGTGACGCGTCCTGCCTGTTATTCCCGCCAAAGACATAATCACGCTCATTTACAGTTTTAGTTTTGGGGCATCCGTGCGGAACTGCGCCGCCGGCAATCCGGCGGCATTATAAAGATGTCCGCCGTCCGGAAAATTCACCCACGCATATCGCACCGCGACGGGTGACGCCACGTCCGGGCTACTGACGACAATTGTTTTACCATCAATCTTCGCCTCGGCCGGAATAAATTTGCCATCCGCGCCCGCGATGGTGAACCACTTGAGTGCGCCATCGCGCGCCATGAGACCGTCCGCGTGTGAAAATTTGATGCGGATCGTGCCGCCGTCGATCTTCATGGATTCATATGCCGGGCCGGAGAATTCAATCTTATGGCCGTAGACTTTTGCGAGCGCGATGCGCGCGAGGCGGTCACCGACATCCTGTTTGTTTTTCGGATGCACGTTTTTCCGTTCACCGATGTCCGTGGCGACGGCCATGCCGGTGTTCGGCAGCGTCAAAATGGTCGCCTGCGCCTCGCGCACCAGCGGATTGTTGCTCTCCGCTTCCTGTCCGGCGAGTTGCACGATGTAGAAGGGGAAATCGCCTTCGCCCCATAACGTGCGCCAGTCGCGCACCAGCGTCGCTTGCACATGCGGATACAACGTGCGGCCCGCCGCCCCGCCCACGATGGATTCGCCCTGATACCAGATAGCGCCACGGATGGCGTAGGGGATGACCGGCGCGATCATGCCGTTGAAGAGCACCGTGGCGTTATGCTGGTCCTGTACCGGGTCACGCGGCCCGGCACTCCGGCGACGGCCGGCGGGCGCCGCATTGGTGGCAGAAACATCCTCAGAACGCGGCGGCGCCACGACCGGCGGCGGATTCGTGCGGAACGACTCCACGGCGGCATCAAAATGATCCAGCATCGGTTTGAGTTGCGGGTCGGCGGCCAAGGTCGGACGGCGGATCCACGCTTCCGCCGTGCTCGCGCCGAACGCCAGGGTGATGATGCCAACTGGAACCTTGATCTCGCGTTGCAGGTCGCGCGCAAAGAAATAACCGACCGCCGAAAACGCCGGCGCCGTTTCCGGGCTGCATACCTGCCACGAGCCGCCAATGGTGTTCTGCGGTGCATATGTTTTTGCCGCTACACCGGTGAACATCCGGATCAGCGGGTAATTGGCGGCGGCGATCTCCGCGTCCTCATTCGTCACGCCCGCAAAATATTTCACCTTCTTCGACATGGAAAAATCCATGTTGGATTGCCCCGAGGCCAGCCACACCTCGCCGACAAGCACATCTTCGAGTTGCACCGGTTGCGCGGTTTGGGAGCCGGTGACCTGAAAATTCCGGCTCTCTGCCGAAGGCTTCAGCGGCTTGAGATAAACGCGCCAGTGGCCGGCAGCGTCCGCCTTCACCGATTTTTTCTGCCCGGCGAATTCCACGGTCACCAGTTCGCCGCTTTCCGCCGTGCCCCACACCGGCACCTTGGCATCACACTGCAACACCATGTGGCTGGTGAACGGGCTGGCCAGCTTCACCTCGGCCAACACGGGATTGGCCGATAGCGTGATCAGCACGAACACGGCAAGCATTCGCAGGCAGATGAGGGCGGGACGGTTTTTCATGCTAAATAATTCCAATTACACGGGGTCACTCCTGCCAGACGGCATTCGGCAGGCTTCCGGCTACAACAATTTTGCAGGCATCACCTCATTGCAATTGCAGTTGGTAAAATTTCTGCGGTTGGTTGGGGTCGATGGCGTTCGTGATGGTCTGCGAGAAATTGCCGCCGAGATCGAACTGGTTCGTGGCCACGGGTGTCCAGACGCTGTTGATAAGGTTTGTTGTGGTGAGAACCTGATACGGCCAGCCCGCCGCGCCGCCGTTGCCGATGATGGCCAAGTTGTTTCCAACGACCTGAATTCCCGCGATTAACGGTGGTGTCAACGTTACTACTGAAAGTGTTCCGGCGGCTTTCAGTGTGTTCGTATCCCAAAGCAGTCCGTCAGCCAATGGCGGCAGCAGGATGTTGGTGAATCCACCCGAGAACGTTCCCGCCGTGAATATCTTAAAGCTGTCGCCGTTCGTCAGGCTGATGCAGACGTTCGTGATGTTGAGCGTGCCGTTGGCGAACAGGGTGCCGGAGATTTTGGCGGCACCGTTGGTCAACGGTGAGTCTTGGATCTGGATAGTCGTCGTGCTGCCGGCCGTGAGCGTCAAGTTGTTGCTGATCGTCAGCGTGCCGAAGGGATTGCCGGGAGCGAACCCGCCGCTGTTGTTGATGCTGACCGGATTGGCGATGAGGCCCGTGCCGCTGAGCGCGCCGCCCGCGACGGTCACGGCGGAGCCGTTGAACCCGCCGTTGACGACCAGCAGGCCGTTGCTGACCGTCGTCGCACCGGTGTGGGTGTTCGTGCCGGTCAAGGTCCAGGTGCCGGTGCCTTCCTTGATGAGCGACACAGTACCGACGAACGTCGCCGCGTTGGTGGCATCGGTGTTCAGCCCGCCCACGCGCCACGTCACGGCGTTTTGCGTGCCAGCGCTGGTGCCAAAACCGGCGCTCACGGTAGTATTCGTGGTCGCGGCAAATTCGCCGATGGGGATGACTGAATTTGCGGCGGCGCGCGAGTACATCAGGAGGTTGGTGGCGAAAGTGGAATCCAAAAACAGATGCGTGTTCGGCATCCCGGCGGCGTTGGCGATGCGGAAATCGTCATCGGCGGAACTCGTGCCGGTGCCCACGATGCTGCGGACGTGGAGCTGGCCGGTGAAACCGCTCCAATCGCCGTTCACGTCGTCACGGACGAAATCCACGATCAGGGTCAAGGTGCCGCTGCCCGTCACCTTGCTGCCAAGCGTGTAGCGCGGGCTGGAGAGGATGGTGCCGGTCTGCCCGCCGAACACGATGATGTCATTCGTGAGCGATCCGAAGCTGCTGGCATTGTCCGCGCCACCGTAGCCATAGGTCTGCAACGTGCCTCCCCGGAAATCGAGCGGACCGCTGCCGAGTGTGTAGTTGTTCGCCGTGACGCCGCCCGCGCCACTGCCCGCGATCGCGAGGATGCCGTTGCTCAAGATCGTCCCGCCGGAATACAGGTTGGTCGTGCCAATGGTCAATGTGCCGGTGCCCGCCTTGTTCAAAATATTGCTGCCGTTGATGGAACCGCTGCCGCTGAAGGTGTAGTTCTTGGTCGCGTTAAACGTGATTTGTGCGGGGAGCAAGGTGCCCGTGATGGCGATAGCCACATTGTTGGAACCGGTGTTATCGAACGTCACCGCGTCGCCGTTGTTGAACGTGGTGGCAGTCGTGTTGGAAAGCCAGTTGGCGGTGCCGCTCGCGTCCCAGATATTGGCGACGCCATCGCCTTTCCACGTCAGGTTGCGCGCCGTGATCACGATGCTGGAACTCGGCGTGGCATTCGCTTCCGGCGAACGTGCGCTCAGGCCGCCGTCGTTCGTCGCGGTCACGACATAATAATAAGTCGTGCCATTCGCGAGGCCGGTGTTGGTGTAAC
The DNA here is from genome assembly GCA_035943555.1 of Verrucomicrobiia bacterium. GTDB lineage: Bacteria > Verrucomicrobiota > Verrucomicrobiia > Limisphaerales > UBA11358 > UBA11358. The sequence goes on from DASZCA010000148.1 coordinate 9,215, forward strand.
TGGTGCCGGTGTAATTGCCGATGAGCGTGGTGGTCTCGTTGCCGGTGCTGGTTCCACGATAAAGAAAATAACCCGTCGCATTCGCCGCCGCCGTCCACGTCAGGAAAACTTGCGAATCGCCCGCGATGGCGGAAAGGCTCGCGGGCGCCAACGGCGGGGCGACCACGCGCACCACCGCGCTGGCCGCCGCACCGGCGGCGTTCACGGGAGTGATTTGATAATAATACGTTCCCGGCGGCACCGCCGTATCCGTGTACGTCGTTTCCGTGCCATTATCCACATAAGTGAACGGCCCGCTGGCGCTCGTGCCTTGGCGGATGACGTAGCCGACCGCGCCGCTCACTGACGACCAATTCAGCAACACATTGGTACCGGCCAGCGAATACGTTGCGGTCAAGGTCGCAGGCGCGCCTATCGGCGGCGTGGGCAGCGCCACACCCACGGCGGCGGTGGAATTGCCGCTGGTACCACCCGCGCTGGACGCGGTCACCGAGTAGCTATAGATGCTGCTATCGGTCGGCGTCGTGTCGGTGAAGCTGGTCGTGGTGTTCGTGTTGTTCAGGACGATGGTGCCCAAAATATTTGAAGCCCCGCCGCCGTTGTTGAACAGGGTCGAGCGGTAGATCGTGTAAAAATTCGCGCCCGCCGATGCGCTCCAACTGAGCGCGATGCTGTGATGCACGGCGCTGGTGATCGTCAGCCCGGTCGGCGCGGCGGGTGCGGTGGTGGAGAGGGCGGACGAAGGCGTCGCGCCGGGGCTTTCCGCCGAATTGGTGCTGCTCCCCACGGTGTTGATGGAGCGGACGACATAATAATAGGTCGTGCCGTTCACCGTGTTGGTGTCGAGCCACGTTGCATTATTCCACGCGCTGCCGCACACCGGACCGATGACGCCGTTCGTCACGGAAACATAGCCGCTGCCGGAGGTTGTCGTGCGCAGGATGTTGTAGCTGCTCGCGCCCGGCGTGACCGGCCAGCAGACGAGGTTGGCGTTATTGCCCGGATACGCCACGATGTTCGTGGGCGGCGGCGGAATGTACCCGGTCATCTCCAGCCGGATGTAATCATACATCGCATGGTTCGCGAAGTAGCCGCCCTTGCGCATGGTGAGGGTGATGACGTTTTGGTTGCTATGTAGCAGGCTGCCCGCAAAGGTGATGCGATTATCGGAATAGACCCCGTGGATGCCTTCGCGGATGCTGGCATCGCTCCCGCCGCTCGAACCGCTGTAAGCCGGACCATATCCGTTCGCCCCGGCGATGTTCACGCCGTTAATCTGCACGATGAGCGGGCCTTGATAATCCGAGGCTAGAGCGAGATAGAGCGAGGCCGTCGTGCCCGGGCCGTTCGGCAGGTTGAAAGTAATGAGGGAAGTTGAAGCGTTGTAATTACCCGCGCTATCCGTGACGACGGGTTGGATAAAATTCCAGTCCGTCGTCCAATGGCTTTGACCGACGAGGTAATTCGGTCCGCCCGGAAAATCAAACGGATACTCCAGCCACTTGCTCCAGACGGGCAGGGGATTGGTCGGGCCGGGCCCGATGTCGCCGACCCACCAGTCCTCGCCATGGCGAAATTTCCGCGCCGTGCGGTCCGGATAACCGATCTCAAACACCGTCGGGCCGACGCGCGTCGGTGTCCACGTCACCGTGCCGAGAGTGTTGGTTGCGCCGCCCGTGACCGTGACGCTGAACGGCGCGGCCGGGATGTCCACGGTGTTCGGCGTGTTGCCGCCGCTTTGCGCCTGCGATTGAAACGTGCCCGCTGCGCCCGGTCCGTAGGCGTATAAGGTATAATTCGCACCGGCGATGACATTGGAGATGGCGAAATTTCCATTCGCATCCGTCTTGCTCCAAAATTGATATGGCTTCACCCATTCTTGAAAATCATAGACGGCATCTGTCGTGAGCGGCTGCTGGATGACGCCCACCCACAGGTTCGAGGCCGAGGCGTTCGGATTGTAACTATCGTTGATGACGATCTTTCCCGCGACCACGCCGCGACCTGAAGCCGGCGCGTAGGCGGCGTTCGTGAACCAAAAATACGGCCACGCCGAAGCCTCGGCGGCGGCCTGCGCGACGGCATCGCCGTACAGCGCCTGCGCGGCGGCGTTCGTCGCCGTGAGGGCGTTGGTGATGTTGTTGCAGTAGATGAAGTATGGCCCGCTCACCTTGGTCCACGGCTCATTGGCGCTCCACGAACCGTCCTCGCCACCGCCGTAATGCCCGCCGTTAAGCATGTTCAAAATGGTGGTGCCGATGTGCGACATCAGTTCGCGCTTCATCGGCCCACCGTTAAAATATTCCGCGCTGGCCAGGACGTTCCAGAGGCCGATGTTTTTGCCACCGGTGCCGACGCTGCTCCAGCCCCAGACACGTTCATCGCCAAAATCCGCGCTGTATTTATATTTGTCCTCGTACTGTCCGGCGTAGATGCCGCTGGTCCACAGCGACACTTCCTTCGGCGCGCCCTGCACGGCGGCGGCCGTGGCGCCGGCGGTGACGGACATCAGCCGGTTGCGGTTCGCATCCACGCTCATCCAGTTGAAGATGGAACCGGCATAAATGTTATCGCGACACTCGCCCATGCCGATCGCCGCGTCCGTGCTGAGATGCGACCAGATGACCGCCACATAAAAGCCCGTCGATCCGCGCCGCATCGCGAAATGAACTTCCATGCCGATCAATCCCGCCGTCGTGCACGGCAGCGAAACCTCCGCGTAATCGCCGTTGTTGGCCACCACCGCATAGCTGAACGACAGGCCTTCGTTGTTGCTGTTCTCCCAGTACAACTTGCCGCCGTTCGGGTTGCCCGAGACCAGGTTGAGCGTCTGCGCACTGCCGGTGTTGTTGAAGGTGTAATTGATGGTGCCGATCTGCGCGCTGGATTTGGTGATCACGATGGACATGATGCCATTCGCCATGGTCACGGTGCTGCCGTTGTCCGTGAGTGTCACATTCGCGCCCGTGCCGGTATTGCCGCCGCCGGGGAGGTTGGCCAGAACGGCGGTGGCGCAGAGCAAAACGCAGAGCGCGATGGCGCGGGTGATGAACGAAGTTTTCAAGGTGTTGTGCCCAATCTAATGTATTTGGGGGATTTTAGCCCTCGACAGTTCTGGGGATGCCGGGCGAATGAAGAAGGCGGAATGAAGAATGAAGAAAATCAGTTTTTTCAATATTATCGCGGGAACAAAACTATTTAACCACGGATGGGCACGGATGAACACAGATGGGAACGAGGGGGAGATGGGGAAACATTCAACATTTAACATTCAACGCCCAACATCGAAGGTTGGAAAATTGGTCGTTCGCTTGCGGAGGCAGGTGGGGGATGCGAGAATCGGGCATGGCTGATTCTTATCCGACAATTATTCCGGGGCTGCGCAGCCCGTCCGAGTCCATCCAAGGCATTGTTCATTTTGGGCGCATGCTGGACAAGATGCGGCTGTCGGCGGCCGGCAAGTTGCCGCCGGGTTGGGAGGAATCGCGCGGAACGGACTCACCGACGAGCTTTGATGCATTTTGCTGCACGTTTCTTCATGTCAACTACGCGGCGCTGGAAGCGGAAACGCTCAAGGGCAAGTTGAGCGACGAGCAATTGCTCGACTGGGCGTTTCAACAGGGTCGCAAACCGACCGAACAGGAAATCCTAATCTGGAGCACATTCATGACCAAGCGCGGTTGGCGTGATGAAGTGTCATTCCGGGTGGTCAAGCGGCTGGCGGATATCGGTCTCCCGGCGGGGACGGTGGAGACGATGTTTGAGTTTATTGATTTGGATGAAGGGCGGAGGGAGGTTGGTCGGTGAAAAAATATTATCAGTGAACTGATATCGTAAAATAAATGGCGCGCTCGGGTTGATGAATATTGAAGCGGCGTAAACGCCGCGCTCCGGCCGCCGGAGCGCGATCCCGCTCTGTGGGATCGCTTCAACGTCGGAACGCAACGGTGCTTGCGTCCAACTCAAGAGCAAACGTTTGAAGAAATACGGCTTTCATCGTGCCGAGCAATGCCCGGCGCTCCGGGGAAGAAGCTTCGTTCACGGATTGCCGCCGCCGCCGGAGGCGCCGTAGACCTGGCCGGTGGCGTAGCTGGATTCGCTTGAGGCCAGCAGCACGTAGACCGGGGCGAGTTCCGCGGGCTGGCCCGGGCGGCCCATGGCGGTTTGTTTCCCGAATTTTTGGACCGCTTCCGGCGGCTGGCCGCCGCTGGCTTGCAAGGGCGTCCAGTACGGTCCCGGGGCGACCGCGTTCACGCGGATGCCCTTTTTCGCGAGCTGTTGCGCCAGGCTTTTGGTGAAGGAGACGATGCACGCTTTCGTTTGCGCGTAATCCAGCAGGTTGGGCGAGGGATCGTACGCCTGCACGGACGAGGTGTTGATGATGGTCGCGCCGGGCTTGAGGTGCGGCAGGGCGGCCTTGGTGATCCAGAACATGGCGTACACGTTGGTCTTGAACGTGGCATCAAACTGTTCGCTGCTGAGCTGCAGGATGCTCTCGACCGCCTGCTGTTTGCCGGCGTTATTGACGAGGATGTCCAGCCCGCCGAGACCTTTTACGGCATCCCGCACCAGCTTCTGGCAAAATTTTTCCGTCCGGATATCGCCGGGCAGGGCGACCGCCTTGCGTCCCTCCGCTTGGATCAATTCAATCACCTCAAGGGCGTCCGATTCCTCCTCCGGCAGATAGCTGATCGCGACATCCGCCCCCTCGCGCGCATACGCGATGGCCGCCGCGCGGCCGATGCCCGAGTCCCCGCCCGTGATCAGGGCCCTGAGCCCCGTCAACCGCGCGGACCCGCGATAGGACGATTCCCCGTGATCCGGCAGCGGTTTCATCTTGCTGGCCAGCCCCGGCGGTTTCTGCGGCTGCCACGGAAACGGCGGGGAGGGGAATTTTGGAGAGAGGGTCGGCTTTTTCGGTTTCATAGTTTTGTATCCATATTCCCAAGCAGGTTTTGGGCCTTGGGGAAATGAATATGAAATCATGAAATTTCTTGCGGGGTGCATGGAAAGGGGCTGGGGTGTGAGGAAAATTGCAAGGGCTAGAGGTTTGTAACTTTACAAGACAGGTATCGACGGTGATAATTTCATTGCTTGAACTTTGTACAAACAATTGAAATTCTTAATGATGCCGTCATTCGCGAAGCTCTTTTACTGAAGCTTGAGCGTCAGAAAAGTCGCCCGCGAGCGGTGTTGCAGGAACTACATGTCCATAATGGCAAGGCGATTGCCGATATTGTCACTTTGCATTCCGAAGCACATTGCTACGAAATTAAGGGTGCGACTGACCGCATAGAGAGAATTACGACTCAGGGCGTGTTTTACAATGCTGTATTTCGGCGTATCACGCTGGTTACAACAGAGTGTAATCTGCAGAAGGCTCTTAAGTTGGCACCTCGATTTTGGGGTGTAATAGTGGCGATTACTGACGGAGCATGTGTGCGATTTCGCCATTTCCGAGCGGCAAAGCTCAATCCAAATTTTGAGAAGCAGTCGGCTATTATGACTTTGTGGAAGAGCGAAATGCTTGAATTAATTCAATCGGCTGGGGCAGAACGCAAACCACGGCGATTGTTGGCACAATTGATTTCTGAGACGCGCCGCGAACTTGAACTGAGTATGAGTATTTGTGAACTTCTTCTTAGCCGAAAATTACGAAATTAAATTTTTGAGTCAAGCACCATGTAGGTGATGTGTGCTACGACCAATGGTTTGATCACTGCCCCAGGGGTGCAGTTGTTTCCCAAGCGCCTGCTTTTCTCATGGAGATATCGATCTCCTGAAGAATAGGTTGCGCCGCGGAAAAAACTTTGCCTGCAGAGAGTTCGGGCGAGTCCAAAATATTGTTCGTAGCCATCTGTGCCCACGGAAGTCCCTCGAATAAAATAGTGCGTACCGTCGAAAGTGTAGGCAAGTCGTGCAGTCATAACTTTCTGCATGATTTTTGGATCCAGTTCCGCATCAGAATATAACGGGCTCACTGTGACATAATCGCCGGTGATTAAAACTGTATCGCAAAAATCGCGTGCTTTGGCAATTATTGCGAGTTCCCTTCGGGGTAAACTACAGGTGGAATTGGTTTCAAGCAGGTCGCGACTTGAGGGGGGAATAGATGAACCCGAGACAATTATTCTGCGAATTTTTTTGTAAATTTTTTGGAACTTTTGGGGGAAATTGGCGATTTGTTGGCTTGTTTCTGAGATGTCATTTCCAGTGCAAAGCCGGCAGTCAAGAATCAAATCGATTGCATCAAATTCTTTAAAAACAGAAGCCAAATCGTAATCTATCTGATCTTCGCTTGCGTCAAAATCCTCAAAGTCGCTTTGTTCAACACGGAAAGCTACAATTCCTGAAGTAATTTCACCATTGCACTTGAGTTGGGCGACAGCTGCATTGTGGGATGTCCGGTTAAGACCTACAACCGGAATAACCTGAATTTTTTTTAGTGCCTTCAAGATATAGGAGTACTGGTGTTCTCCTTTAATTGTAAGCTTTTGGTTAATGTCGAAATCATCGAAATAGAATTCCGCATCGTTGCCCCAATGCTTCGTTAGGCTAGTAGCTATGCCCTGTGTCGCGTTGACATAAGTTTCTAAATCATAGTCTAATTTTTTGCGCGGGAAGTCGAACAACGGGCAAATGGCCTGTTTTACTTCAGAAGACAATTCACCCATCGCGGTGAGTTCGCCCCGCTTTGCTTTGAGAAATGGAATATATTTAATCATGATTGAATATGATTTCGCGTACGTCATGTTTGTTAATGATTGAGTGATATCGTTTATAATTTCCGGATTCTTTCCTCAAAAGACCGGCAATCAAACTTGGGTGCACACCTTGCTCGGCTGAGTAGATGTCGATAGCTTTGTCGCTTGTGTCGTATTTTGGGGTGCAATTGCGCCAAGACTCACGGTCAACAATGGAATCTTTAGCAAGGCGATTTGCGGCCTTTTCAATTTTATTATTCTCATCGCTGTTTTCGACATCAAAGAATAGAGGTTCCTTTAACTGCTCTACATGAAGCACCAAGTGGGCGAGTTCATGAAGAAGCGTAAACCAAAAGTAATCGAGACGCGGGAAACGCAAGCTCATCGCAATAACAGGATGCCCCGTGCTCAAGTGAAATACCGCACCATCCGCACTCATTCCGGGTAGCGCGTAAACGTAGACCAAGATAATACCAAACTCGGCAAGGATTGCAGGTAATTGTAGTACAATTTGTGGATCCACACTCAAGCATGCGAGTTTCCGTAGATCTTCCTTGGTAAGTCCGGTGAATGCCGGACGTTCTTCAATGAGACAAAAATATTCAGCTTGAGCCCGGGCTTTGGCCTGCCAAATTGCCAAAAGATTTTCGTCGGCCTTGGTAGATTTGCGAAAAAGGGTAGGTTGTTTCGAAAGCGGAAGATCGAAGAAAACAGTCTCCAGTGAAGAGCAATCATCTACAGTCTTCAGCCAGCGACGGGCGACTAATTCCTTGCGCGATAAACCGGCTACGAAGCTTTGAAATTGTCGAAACCGATCGAATAACTCTCCCGCGCCAATCTTAGAGGTATGCGTCGTATGTGTGAAATCAGCCCATTCTTCTTTGTTAATCATAATTAGTTGGCCTCCATTAGTTGGGCTGCAAGAGCTTGCGGAAGTTCGTAATAAGGAAGCAATTGAGCGTCTTCTTTGCCGCTTACCTTGACCATCTTGAGTTTGGTGTAGAATTCCTCCGCCTTCGGGAGAGAATGCAGGCAAAAACCTGGGCGCAACTTGAGCTCTTTCACCGCAAAGCGCTGTGCGGCGCGAAGGATAATCTCTCCCAAGCGTTTAAATTCACGAGGCCGAAAGTCACATTTACGATTCCAGGGTGCCACGGCTACAAATTTAACGTAGAAGATATCGCCGCTTTCTAATGCGCTTGCTTCTGGGTGATAAATCAAGCAGGTGGCCTGTGGTTTGTTATTTGCATAGAGGTGAAACCACTCATATTCATCAGTGCTTGAATTGACAGCCTTGGCAAACCAGTTCCAGTGAATGTCCTCAGTTGAGATGGAGGCGAGAAGCTCCGCTTGTTTCTTTTCATCAGGTTCAAGCTGTTCGATCTGCTTGAAAATCGCTACCCAACCCTCTTTCCAGAGCCGGTCACACTCATGCGAGGCCGTGAGATCCCAGCCGTGAATGATTTTATAAGGAAACTTTTCCTCACTAATGTGCAGAAGCTCCCCATGCTCAATTTCTCGCAGAGTGCTTTTTGGCTTTTTACTGGGTTTGGTCATTGTGAAATAAGATGGTTTGACGATCGACTTATTTGGCTTTATTAAGGCTACGGAGTTGCTTGGCGAGTTCGTCGGGTGTCAGATTTCCAGATTGAACTTCTTCGACAATGGCGCGCACGGCGGCGGCTAGGCTTGGACTTCCTTCCGCGAAGCGCTTAAGGTCTGCCAAAGAAGATCGATGATCATGTTTTTTGAGGTCGGCGGCCGAGGCGCTTAATTTTTGTGCAATGAGAGCAAGAGTTTCATTGGTCGGAAAACGGCGGCCGAGTTCCACGTCAGAAAGAAAGGGTGCAGATATTTTTGCAGCTTTCGCTACTTCACGGAGCGATAGTCCGGCGCCTTCGCGTAATTCTCGAAGTCGCTGTCCCATAGAAACGTGTAAATCAATTTTCATGTAAGCTAACGTACGCTTACATTATTTGGGTGTCAAGTATATTGTTCAACTGTGTAATGAATTATTCTGCCATTGCATATATTGGTTAATTGGGGAAATCACTAATTTGAAGCATTTTACTTTTCTAGTTGCTTAGCTTCCTATCTTTTATAAGAGCCATGAAAACAATGACCCGACGGGATGGTTTGAAGCGGATCGCCTTGGCCGCTGCTGCTGCTGCGGCGGTGCCGGTCGGTTTCGGGCCGGTGGCGGCTTGGGCGGATTCGGTGGAGCGGCAGGCGGGGCCGACGGAGGGGGAGGCGGCGGCGATTGAGCGGATTGTGCGGGAGGTCATGCAGCAGCATGAGGCGCCGGCAATTTCGCTGGTGGTCGCGCGGCATGGGCAGTTTGTTTATCAACAGGCGTTCGGTTTCGCCGATTCGGTGGTGAAAGAGCCGGTGACGCCAGCCAGCCTTTTTCGGATTGCCAGCATCAGCAAGCCGGTGACGTCGGTTGCGATTTTTTCGCTGATTGAGCAGGGGCGGTTGGGATTGGAGGACCGGGTCTTTGGCGCGCAGGGGATTTTGAAATTTGATTATGGCGCGCAGTATCCGACGCCCGTGGAGAAGATCACGGTGCATCATCTGCTGACGCACAGGGGCGGGGGATGGGGGAACAGCGGGCCCGGGGTGGATCCGATGTTTTGCAACCCGACCATGTCCCAGCGGGAACTCATCCGGTGGGCGGTGCGGCAACAGCCGTTGGCGCATGAGCCGGGGACGTTTTATGACTATTCCAATTTTGGTTATTGCGTGCTGGGCCGCGTGATCGAAAAGGTCACGGCGCAGGCGTATGCGGATTATGTGCAGTCGGCAGTTCTGGCGAAGTGTGGCATCACGGAAATGCGCCTGGGTGGTAATACGCGGGCGCAACGCGCGCCGGGCGAGGTGGTGTATCACGGTCAGTCGGGCTCGGGCACCGATCCCTACAAGATGAACATCACGCGGATGGATGCGCACGGTGGCTGGATCGCCACGCCGAGCGATCTGGTACGGTTCGCGATGCATGTGGACGGGTTTGCGACGACCCCGAACATTCTCAAGGCGGACACCATCAAGACCATGACGACGGCGAGCGCGGCGAATCCGCATTATGCCTGCGGCTGGGCGGTCAACAGCATCCCCAACTGGTGGCATGCGGGCAGTTTGCCGGGAACGCTGACGATCCTGGTGCGTACCAACAGCGGCCTATGCTGGGCGGCGTTCACGAATACACGGGCGGAAGGATTGGATCTGGATGCGATGATGTGGCGGGTGGTGAAGGCGGTGCCGGGGTGGAGGGCGTAGGGGCGAAGGGAGAAGGAAGAATTATGAATGAAGAAATGGCGGGGACTTCCAACATTCAACCGGGGATGTCGCTACGCTCAATGCCCGGCTAATGTCTGGCACCGCTTCGCGGTGACGTTGATGTTGACGGAGGACGAGACAACAACACTATGAAATCTTTGCGGGCGGCCCAAAACAGCAATAGCAAACCCGTCATCAAATCGGGCGGGTTGCGGTTGGGGCTTTGCTGCCAGTTTGCCGAACAGCCGATCAAGTTTCGCGTGGCGACGGCCACGGCGATGCAGCGTTTGTCGCGGCGCGAACAACTGGCGCGGTTTGCCGAACTTTGTACGGGTAATGCCGGGGCATTGCTGGCGGCGTTGCAGTATTGCGCGGCGCAGGGGATCGGGTCGTTTCGTATTCTCTCGCCGATTATGCCGGTGAAGACGCATCCGACGGTGGGGTATCGCGTCGAGGATCTGCCGGGCGCGGATGAGATTGTGGCGGAGTTCCGTCGGTGTGGTGAGTTCGCCCGCGCACAGGGCATTCGCACGGGGTTTCATCCCGACCAGTTTGTGGTGCTGAATTCGCCGGAGGCGGAGATCGTGGCGCGCTCGGTCGCGGACATCGAGTCGCAGGCGGAGATTGCGGAATGGGTGAATGCGGACACGGTGAACATCCACGGTGGCGGCGGTTACGGCGACAAGCCGGCGGCGCTGGAACGCTTCCGTCGCAATCTCGAACATTTGTCGTCGCGCGCCCGCACGCGGTTGACGGTGGAGAATGACGATAAAACGTACACGCCGGCGGAGTTGCTGCCGCTGTGCCGCAGCGAAGGCGTGCCGCTGGTGTATGATGCGCATCATCATCGCTGTTTGCCGGACGGCTTGACGATCGAGCAAGCGACGGACGCGGCGCGAGCAACATGGAACGGTCGCGAGCCGCTCTTTCATCTGTCCAGTCCGTTAGAGGGCTGGGACGGACCGAAGCCGGAGCGGCATCATGACTATATTGATCTGAAAGATTTTCCGGCGGCGTGGCGCGGTTGGGCGCTGACGGTTGAGGTGGAGGCGAAAGCGAAGGAATTGGCGGTGGCGAGGCTGAGGAGGGAACTGAAGTTGATGGTTGAGAGTTGATGGTTGAGAGGCGTGAGGCGTGAGGCGCGAGGCGGGAGGCGGGAGGCGGGAGGCGGGAGGCGGGAGGTTGCGCGAATTCGCAAAAGAGGATTTTGGCGAGAGGAGGAATGGGTGAACTGAAGGGGCGGGCGGGAAACGGAAATCTAACCATTTTAGCACGGTTCAGGTTTTTGATTGACTTTATACTACTTGGTTAGTGTATATTGCTGTATGAAATGGTTTCAATCTAACATAATGATGTTTAAAGAATGAAACGGGGTAGAACATATCTTGGCGTGCCGGTTTGCCCGTCGCCAGTACAGGCGGCGGCGCGCGAGGCAGTCAGAGAATGCGGGCAAACTGTTGGGAATCAACGGCCGTCACGCTTCGTTAAGCCCTAGAATTTTTAAATATGGAAAGGAGTGTACAACTATCGATCCCGAACGGGCATGGCGGGGATCGTGGAGATGACTTCGGCTCCGATTGCAAGCGACGCGCTGCGGCTGGTCCCTTTCTCCCGGCACGGGTGCGAGCCGCACGGGCAGCCGTCCATAAAAGGCGGGGTGATCCGACTGAATCCGACCAGATCCGACCTTTCAATTTTTTTCAAAGCCACTTTTTGCATTTACGATACCGGATTTACGATTTACGGGGCGTGTGGGTATTTCTCTCGCAGAGAGCGCGGAGGGCGCGGAGGGGAAAATGCGATCCATCGAATCACAGGGATATCCCATGAATTCCCAACGGTTTTTTTAACCTAAAGTTTACGATGTGCGATTTACGATCAACGGGGGCATTGAAAGACGGAGGTCGCGGTGCCGGTCATGCGATAAGGTGCCGGCGGTGCCGGCATACAGGGTCGCATCCGCCTTCACCCACTGGCTACGGCGCGACAGGGCGCGAACCCTGTCCACCTTGGTTGGGCAAAATCGCGCCGTCCGCCATTCGAGCCGATCTCACTGAGCCGGCCGGTAAATTTATGAGTCGAGGACGAGAACGAGGACGAGGAGGAATGGGGAGGTTTCATTGCAGCCGCAAGGCATTTCTTGACTCGTTGCCCTGACAATTTATCATCCACGCTCGTTTGCACGGTATAATTTAAAATCCATTTATGAGCAAAATCGTTGATATCATCGCGCGCGAAGTCCTCGACTCGCGCGGCAACCCCACCGTCGAAGCCGATGTGAAATTGTGCTGCGGCACGATCGGCCGCGCGGCCGTTCCTTCGGGCGCCAGCACGGGCGAACACGAAGCCATCGAACTCCGCGACGGCGACAAGAAACGTTATCTCGGCAAGGGCGTGAGCAAGGCCGTCGCCAACGTCAACGGCAAGATCAAGAACGCGTTGATCGGTCATTGCGCGTGCGACCAGGTCGGTGTGGATGCCGCGATGCTCAAGCTGGACGGCACGGAAACGAAGTCCAAGCTCGGCGCCAACGCCATTCTCGCCGTTTCGCTCGCGACCGCCAAGGCCGCCGCGGAAGCCAACGGTTTGCCGCTCTACCGCTACATCGGTGGCACGAACGCCAAGGTGCTCCCGGTGCCGATGGCGAACGTCATCAACGGCGGCGCGCATTCGGACGCTCCGATCGATTTCCAAGAATTCATGATCCAGCCGCACGGTTTCAACACCTTCAGCGAAGGTTTGCAGGCGATCACGGAAATTTTTCACGCGCTCAAGGGTGTGTTGAAGAAGCGCGGCCTCTCCACCGCCGTCGGTGACGAAGGCGGTTTCGCGCCGAAGCTGGACAGCGTGGAAGACGCGCTGGAATCCATCCTCGAAGCGATCAAGAACGCGGGTTACAAGGCCGGCAAGCAGGTCAACCTCGCGCTCGACGTGGCCGCGTCAGAATTCTACAACCACGACGGCACGTACACCTTCAAGAAGTCCACGGGCAAGACCATCACCGGCGAAGAACTGGTGAACTACTACGCGAAGCTCGTCGCGAAGTACCCGATCGTTTCCATCGAAGATGGTTGCGCGGAAGGCGATTGGAAGCATTGGAAGCAGCTCACCGACAAGATCGGTGACAAGGTCCAATTGGTTGGCGACGATCTTTTCGTCACGAACGTGAAGTTCCTCCAGAAAGGCATCGATACCGGCACCGCGAACTCGATTCTCGTCAAGGTGAACCAGATCGGTTCGCTCACGGAGACGCTCGACGCCGTGCAACTCGCGCAATTCCACGCCTACACCGCGGTGCTCTCGCACCGTTCCGGTGAGACGGAAGACGCGACCATCGCGGACATCGCGGTGGCGACGAACTGCGGCCAGATCAAAACCGGTTCCTTGAGCCGCTCCGACCGTCTGGCGAAGTACAACCAGCTCCTGCGCATCGAGCAGCAGCTCGGCAAGAACGCCGTGTACGCCGGTTTGAGCGCGCTGAAAAAGAGCAAGTAAGCCGGTGACCGGCACCGATATTGCCGAAAGCCGATGATCGGCAGCGAATATTCAAAACCCCGGAGGCCTGATGGCTTCCGGGGGTTTTTTCTTTGTTCGCGTGACCGGAATAAAAACATGAAAAACTGCTTAAGCTTTTCGCGGGACTGTCGATAGACGGGTTAGCCAGGCCTGCAACGATTGCAGGCGGCTTTTGCGGGCAGGACTTTGGGCCTGTCAGACAAAGGCACAACAGAACTATCAAGATTTTGATGGTTCGGTTGTGCCTTTTTTGTTTTTCCGCATGAGCCGGCTGACGTGATTGAACTTATGACCATTGAACCAATGACCGCCACGGTCGCCGCTCCGACGAATGCGTCGGCCGCCGCGCTGGCCGGGAAGTATCTTACTTTCCAGCTTGGCGAGGAGGGCTACGGCTTTCCCATCCTGCGGGTTCGCGAAATCATCCGCCACGTCATCCCGACGCTGTTGCCGGGATTGCCGAGGCATGTCAAAGGCGTCATCAACCTCCGTGGCAAGGTCATTCCGGTGGTGGACCTGCGGCTCAAGTTTGGTTTTCCCGCCGCCGCATCCGGCGAGCGGGCCTGCATTGTTGTGCTTCAATTGGAATCTTCGTCCACCGGTGCCCGGACCATGGGCGTGATCGTGGACGGCGTGGAAGAAGTCATCCAAGTTTCGGCCAGTGAGATCGAGGAAGCGCCGGATTTTGGCGCCGGGCTCGAAACGGAATACATCCTGGGCATGGCCAAGATCCGGGGCACGGTGAAAACCCTGCTGGATGTGGACCAGGTGCTGACCGCCGGCAATCTCGACCGGTTGCAAGATCATTCCAGCAGTGAAACAACCGTCGCATAATCAAAGACCTCAATTTTTTATGAAAAACATGACCATCGGAAAACGGATCGTCCTTGGCACCGGCGTGCTGTGTTTGATCATCGCCATCATCAGCATTTTTGCCATCGTCCGCATCATCAACCTGAGCCAGATCAGCAAGTCCATTTCTGCGGACTCGATGCCGGGCGTGATTGCGGCGGCCCGGATGAACGAACTTCAGGCCGAGAACCAGATCCGTTGCGGTCTGTTGCTCACGGTCAAAACTTCCGAACAAAGACAGGCCCTGCTCGCCGACATGGTCGCCAGCGCCCAGGTCATGAACCAGACGGTTTCCAACTATGAAGCCACGGTTTTTGAAGACGCGGATCGCAAAAACCTCGACAAGTTCAAGGAAACGCGGGTGGAGTACCGCAAGGTACGGGAACAGTTTTCCGCCCTGGTCGAAACCAATGCGCCGGCGGCGGCCGAATTCCTGACTGCGACGTTGATGCCTTCATACCAGACTTTTTCCAAGGCTGGCGACGTGATCATGGAATACAATTCAACCCAGGGCAATGAACGCGGTGCCAAGTTATCCGCCCAGGTCGATTCGGACATCCGCATTTTGGTGATCACCGGATTGATCGGCCTGATCGCCGGCGTGCTGGGCAGTTTCTTGATCGTGACCTCCATCAGCAAGGCGCTGCGCGAGATCGCCGCGCAGATCGCGGACGGCGCCGGCCAGACGGCTTCCGCTTCCGCCCAAGTTTCTTCGGCCAGCCAGTCGCTGGCCGAAGGCGCCAGTGAGTCAGCCGCTTCGCTCGAAGAGACCAGCGCGTCCCTTGAGGAGATGGCCAGCATGACCAAACGCAACGCGGACAACGCGCAGGTCGCCAAGGACGCGGCCATCCAGACGAGCCAGTCCGCCGACAGCGGTTCGCATCAGGTGCAAAATCTTTTGAAAGCCATGACCGGAATCAAGACCGCCAGCGAGGACATCAAGAAGATCCTCAAGAACATCGATGAAATCGCCTTCCAGACGAACATCCTCGCCTTGAACGCCGCCGTCGAGGCCGCCCGCGCTGGTGAAGCCGGTGCCGGTTTCGCCGTGGTCGCCGATGAAGTGCGCAATCTCGCCCAGCGTTGTGCGCAGGCGGCGAGGGAAACTGCCGTGAAGATCGAGGACAGCGTCGTCAAGAGCCATGAAGGCGCGGCCATCAGCGCCGGGGTGGCGCAAAG
>DASZCA010000149.1:0-5235 GCA_035943555.1 Verrucomicrobiia bacterium
CGCCAGCGGGTTTGTGCAAAGCCTGACCAATGTCACGGTCAGTTGCGCCGTTCCGCACGGGCTCATCACCAATGAGACTGTTTACATGGGATTCACCACAACCACGCCGACCGCCGGCCAATATCAGGTCAGCGGCATTCCTGACGCCACGCATTTCACGGTCATTGCAACGAATTCCACCAGCCAGACGCAAAGCGGATTTAGCGTCTATCCGCTGGGGCCGCCGAGTTTGACACGTGCCGGCAACGCCACCGTGCAATGGAGCACTTGGAACATGGGATACACTGACAACGGTTCCACTTACAACCTGGCCCAATCACCGTTGAGCCCCAATACGGTATTCAATTTTTTCTACCCGAACTATGAATTTCCGGGCGCGTTGTCATCAGCGGGCCTGACCACTCCGGAATTCCAACTCACGTCGGACACCGGGGTCGCGTTGCAGATGAATTTTCTCGAGGCCGGCATTTTGAACAATACCGCCAATACCAACGGCCTCTCGAGCTTTACGGCCGGTGATGGCGATATCGTCCTCGATATCGGCCCGTGGATGACGACGAATTACACCGCGGCAACGGGCATACCCGGCTTGGTGGACAATCTTAACTCGGTGTTGCTG
Source organism: Verrucomicrobiia bacterium (assembly GCA_035943555.1). GTDB lineage: Bacteria > Verrucomicrobiota > Verrucomicrobiia > Limisphaerales > UBA11358 > UBA11358. The sequence continues at coordinate 620 of DASZCA010000149.1, forward strand.
GCCGGACAGTTGAATGCTGCCGCCCGCACGAGCATTGTCAACTACGTCACCAATACGGTGAACTTTGGTTACAGCACGCCGCCCACGCAGACGCAGATCCGCGACCGCGTGCGCGCGGTGATCCATCTGTTGATCAGTTCGCCAGACTTCACGATCCAAAAATAATTTATGAACGAGAAAAATGTTTCCGTCATCACCCGCCGGGCCTTTCTCCGCCGCACCGCCTGCGCCGCCATGGGCACGGCCGCGATGACCGCCGCAATCCGCGACCTGCGCTTCATGAACGCCGCCGTGGCGCAATCAAACATCACGGACTACAAGGCGCTCGTGTGCATCTTTTTGCAGGGCGGCAATGATTCCAACAACCTCGTCGTCCCCACGGTCACGTCGGAGTACAACAATTACGCGTCCATCCGCACGCCCATCCTGGCGCTGCCGCAAGGCTCGTTGCAGACGCTGGATGGTTATACCGATCCGGCAGGACATACTTTCGGCCTGCACCCGGCGTGCCCTGAATTGAAGACTTTGTTTGGCGAGGGCAAGCTGGCGGTTTTGTTCAACACCGGCACATTGGTTTATCCGATCACCCGTTCGCAATATGTGGGCGGCACCGGCTCCAAGCCGCCACAACTCTTTTCCCACGCCGACCAGCAGACCCAGTGGCAAACCTCGGTGCCCGACCAGCCGCCCACCACCGGGTGGGGCGGACGTTGCGCGGACCTGCTCAATTCGGTGAACGGTACCGCACCGATCTCGCTTTCCGTGTCGCTCGCGGGCGCCAACACGTTTGAGGTCGGCAACATCGTTTCGCAATACGCGGTCTCGACGAGCGGTGCCATCTCCCTCCAAGGCGTGAGCGGAGCGCGGCTGGCGGCACTGACCAACATCCTGGGCTTGCCGTACCCGAACATGCAGGCGAATGCCTATGCCGGAGTGGCGGCACATTCCATCAACACCGGAGCATTGCTCAATACTGCGATCACCAATTCCGCGCCGACAAATTTTTTCAATGTCAGCTTTCCGACCACGATCAAGACGCCGAACGGTGGCAGCACATTTACTTCGAGCCTGAGTTCGCAGTTGAAAATGGTCGCGCGCCTCATCGATGCGGGTTATCGCAACGCAACTTCATCCAGCCCGGGTTTTGGGATGAAGCGGCAGATTTTTTTCTGCCAGATCGGCGGTTACGACCTGCATACGGGGCAGACCAATTACAGCAATGGCAATCCGAACAACGTCATCCTGGGCGCCCACGCCAACCTGTTTGCGGATTTAAGCCAGTCCCTCCTGGTTTTTCAACGGGCGATGGAACAGCTCAATTTGCAGAACAAGGTCACGGCGTTCACGGCGAGCGATTTTGGCCGCACGTTTCCGAGCAACGGCCAGGGCAGCGACCATGGTTGGGGGAGCCATCATCTTATCGTGGGCGGCGCCGGCGCGAGCAACAGCGGCTCGGTCGCGGGCGGCAAGACGTACGGCACCTTCCCCACCCTCGCCATCAACGGTCCGGATGACACCAGCACCGGGCGCTGGATCCCGACCACTTCCATTGACCAATATTTTGCGACGCTGGCGACGTGGTTCGGCGTGAATACGAGCAACCTGGCCACCGTCTTCCCCAATCTCGGCCGTTTTAATCCGGCCAACCTCGGGTTCATGTCGCCGTCATGAAAAATGTTTGGGTTCTGCTGGCCGCGGTCATCATCGCCACCGGGTTGTGGTTCTTGTTTAAACCAAAAAATCCGGCGGTATCCCTTTTGCCAACGGTGGGCAATGGCATTGCGACGAACACGGAAAATGTTTCCACCGTACCAGGCTTAAACCATGGTGCGCCGGTTGTTTCTGAGGCCACGCCTGCAACCATCACACAGGCGGTTTCACCCCTTGTCACGGCTCCCGGCACTTCCCCGGCTCCGCCCGCAGTTGCAATGTCCAGCTTGCCACCGTTAACAGTTTTGGATAACGCCCGGGTGGTGATGCACAACTATGCCGGGGTCTATGGCGAGAATCCGGTGGGCGATAACTCCGAGATCACCGCCGCGCTCATGGGCAAAAATCCGAAGCAGGTGAACTTCATTTCCGAAGAATCCGGCCTGCGCGTGAATGACAAAGGTGAGTTGATCGATGCGTGGGGCACACCATTTTTCTTCCACCAACTTTCCGGCAAGGTCATGGAGATCCGTTCCGCCGGGGAAGATAGAAAAATGTGGACCTTTGATGACCAAGTGACCCGTTGATGGGGGCTGACATTCCAACAGGCCGGTGCGGGCGGCTTCCAACCGCCGGCCCATTGGACTTTCTTGTGACAATTTAAAAATAAATCAACTTTTTTGACAGATTCACGTTTTTTCTGCGTAGTGCTTGGTAGAAGAATGATTTCGTTGTCCGCTCAGGGTTGGCATAGAGGTTTTGCCTGCGGCGCGTCTTGGACAACGACCCCATATGGATGCGTCGCCCTTCTGAGCGCCTCGGTGAAGGCGTTTAAACCTTGTCATCAATGGGGCCGGACGCAAGTCCGGCCCTTTTTAATGCCCATGACCTCTTCAAAAAAAACCCTGCAAATAGCCATTATGCTTTGCCACCAAACGAAGCCATCACCTTTTGCAAGGCGGCGCTCAGTTCGGATGCCGAGGTGTAGCGCGATTTCATATCAGGCTGGCAAGCCTTCAAGATGACCGCATTCAGTGGCATGTAATTCACCGGTTCCTGACTGGCAATCAAGGTCGTCGAAACTTCCGGAAAGACTGTCGCGCTGCGCCCGGTGCTGATGACATACAAAACCATGCCCAGACCATAAATATCCGCCTGGGGCGTGCCCGGACGCTCCGGGGGTGGCGGCATGAAACCATGGGTGCCCACGATGGTGCGCTCTTGGTCGTCCGGCCGGATCTCCGTCACCAGCCCCATGTCCGCCAGCTTGGGGTCGCCGTTGATAAAAATGACGTTCTGCGGCTTGATGTCACGGTGCGCCATGCCCCGCCCATGGATGAATTCCAGCGCCTTGCTCAAGGCCAGGCCGATGCGCAGGCACTCTTTCACCGGCAGACGCTTTTCCGGCAAACGGGCACGCTCGCTGAACAGATCGCGCGGTTTGTAGGCGGAGGGATTCTTTTCCCAGCCGGGTTCCAGCGCATCTCCCAATTCCATGGTGTAATAAAAATAGCCCGCCAGTTTTTCGCTGACAAAATCCACCCGCAACAATCCCGGATGCTGGTCTGAAATAGGTTTGTAGGTTTTGACGCCGTTAAACTCGCGTTCATACGGCTCCGGGTTGTTCTCGAACTTTGAAAGATAGACCGCCTTCAAGGCCCGCCATTGCCCGGCTGGATTTTTTGCCAGCCAGACCTTGCCATAAGCCCCGCCGCCAAACGCCGGTTGCACCAGTTCAAACCCGGGTGTTTCCGGCAACGGCTCCATGATGGCAGTCTTGGAGGTGTCAACCGCTGGGCGAACATTCATCGCCCAGGCCCATGCCAGCGCGCACGGCACCTGCCCGCCGACAATGACCAGCCACGGAAACCAGTAATTCGTAAAATGACTCAGCGAAATGGCCAGCGGTGCCACCAGGAGGACAATGCCGGCGGCCAAAGCCAGCGCCGGCACGAGTTTCAACCGGCATAATCCGGCGCCCAATAAAATTCCAGAAGCCAAGAACACCAGAAATTCCACCCACCACACAGGCCGTTTCAGTGAATCATTGTTCAGCAGATTTAAAAAGGCGGTCAGATTGAGTTCCACGCCGCCGGACGCCTCGTCCGTCCATCGCGTGTAGGGGGTGGAAAACTTGTCCGTCTTGTCCACTTCTGGCACGGACGTTTCCGGCTCGGTGCCAATGAAGACAATCTGGTTGCGAAAATAATTCGTCGGCTGGGCCAGCGCAAATTGATAGCTCAACCGCGTCCATGCACCTTTCTGCCCATAATAACGCAACCACCGTTCCTGCGGCTCATTGCTTAACTTCGCACCGGCCTGCTGCGCGGCGGACCAAGGCAGGCTGGGATACGGCCCCGGCGATGGAAACGGCCATTGCCGGCGCACGATATGATCAGGATCATCGTGAAACCACGCCACGCCCCAATGATTGGTGCCGACCGCCTCTAGAAACATATCCGCCGGCAAAAGTGCCTCCGCCGCTTCCAATGAAGCCACGGATACTTCCGACTGCTTCGCCATCAATATCATGTCCTTCTGCCGGCGCATGGCTGCCGCTAACGCTGCGTCTTTATCCGGATCGCGCGGCAATTGAAAGAAGGAATCGAACACCACCAGCGGGCAGCCATCGTCCGCGAGGCGATTCATCAACCGGGCATGCAATGCCCGGTCCCACGGCTGCCCGCGCGTTTGATGGAATTGACCGAAAGCCCCATCATCCATCTGGATCAACGTGACTTGGTTGGTGACAGCGCGCGAACTGAAGCGGAATAGATAGTCGTAACTGGCATCCGTCCACGGATCGCCCACCGGCGTCCCCCAGAGCAGCCAGCCGCAAAGCACCGCCAACACCGCTCCCAAGGCGGAAACAAGCGACGGATTTTGTCTGATGGCCCGGCCCTTCACAAGATGCTGGGCGCCAGTCTAGGGAATCCCAAAACGGAGGACAGCACTTTTTCCCTTAA
>DASZCA010000150.1:0-2280 GCA_035943555.1 Verrucomicrobiia bacterium
CGCAGATAAAATTTTACGAAAGCCTGCAAACCAACCTGCCGTCGCTGGCGGATGCGATCCGGAAAAAAATCGACGCGCTGACGCCGGAAAAAAACTGATGCCGCCGTTTGACACCGGCGAAATCCCCCTTTAGTGTGATTCAAGAAATGACCGAAGTCCTCACATCTGAAAATGTCGTCACGCTGACACCGAACGCGGTGGCCGAGGTGAAGTCGCTGCTGACGCTGCCGGAAAACGCCGGCAAGCACATGCGTTTCTACGTGGAACAAGGCGGCTGCTCGGGCATGCAATATGGCATGATCTTTGATGAAAAACGCGACGGCGACCTGGCGGCAGACCATGATGGCGTGACGGTGCTGGTCGATCCGATCAGCTCGCAGTATCTGCGCGGCACGGTGGTGGATTTCAGCGATGCGCTGACGGGCGGCGGTTTCAAGATCACCAACCCGAACGCGAAACAGAGTTGCGGTTGCGGCAAATCTTTTGAGGCTTGAGCGGTTTTGATCACTCCGCGCAAGCTTAACAACGCCGTCCCGTGTGATGCGGGGCGGCTTTTTTTATAATCTTCTGGTGAAATCTTTTTGAACCGGTAACGTCTCACCTCCCGTGATTGGTAACCTGCTCATGCCCGAATTGAAGGAGTTGATCCGGCAACGGAATTTCAACGGCCTGCGCGAAATCCTGTGTCATTTTCATGCCTCGGACATCGCGGAAATTTTCGTGGACCTCACGTCGGACGACGAGGCGGTGCTGCTGCGGCTGCTACCGCGCGAACTGGCCGCCGAGGTGTTTGAATATCTGCCGCTGGCCGACCAGGAAAAAATGCTGCGGGCGCTGGGCAGCGAACAGGTCGCACAGATCCTTAACGACATCGAGCCGGATGACCGCACGGCGTTGTTGCAGGAATTGCCGGCGGCGGCGACGCAGAAGCTGTTGAACCTGCTTTCGCCGGAGGAACGCAAGGTCGCCACAGAACTGCTCGGTTATCCGAAGAATTCCATCGGCCGGCGCATGACGCCGCGTTATGTCGCGATCCAGCAGAACTGGACGGTGGCGGAAGTGCTGGCGGAATTGCGCCGTCAGGAGCACAAGCGGGATTCGATGAACCAGCTTTACGTCACAGATAGCAAAGGGCATCTCGTGGATTTCGTGCGCCTGCGTGACCTGGTGGTCGTGCCGCCGCAAACTTCCGTGCTGGAAATTTTGGAGAACAGGCAAATCTTTCTCCGGGCGATGGATGATCAGGAGACGGCGGTGGAGGCTTTCAAGAAATACGACGTCTCAATGTTGCCAGTGGTGGACACCAAGGACGTGCTCGTGGGTGTCATCACCGTAGATGATGTGATGGACGTGGCGGAAAAAGAAGCGACCGAGGATATCCAGAAGCTTGGCGGTGTGGCGGCGTTGGAGGCATCGTACCTGAAGACGAGCATCTTCGAGATGGTGAAAAAACGCGCCCCGTGGCTGGCGGTTTTGTTCGTCGGCGAAATGTTCACCTCGGTGGCGATGCAGAATTACGGGGGCGAAATCCAGGAGGTGGTGGTGCTGGCTTTTTTTGTTCCATTGATCCTGTCGAGCGGCGGCAATTCCGGATCGCAGGCGACTTCGCTCATCATCCGCGCGATGGCGTTGCGGGATGTTGAGTTGCAAGATTGGTGGCGGGTGTTGCGCCGCGAACTGGTGACCGGTTTTTTGCTGGGGTGTATTCTGGCGAGCGTCGGCATGGCACGGGTTTTCATCTGGCAATTCTTGCATCTCGCCGGGCCGAACGGGTACGGGGCCAATTACGCGATGCTGTCGCTGACCATCGGCGTGAGCCTGGTTTGCGTGGTGTTGTGGGGCAGCTTGGTGGGGGCGATGTTGCCGATGTTTCTCCGTTTGATCCGCCTCGACCCGGCGGTGTGTTCGGCGCCATTCGTCGCCACGCTGGTGGATGTGACAGGAATTGTGATTTTCTTCAACGTTGCCAAGCATATTTTGCATCTTTAGGTTTTGAGTTTGTCACCAGTCGTTGATCAACTTTGGTTTGCAAAAACGGACGATTTCCCACAAATTTAAGTTTATCAGAAGCGGTTTATTTTCCCGGCTTCAATATATACATGCTTTGGTGGACGTATCAGCAACTACGGATGAGCAACACCCAGTCGCGCCTCGCGATCCTGGAAGAGTTGATCAAATCCGATGACCCGGAAGCGGTCGGGCCTTTGATTTTTGCACTGAAGGACAAGAATGCGCTGGTGCGTTGCGCGGCGGCCAAGGGGCTTCGTCCGTTCAATGACC
>DASZCA010000151.1:0-11832 GCA_035943555.1 Verrucomicrobiia bacterium
TGCTCGTCAGCCGTGATGGCAAGCTGGTTGCCAAGGTTGTCATCCGCAGCGTGGAAAAAGACCGTTGCATCGCCAATATCGTCCCCGGCTGGAAGCTGGGTGAAATGATCGAAGGCGACACCGTCACTCCTGCGCATCCTGCTTCCTGAGATGAAGATCCGCCCCGCGCAACTCGTTCTCCTGCTCGTTTTGGCATCGCTCGCGATGCTGATCTCCGGTTGTGCTACCACGGAATCGGATAACAATTCCGAACGCCCGTGGAATTCTCCCGCCGGCTGGGAATCAGGCGGCGCCCTCGGTGGCATGGACGGCATGCAGCACCGTTGACAGTTGGCAGTAGCTGGTGATAGCCAAGTTTCACTTCAACCCTCTGTTCCGTCATTTCCCAATTACAAATAGCCACCAGACGGCTATTCCTTGGTTAGGGCGAGGGAGAAAGCATTTTATTCTTTAGGTGTCCGGACGGCACTAGATATTGCAAGCCCTATTCGTCATTCGTGCTTCGTCATTTCTTTCTCCGTATGCATCCATTTGGTGTCAAAATAAAATCCACCTTCGCATCATGCGGTTCCGTGGGGATCTGTTCCCGCAGTTGAAAATCATACGCCACGCCGCATTTCACGCCGCTCGCTTCTGCCAGCAACCGGTCGTAAAATCCGAACCCGCGCCCCAGCCGGTGGCCATACAGATCAAACGCCACGCCCGGCACCAACACCAAATCGAACTGGTCCAGAGCCATGATCTCGCAATGTGGCGCCGGTTCGCGCACGCCAAATTTTCCGGTGACGATATCCGTCGCCAGCTTTTCCAGCCGGCGCGTGCCGTAAATTTTGGTCGCTGGATCATAGAAGGGCAGGGCGCAGTTCGTGCCGAGCGCCATGGATAGCTCCAGCACCGGCCACACATCCAGTTCATCCGCCAGCGGCGCATAGAACAGGATCGACCGCGCGCTTTGGAACTGTGATTTCAGGCGTTCGCACAAGTCGATGGACTCCACGGCCCTCACCGCGTCCGAAATTTTCTCCATGCGCTCGCGGATGTGCGCCCGCAACTCCGGCTTGGTCTCAAGGTTCAGCATACAAAATAAAATTTACGTTCAATAATCTGTGGCGTTGATCCGCCTGACGTTGGTAGGGCGCGTCGCTCCGCGCGCGCCGTCTATTGCTAACTACCACGTTCAATTTCGCCATCGCCGCCAATGTTTTGTTGCAGCCGACGTCAGAGGGCTCTAACTCTTCCCATCTGTGCTCATTTGTGTCCATCCTTGGTCGATCTGGCTTTGGCAAACTCCGCGCGCCATTTATCCAGGCGATCCTTGATCTTCTTCTCCACCCCTTGCTCCGTTGGCTCGTAATATTTCTTGGTCGCGCCCAGATAATCCTGCGCCACGAAATGTTCCTTGCCGTCATGCGCGTATTGATATCCCTTGCCGTGGCCCAGCCGTTCCGCGCCCTTGTAGTGTCCGTCGCGCAAATGTTCCGGCACGGCGAGCGTGCGACCCGACCGCACATCTTCCACCGCTGCCGCGATCGCCATGTATGCGCTGTTGCTCTTGTTTGCGGTAGCAATATAAATGGTCGCTTCCGCCAGCGGGATTTGCGCCTCCGGCCAGCCCACAAACTCCGAAGCCTCCAACGCCGCGATCGCCAGCACCAGCGCCATCGGGTCCGCCAGTCCCACGTCCTCCGCAGCGCAGATCACGATGCGCCGCGCGATGAATCGTGGATCTTCGCCGGCAACGATCATCTTCGCCAGCCAGTACAGCGCTGCATCCGGATCGCTTCCCCGCATGGATTTGATGAATGCTGAAATCGTATCGTAATGCGCATCGCCATCGCTGTCATAAACGATGGCCTTCTTCTGGATGCTCTGTTCCGCCACGGACAGCGTGATGCGAATGATTCCATCCGCATCCGGTGCGGTCGTCAGCGCCGCGATTTCCAGCGAATTCAAAACCTTTCGCGCGTCGCCATCCGCGATCTTGGCCAGATGCCGCAACCCCGTTTCCTCCGCCTCAATTTTCAGATAGCCCAGCCCGCGTTCCTCATCCTTCAACGCCCGCTGCAGCAGGGCATACAAATCTTCCTCATTCAACGAGCGCAACTCAAAGATCTGCGAGCGCGAAACCAGCGGGGAATTGACGAAGAAAAAGGGATTATGCGTCGTCGCGCCGATAAGCTTGATGACGCCGCTTTCCACATCCGGCAACAAAACATCCTGCTGCGATTTGTTGAAGCGATGGATTTCATCAATGAACAGGATGGTGGCCTTGCCCGTGTTCTCGAGCCGGTTTGCCGCCGCCGACAACACCCGGCGCATATCCGCGACATTGGATTCCACGCCGCTCAAACGCTCGAATTTGCTTTTCGTTTGCCGCGCAATGATCTGTGCCAGCGACGTCTTGCCCGTTCCCGGCGGGCCGTAAAAAATCAGCGATTGAATCCGGTCCGCCTCGATGGCGCGGCGCAATAACTGACCATGGCCCAAAATGTGAGATTGCCCCGCGTATTCATCCAGATTACGTGGCCGCATCCGCGCCGCCAGCGGTTGGGTGCGAAAAGTATCCTGCGGAGTTTCCGTCGCGGGCGCAGCAATGTCATCCAGCTGCGTCACAGCCGGCATCGCAAACAAATCATCACGCGCCATGCGAATAACATACCAGCGGTCCGAACACTTGCCCAAAAAAATTTCCATTTTGGCTTGGAGTAATCAGCCAGCGCGCCAGCGTCCTGGAGTGCGGTAGTCCTCTACCGCTTTCGCCTGCAACGAAAGTTTCCTATTCAAAGCAATTGTTCGTCTGCAAACCAAGATGGTAGGGCGCGTCGCTCCGCGCGCGCCGCCGATTGCCAGCGGGATCAATCCATTCGCAAAACGACTTCCGCCTGCTAACCATATCTCCCAATAAAAAAAGCCCGCACGGGTGGCGGGCTTTGATTGCCGGCACAGTCTGTTACCGGGCCGGTAATCTTAAATAAACCCCGCCATTGCCGTGTCGAACTCGATCCTTAGAACATGTATCGCTACATGTGGAACTTGCTCGTCTGCTTTCGGCTTCCATTGAAGGCATGCCGGCCACAGCCTAACTCATTCCGGAACTAATTTAATTACGGTTCAAGGACTGTTGCGAATCACAAACAGGGCAGGGAAATCTGGTATCTTTAAAAGAACGATTGCTGCTATCTATATCGTCCTCTTCCCGTTTTTTCTCAAGGATTTTTTTCAAAAAAATTAACAGTTTCCGGCCAACAAAAACTTGCGAAATCGAAATACTGGGTTTGTAATTAAACTTCCGCTCCGAGCGCGGCTCTGTGAGCCGCAGGAAAATTTGCCGGCCACCGCCTCGTTAAATTTCACCGTAATAACGACTTTCGCGAGCCCGTATCTGATGGAGCGCGGCTGCCTGTCGCGCCGAAGCCTTGGCGGATGCGGATGTCCCGCTCCGAGCGGGATCAGCCGCAGCGCGTGATTTGCAACGACCGCATTTAATCGCCAAGAGTGCCATTTTCAATTATGCGGGTCCCTTCGCCCCTCCGAGGGGAGAAGGTTAGGATGAGGGGTGCTCGAACGTAGTGCGGCTTGTATTATGGCCATGGCTGGTGAATGCGCCGAACCGCCTAAAGGCGGAACTGCAAACAAGAGCAGTGCCCCAAAATTCCAACTCGCCTATCTCCTTCGTTTTCTGATAGTCTAAACCCCTTGTCGCGCCCCAATCCGAAGCCGTACCCGCGCGCCAAACCCGTTTTTTAATTTTACATTTTTAATTAAATCGATGAGCACCGCAACCATCCGAACCGGCAAACAGATCCGCCAGGACTTCCTCGACTTCTTCAAGTCGAAGCAGCACACCATCGTCCCCTCGTCCTCGCTTATGCCGGACAGCCCGAACCTGCTGTTCACCAACGCCGGCATGAACCAGTTCGTGCCCATCTTTCTCGGCCAGACCAAATGCCCGTACATGCCCGGCCGCGCTGCCGATACCCAGAAATGCATCCGCGCCGGTGGCAAGCACAACGACCTCGACGACGTCGGGCTCGATACTTATCACCACACCTTTTTCGAGATGCTCGGCAATTGGTCCTTCGGCGATTATTTCAAGAAGGAGGCCATCGCCTGGGCGTGGGAACTCGTCATCGAAGTCTGGAAGTTTCCACCGCAGCGCGTCTACGCGACCATCTACCAGCCGGACAAATCCAAGAACGATCCCGCTGACCGCGATCAGGAAGCGTGGGAACTCTGGGCGGAGAAATTTCGCAGCATCGGCCTGGACCCGGAAATCCACATCGTCAACGGTAACAAAAAGGACAATTTTTGGATGATGGGCGAGACCGGCCCGTGCGGCCCCTGCACCGAAGTCCACATCGACCTCCGCCCCGGACCGCGCGAGACCGATCTCGACACCCAGGCATCCGGCCGCCTCCTCGTCAACGGCTCCGACGCCCGCTGCATCGAGATCTGGAACAACGTCTTCATCCAGTACAACGCCAACCCCGATGGCACTTTCAGCCCGCTGCCCGCGCAACACGTCGATACCGGCATGGGTTTCGAACGCGTCACCAGCATCATCCAAGGCACCAAAGGCCTGACCGATTTCCAGAACGCCAAAATTTCCAACTACGAGACCGACATCTTCCGCCCCATCTTCGACGCGCTCGAAAAGATGAGCGGCAAGAAATACGGCAGCACCTTGCCCGGCGACGCCGCCAAAACCCCATCCGCTCCGCTCAAAACCAGCGGCGAAGGGCAGGGCAACATCATCGAAGTCGGCGACCACGGCATCGAAAAATCACATTCCAACTGCCCCGACGACGAAGATGATATTGAAACCGCGCCGTCCGCCGAACAGATCGCCCTCGACGTCGCCTTCCGCGTCATCGCCGACCACATCCGTACATTAAGTTTCGCCATCGCCGACGGCATCCAGCCCGGCAACACCGATCGTAACTACGTCCTCCGCCGCATCCTCCGCCGCGCCGTCCGCTACGGCCGCACCCTCGGCTTCCGCGAACCGTTCTTCTACAAACTAGTGGACGTGCTCGCCGAAACCATGGGCGAAGTGTTTCCTGAAATCCGCGCGAAAAAGAAAATCGTACAGGAGACGATTCAGCGCGAGGAAGAAGCGTTTAATAAGACGTTGGATAAGGGATTGAGTCTTTTTGAAGCGGCACTCAATACGCGAAACTATCTTAAGTCAAAGGTTGGAGAGTTTGACGAAATCATTATGCAGTTGGGTGGGAAACTCGAAAAACTTCCGGATCATTCAAATGGTATAGACCGCCTCAATGATTTAGGAACTGATTTAGAAAGACTATCTATCCTCGAGAATGGATTTGCCGCTAATCACTCCGTTTTAGAAGCTTTACATATTTCTGGATTTTCAAATTTTCTGTCTGTGCATACGGGGCACACAGCTGTTTCTGAAGAACAGTATTTAAAATTCGTTAAAGTTTATCCAGCACGTCTAAAAGTTGCCAAAAAAGCTATCGGAGATGTCAGTGCTTGGAATAACGGTGTATTTGGAGGTTTTGAAGCGTTCATTCTCTACGACACCTACGGCTTCCCGCTCGATCTCACGGAACTCATGGCCCGCGAACGCGGACTAACCGTGGACAAAGAAGGCTTTGAAAAACTGATGGAAGAGCAGCGCAACCGCGCCCGCGCCGCCCAGAAAAAAGAAGTCATCTCCCTATCCCAAATTGAAACGACCACGCCCACGAAATTCGTCGGCTACGACAACTTGGCCACCGAAGCTAAAGTCCTCGAAGTCGTTTCTCTGAAAGACAAAACGGCCGTCATCCTCGACACCTCTTCCGCGTACGCCGAAATGGGTGGCCAAGTCGGCGATACCGGCGAATTGACCGGCAGCGGCCAGCTCTGGCGCGTCACCAATACCCAAAAATCCGGCAACACCTTCCTGCACTTCATCGAAGGCGGCGATGCTCCGGCGGTCGGGGCCGGTGTCACGCTCGCGGTCGAAAAATCTCGCCGCGATGCGATTCAACGTCACCACACGGTGACGCACTTGCTCCACTGGGCGCTGCACGAAGTCGCCAGCAAAGAAGCCTCGCAAAAAGGCTCCTCCGTCGGCCCCGACAAGCTGACCTTCGATTTCAACAGCGCCCCGCTCACGCCCGCGCAGGTCGTGGACATCGAGAAACTCGTCAACGAACGCATCCTCGAAAACGCGGGCGTCTCTTGGACCGAAGTCGCTCACGCGGACGTCAAAAACCGCAAGGACATCATGCAATTCTTCGGCGACAAGTATGGCGACACCGTCCGCGTCGTCCAGATCGGCGGTCACGCGCACAAGCTCGACGGTTATTCCATGGAACTCTGCGGCGGCACGCACACCCGCGCCACCGGCGAGATCGGCCTGTTCCGCATTGTCAGCGAAGCCGCCGTGGCCGCCGGCGTCCGCCGTATCGAAGCCGTCGCCGGCCTGAGTGCCTACGACCTTGCGAACCAGCAGTTGCAACTCATCCGTAGCATTGCGGGCAAAATCAATTCGCCCGTCGGCGAACTGGAAAAGAAAATCGACGCGTTGCTCGCGCACCAGAAGGAACTTGAGAAGTCCCTGAAACTCGCGCAACAACGCGAAGCCGCCGGCAGCGCCAAAGATCTAGTCGCGAAAGCCGAAACCATCAACGATATCCCCGCGATCATCGCCAACCTCGGCGCGAACGACGGCGACACGCTGCAAGCCATCGCGGACTCTCTGAAATCGCAGTTCAAAGGCGTCATCGTCCTCGGCGGTGCGGCGAACGGTGCAGTCACCCTGATCGCAGCGGTCTCGCCGGATTTTACCGCCAAGGTTCAAGCCGGTAAGATCATCCAGACCATCGCCCCCATCGTCGGTGGCAAAGGCGGCGGCAAGCCCGACAACGCGCGTGGCGGTGGCAAGGATGCGGCGAAGCTGGATGAAGCGCTGGCGAAGGTGAAGACGTTGCTTGTTTAAGCAACGCTGGATGCTTGAGGGACCGAGCACATAACAGCGTTGGTGTTGCTGCGGCAGGTAGGGCGCGTCGCTCCGCGCGCGCCGCCGTCTGCCAACCCACGCGTTCGGGTTCACCTCGACGGCGCGCACGGAGTGACGCGCCCTACCTTCGCCTCACTGAAAATGATTGTGTTCATTTCAGTAGAATGCAGTATAAAAATAAAAGCCTGACCTGAGCCTCCTCACGTCGGCTGCTACGAGGAATAAATATGACCATCAATTCTGACGAATATATCGACCAACCGACGCCGCGCGGGCCGATGCGGATTTATATCTTTCGTCCGACGGCACCCGGCAAATATCCCGGCCTGGTCCTGTTCTCGGAAATCTTTCAAGTCACCGCGCCAATCCGGCGCACGGCGACGTTGCTCGCGGGACATGGTTTTGTTGTGGCGGTGCCGGAGATTTATCATGAGTTTTTGCCTGCAGGGACCGTGCTCGCGTATGACCAAGCCGGTGCCGACAAGGGCAACGAACTCAAAACGGCCAAAGAATTGGAGAGTTACGATGATGATGCCCGCGCCACGCTAGCCTGCCTGAAAGCGCATCCGGCTTGCACCGGCAAGCTTGGCTCCATCGGCATCTGCATCGGCGGCCATTTGTCCTTCCGCGCCGCGATGAATCCCGAAGTGCTGGCCGCGACCTGCTTTTACGCCACGGACATCCACAAGCGCGGCTTGGCCAAAGGCATGAAGGACAACTCGCTGGATCGCATCAAGGAAATCAAAGGCGAACTGCTGATGATCTGGGGTCGCCAGGACCCGCACGTCCCGCGCGAGGGCAGGGCGATCGTCTACAATGCGCTGGCCGATGCCGGCACGAATTTTACCTGGCATGAGTTCAATGGCCAGCACGCCTTTCTCCGTGATGAAGGTCCGCGCTACGATCCCGCGCTGGCCATGCAGTCTTATGCGATGGCTTTAGAACTTTTTAAACGCAAGCTGGGTGAGGGTGATTTGCCGGCGGCGGAAGGTGGGGCAAAGGAGTCGAAGCATTGATCTTTGGGCCTGCAAAGAGCTTGCTGAAAGATGGTTTCCAGCCCACATTGAATCATGCTTGCCGACGAACAGGTTAGCCCTATTCAGATTGAACTTTACCGCCGTATGTCACCCGGTCGGCGGTTGGAGTTGGCGGAGCAGATGTATTGGTCGGCACGACGAATGAAAGCTGCATGGCTCAAGAGTTTGCACGCCGACTGGACCGATGAGCAGGTGAATGCGGAGGTAACCCGTAATTTCAGCAATGCCAGAGGCTGACCTTTCGTTGTTGTTTTTGCGCCCGATGAACCGTTTGGGTCTGCGTTACATCGTGAGCGAAAGCACTGCATCCATCTTGTATGGCGAACCGCGCTTTACAAACGATTTGGATCTGGTCGTGTTTCTTCGGCTCGATGATGTTGGGCGGTTAATCGAGGCTTTTCCAGCGCCGGAATTTTATGTTCCTCCCCAAGAGGTCATCATGGCCGAAATTGCCCGTGAACAAAAAGGGCAGTTCAATCTGGTTCATATGGGCACGGGTTTCAAAGCGGATTTCCATACAACTGGCCGTGATGAGTTCAATGCGTGGGCATTCCGTCATGCGAGAAAAATGGAATTCAACGGGGAGATGATATCAGTAGCGCCTCCTGAATGCGTCATTGTCCGTAAGCTTGAATTTTTCCGGGAAGGCGGTTCCGACAAACATTTGCGAGATATTGGGACAATGCTCAAAGTTTCCCGGGAAGAAATTAATATGGCGGAGTTGAACGAATGGGTGCGGCGCCCAGGCGTGGAGGCCGAATGGAAGAAGGCATCCGCATGAATGAGGAAACTCCTCTCTACGACCGCCTTGGCGGTCACGCCGGCATTTTAAAGCTAATTAAGCCGTTTTACGCTGACGTCCGGCAGCACAGCGTGCTCGGGCCCATCTTTAATTCGCATGTCACGGACTGGCCGGCGCACATGGAAAAGATTGCGGAGTTTTGGGCGTTGCAGGCCGGTGGTGAGTCAAAATATCGCGGCGGGTTTGCGGGGGCGCACATGTCGCTGGGGTTGCAGGCGGAACATTTTCAACATTGGCTCGGTCTGTGGGAATTGAACAACGCCCGTTCGCTCGCTCCGCGCGAGGCCGCAGAGATGAATGGGCTTGCTCACCGGCTCGCCAGCCGCCTGTTCATGGTCACGCAACGACAGTGATCACCGGCGTCCGATATGGCGCAAGGCCACGAACGGGTCGATGCGTGCGACCAGAAAATGCGCCCAGCGGTTTCGCAAGCGGGACCAAAAATTTTGCGTTTTAAGAAATTCCTCCAGTTTGATCTGGCGGCAGTTTTTCAAAGTGTTTGTAAAAATTTCCTTGGCGCTGTCTATGGCTGGCTTGTCAGTGAATCGCAGCATCAATTCATAATTCAGATTAAAGCTGCGGAAATCGAAGTTAGACGAGCCTGCAAAAACTTTGTCATCCACGCGATACAGTTTCATGTGGAGGATTTGTGGCTGGTATTCGTAGATTTCGATGCCCGCCTTGAGCAATCTCGGATAGTAGACCATGCCGGCGGCGCGGGAAACGGGCACATCGGACAGTTTGGGCAGAATGAGCCGCACCTTTCCGCCGCGCCGGACGATCTTTTGAAGCTGCCGCCGTAATTTGTGACTGGGCAAAAAGTAGGGCGTGATCATATCCGCCGAACTCGCATGCTGCAAATCGCCATAGAGGGCGCGTTGATAGCTGCTGGCACCGCGTCCTGGGCGGATGGACAAGATCTCTGCGGAAGTCGAGTGCCGGCGAATTTGGCGGAATATCCGCAGCTTGCGCAGGCGGCCTTGTTTGAAATCCGCGCTGTTATAGATCTGCGCAAATTCGTGCGCCAAGGCATTGGCCAGCGGGGCACTTTCGATTTTCAGCATCAAATCGAGCCAGCCTTTGGTGACGCCGTTGCCGTCGTATTCATTCGCGATATTGGCGCCGCCGGTAAATACCGTATGGTGGTCGCAGATGAGCAACTTGCGATGATCTCGCACGCCAAACCGGTTAAAGCGCAGCGGATTGAAAAAGCGCACCTCGCCGCCAGCCGTGATGAGCGATTGAAAAAATTTCCCGGGCAGCGTGAAGGAACCGTAAGAGTCCACCAGCGCCCGGACTTTCACGCCCCGCTGGGCGGAGTGGACGAGGGCACTGAGAAATTCCCGGCCGATGACATCGTCCGCAAAAATATAGAATTCCAGATCGATGCTGGTGCGCGCCGCCGCAATCGCGGCGAGCATGGCGGGAAAGTATTGCTCGCCGCAACACAGCCACTGGCTTGATTCTAAAGTCTGCGCCACGCGGAAGGTTAACCTTGCAAGCTGGAACAATCAATCTGCACGATTGAAGATCACAGCCGCGCCACGAGCAGCTCCCGCTGAAAGATGAGTTCTTTCGGCAGGTGCGTGTAGATTTTCATGAACAACTCGTCCTGTTGCAGCAACTCGCGCCGCCAGTCGTCGTAGTTGATGTCTTGGACGCGGTCGAACATCTCCGGCGTGTAATTGGCCAGTCCTTGCAGGTCAAAATCCTTCGCATACGGCACCCAGCCAAGCGGTGTTTCGACGGCATTCGCATGGCCGTTGCAGCGATTCACGATCCATTTGAGCACACGCATGTTCTCGCCAAACCCGGGCCATAGGAATGTGCCGTCGGCATCTTTGCGGAACCAGTTCACGTGGAAAATGCGCGGGGGAAATTTGATGAGCTTGCGCATGGTGATCCAGTGGCGGAAATATTCGCCCATGTTGTAGCCGCAGAAGGGCAGCATCGCCATCGGATCGCGGCGGACCTGGCCCATGCCGCCGACGGCAGCGGCGGTCATTTCGGAACCCATGGTCGCGCCGATGTAGACGCCGTGAATCCAATTGAAGGCCTGGTAGATCAGCGGCATGGTGTCCGCGCGGCGGCCACCGAAGATGATGGCGCTGATGGGCACGCCTTCGGGGGAATTCGCGTTCGGATCGAGCATGGGGTTGTTCACCATGGGCGCAGCGAAGCGCGAATTGGCGTGCGCGGCTTTTTCTTTGGACTCCGGCGTCCACTTGTTGCCGCGCCAGTCGAGACATTCCTGCGGCACCGGGCCATCTTTGCCTTCCCACCAGACATCGCCATCGGGTGTGAGCGCCACGTTCGTGAAAATAGTGTCGCGGCGGATGGTCTGTACGGCGGTCGGATTGGATTTGGAATTGGTTCCCGGCACCACTCCGAAATAACCGGCCTCGGGGTTGATGGCGTAAAGCCGTCCATCCGGGCCGGGCTTCATCCACGCGATGTCATCGCCCACGGTCCAAATCTTCCAGCCTTTGAAATGCGCTGGCGGCACGAGCATGGCGAAATTTGTTTTGCCGCACGCGCTCGGAAACGCCGCCGCCACATAGGTTTTTTCACCTTCGGGCGATTCCACGCCGAGGATCAACATATGTTCCGCCATCCAGCCTTCATTACGGCCGAGATAGGAGCCGATACGCAGGGCGAGGCACTTTTTCCCGAGCAGCACGTTGCCGCCGTAGTTTGAGCCAACGGAGATGACGGCGTTGTCCTGTGGAAAATGCGCGATGAAACGACGGTCGGGATTCACATCCAGCATGCAGTGCAGCCCGTGATTAAAATCATCGCTGTCGCCCAATTGCGTATAAGCAGCCTGTCCCATGCGTGCCATGATGCGCATGCTCAGCACGACGTAGATGGAATCGGTCAGTTCCACACCGACCTTCGTGAGCGGTGAACCGGGCGGCCCCATGAGGTAGGGGATGACATACATCGTGCGTCCGCGCATCGCCCCGTCGCACATGCCGCGCAACTTGGCGTACATGTCTTTCGGCGGCATCCAATTGTTC
>DASZCA010000152.1:0-5212 GCA_035943555.1 Verrucomicrobiia bacterium
CAATGAGTGCGGGAGGAAAGACCAAGGCAAAAAGCCCCAATAAAACCCACCGGCTGTAGAGCACCCAATTGAACCATAGCCGGGCGCGCCAGCCGCCGCCGTTCTGGATGAAGACAGCACCGGCCCGGGAAAAGGTCCGGCGAACGTCTCCTTGCAAGGCGGCCACCCGCCTGGCAGTAAAACGTTTTTCGAGCTGGGCGCGGGCGGCCTTGAACTGTTTGACCCGTTCTTGGGCGGGCGATTGTTGGAATTCCACAAGCGCCTTGGCGATGGCCAGCAAATCCTGGTCATAGGCCACCTTTTCCCGGATGGAAACCTGTTTGAGATTTTCCTGGGTGCCGGCAACATCGCCGGCCAAGGCATCTTCCACCGCCAAAAAAAGCCGCAGGTCAGCCGAGCCTTCACGATGTCCCCATTTTTGAACAGCATAGCGGACCACTTCGGTGGATTCGGGATAGCGTCCGAGCTGGCGCAGGCCCAAGCATAAATTGAAGAGCATCCAGGGTTGCACATCGCGGCGGTTGCGCCAGTCGGACAGCCATAAAGCGGACGCTTTGGAACGCTGGAAAGTGCTCAACGCGTAACCGACCTGTCCCCAGGAAGCATCTTCAGCGGCCAACACAGAACGGCGGCGCCAGAGCAACCAACGGAAAGCCAGTGCTTCCTTGGCCTCGGCGAGGCCCTGCACCACCGGGGCGGCGGCACGGCGTTGAGGTTCGCCCGGTTGTAACTGCAAGAACAGCCATACCGCCGACCAATGCTGGCGCCGGGCAAGGAGAAGGCGAATGGCCGCAGTGGCGGTCTGGGGATTGCAAGAGCCGGATTTGAGGCTGCGCTTGTAAATTTTCAGGGCCAGACCGGACTGGCCGGCGCGGCGGAAGGCATCGGAAGCGGCGTTCAACGGCCAATCATCCGGGTCAGCGGAGGCACACAATTTTTCCAAGATTTTGGCGGCCACTTTTTTCTCGTTCAGACGGAGCAAGAGGGTGATTTCCACCGCGTCGGTGGCAGCACCGGGCTGATGCAATTCCATGAGCCGCAGGGTTTCGGCAGCTCCGGTAAGGTCCGAAGATTTCAGCTGCAACTCAAAAAGATTGTGCGCGGCCTGAACATCGGTGGGAGCGATCTGGAACGCGGCGGCGAAGGATTTTTGCGCGCCGGCGCGATCATCCTGTTTTAATTTTAGGAAGCCAAGCTGCCGGCTGACCCAAGAATCATGGGGCCGCAACCGTTGCAGAGTTTCAAGTGCGGCCGCGGCATCCACCAAGGAGCCCTGTTCTACCAGCCAGTGGGATAATTGATTCCAACCCCAGACGTACCCGGAATTTTCCGCGAGCACCTCCCGCATCAGCCGCACGGCCTCGGGCAACCGGCGGCGACGGGCTTCAACCCACGCACGGCGTCCCCGCAAAATATGGAGTTCGGAGAGACACACTTGCAGACCGTCGGTCACGGCCTGGAGCGCATCATCAAACTGTTCACCGTTGGCAAGCAGTTCCGCTTTCAAATCCCAGGCTTCGGTCGAACGTTGTTCCAATGCCAATGCTTTGTCGATGGCGTCCAGTCGTTCGGCCATGGCATCAGGGCCTTGCAAGGTGCGGGCGAGCATGAGCCAGACGCGCCGCTCGCCGGGGCGCTCTTGGGTGAGGGTGCGGACAAAGTCCGCGGCGCGGCGGGGTTCGCCCCGTTCAGTGGCCCATTCCCGGAACAAATCCCAAGCCCACTCATAACCGGGAGCAATCCGCAGGGCGCGTTCGAGCTCGGCAAAGGCGCGGGCGGGCTGCCGTTGCCGCCAGAGCAAGTGGGCATAGCCCGCATGAACTTGGGCATCGTTGGGGACATGCGGCAAAGCACGTTCGAATATCTTTCCGGCGTCCTCAAATTTCCCGCGCCGTTCCAACGCATCCGTCAATCGAAGGGTGGCGCGGCTCCAGCCGGGATTGATCTCAAACGCACGGCGGGCGGCATCGATCTCGAGATCGAGCTCCTTGCGCCACTGGTGGACTTTGGCCAAATCCAGCCAGATGCGGGGCATGTGGGGAAAACGTTCAGTGGCCTGTTTCGCAATATCGAGGGCTTCATCGAGCCGTTTCAGGTGACCGAGCTGGGCGGCGAGGGCCGACCGTACATGCCACAAATCGGAGCGTTCTTGGTAGGCGATCTGCAGACTTTGCAGCAACTTTTCGGGATCGAGAATGGGGCTGGCCAACTCCCGGAAAGCCAGCAGGCCTTCACCGGTGACGACCTGCTGGACCAACTGTTCTTCCACGAAAGCAAGCTGCTCTTTACGTTCCTTGTCGGTTTGAGCGAGAGCAATCAAGGCGTGCAAGGCATCGCTGTTATCGACGCTCAACTCAACGGCGTGGTGGAAATGGCTCCGCGCTTCGGCCGGTTGCTGGCGCCGGTTACAAATGTGGCCAAGAACGGAAAAGCTGTAGCTGTTGCGCGGTTCGATCTGTGCCGCTTCCGTGGCTTCATGGAGGGCGTCATCCAGGCGCCCGGCTTTCAAAAGAATGGTGGACAGTTCGCGTCGCGCCCAAGCGTCAGAAAGGTCGATACGCAACAATTCGCGGGCGGCGGTTTCCGCTTCCACGTCCGTGGCATCGTGTGACCAATCCACCAGCAGCCGTTGCAAGCCGTAGTGATGAGGGAACCGCAAGCAAGCGGCTTTTAAATGGGCATAAGCGGCGGCGTTTCCTTCCAATTGGGCCAGCGCCCGGGCGATGCCGCCGTGGGCATCCAAAGCGAGCGGTTCGGCTTCAATGATCTCGCGGGAGATGCGCAGGCTCGCGGCGGTGTCCAGACGCATTTCGGCGATTTCGGCGCTGGTCCGCAGCCAGTCGGTCCGGCGGACTTTATCGCGGGCGGCTTCCAGAAATTTTTCAGTTTCGACGGAATTGCGGAGGCGGGCTTCAAGGGTGGCCGCGTTCAACAGGAGATAGCCGTTGTCCGGTTTGAGCCGGGCGGCTTCAGCATAGACTTCACGAGCACGTTGCGGCTGGTTCAGTTCGCGCCAGGCCCACGCGAGGGTAGTGCCGGGTTGCTCGGAGCGCGTGCCGAAGCGACGGAAACGGTCTTCCAGCAGGCTGATGGCCTCATCCGTCCGGCGCGTGCGGCGGCAGGCGGTGAACCATGATTGATACAGGTGTTCCCGGTAGCCTTCCAGATTGGCGGCAAAACGATACAGTTCCGTCGCCTCCTCAAAACCGGCCTGTTCCCAGAGCAAATTCGCCTGCACGGTGATGGCATTGGAATCTTGCGGGGCAAACCGCAAAGCGCGTCGGAGATGACGGGCGGCTTCCGGCGCACTGCGGGCGTCATCGCCGAGCAGGCGCGCCAGTTCAACGAACAAAGCGGGGTGCGCCTCGGGGACGCGGCAGGCAGCTTCCAAGTATCCGATGCGTTCATGGCGCGAGGCGGTCCGGAGGCAGCCGAGGCGGCGCAACTGGCGGGCGGCATTACCAGGAAACAGTTCCAGCAGGCGGTCGAGACAGCGCAGTTGTTCGGAAACATTCGCGTCATAGCCGGCCAAATCCAGCCGTGCCTCCCAGACCAGCGCGTGATCTTCGTAGGCGGAAGCCATGGCTTCCAGATTTTTAGCGGCCGTTTCGCGGTCGTGCTTCCTCAGGCTGAGGCTGAAGCGGTGAAAGTCATCGTAGATGGCGGTGTCCGGCAATGCCAAGCCGTCCATCTTTGACTGTTCCGCCACGGGCAAATAAACCGTTCCATGCGGACCGAACGAGCGTTGACGCTGAAAGAAAGTCTCGGCGAATACTTCGACGGTATAAGGCTGGCCGGGATCGCGCAGCAGGATGGTGCCGCGAACCCGGTCGAAACCGACCACCGCCTGCAGATGCGCCGACGTGGCGGCGACGGTAGAAACGGCAAAAGGAATCCCCCGGGTAATCAGCGAGAAAACACTTTCCTGGGTCACGCGAAATTCGCGGACAAACCAGCCGTTTTTTTCCGCCCAATCGCGCTGTTGCCAATGCGGGGTGCCGTCATAGCACATCGCCTCGGCCAGCTTGAGATGTTCGGCGGGCAAGCGCCAATACCGGCCCAAGGCGGCCAGCGTGGCCGGAGCGCAGGTTTTAAAATGTTGCCGGACGAAGGAGACATCCAGCCGGACGCGGTCGCCATCATCCGGGGCGGCTTCCAGTTTTTTTACGAAATGCTTATGAAACGGATCATC
This sequence comes from Verrucomicrobiia bacterium, assembly GCA_035943555.1. Lineage (GTDB taxonomy): Bacteria > Verrucomicrobiota > Verrucomicrobiia > Limisphaerales > UBA11358 > UBA11358. Next base: position 4,193 of record DASZCA010000152.1, read on the forward strand.
GAATTCACCGGCGAGGCGGATGGCTTCCGTCCGTTTGCCCAGATGATAGGCGACGCGGGAACGTTGCGCAGAGACCCATTTGCGCAGGTGCGGCTCCAGCAACGGAGACAGTTCGACATAGCGGGACAAAGCGATTTCCGCCTCGGACCACAATCCATTTTCACTAAGGATGCCATACAACTGCACGGCCACCGGCCCGTTTTGAATCGTGGTGCCGGCCTCTTGCAACAGGGCGATCGCATCGTCATCCCGGTCTAACAATTGCAACAGGTGAGCCGTGGTTTGAACGCCCGGACGATAGAAGGGGAAGGTGTGCAAGGCGGTGGCGGCCAGGGCAACTTCAAGAGCTTCTTCAACGCGGTCTTGCGCTTCCAGCAGATGGGCGCGTTGCAAACGGATCCAAGGTTTTGAAGCACAGAGGTTCTCTGCGCGGTCCAGCAGTTTTTCCGCGGTAGTGAAATCGCGCAGGTCGGAGACGACCCGGGCCTGGGCTGCGAGTAGTTCCGCCTGATCTTCGGCCATGGTTTCCGGGGCGGTTTTCCAGGTGCGCATGGCCCGCCAGGCCGCCAGCGGACCGCGATGTTCGCTGAGTTGAAAACCGAACTGCAATTGGGAGGCCGGGTGGGTTTTATCCATGCGCCACGCCCGGACGGACAGGCGGGTGTTTAGCCGGGGCGCGCCGGCGTTGGCGGCAAGCCGCGCGGCGATGACGCAGGGGGAAATGCCGGCCCAATCCTTCAACGGAGCAAAAGTCTCCGCTCGTTGCAAAGCATCGATCGTCAAGCCTTGTTCGTAAAATCCCAAAACTTGCTTGATGAAGTCCCCGGTCGGAGTTTGAGTTAAGCGCGCCATGGCTTCTGGTGGCGATTTGATAATCAAACGGCTGAAAAAGGGCGAGAGAAAATTTCCGGAGCAGGTATTTAATGCGAATCGGGTCAAAAGAGGCAAATGGCCTCAACCCACTATTTTTCGGTTGGACAGCCTGTGTCCAACCGGGAGGGTATGATTGAGGAAAAATGA
>DASZCA010000153.1:0-2361 GCA_035943555.1 Verrucomicrobiia bacterium
AACGCCCGGCCGACGACTAGGTCGTTGCGGAGAAAATCATATTCGTGCGTCAGGGTGATGGGATCGCCGATGCGCACGAGTTTTTCCGTCTCGGCACGGTTGCGTGCGCCGATATCGATGAACAACTCGTGGATCTTCGGCACTTTGGGCTCGCCACCTTCTTTGGCCAGATGCGGAGCCACGTTGCCAACGACGCCTTTGACGGGGCCGTTACGCGTATGAATGACGATACGCTGGGCTTTGGTGATAGCCGCATCGATGCCGCCCATCTTACGGACATAGATGAAACCGTCACCATCGATATAGTTCACCGCCATCGCGATCTCATCGGCATGGCCGGCGAGCATGATGCGCGGCGAACCGCCTTTGTTCAAAACGGCGACGCAGTTGCCGTAAGCGTCGGAGTAGGTTTCATCGGCAAACTTTCCAACGTAATCGAGCCAGACGCGCTGGCCGCGCGTTTCGTGGCCGACGGGGCTGGGGGTGTTGACGAGAGTCTTGAGAAATTCGAGCGATTGTTCGCGCATCTCGAGAAGATAAGAAGTAGGGCAATAGGAGTCGAGCAACTATGAGAAGCGGTGTCTAAAACAAAACCCCGCCGACGGTCAGGTCAACGGGGTGAGTGTTTCGAAAATCAGACGCGGTTATTTGGCGGCGATCATGCCGCTGGCGCGGGCGTAATTGAACAGGCCGCCGGCATCCACCACCGGGCGCACGTCGCCGAGCGGTTTAAATTTATACACTTTGCCGGTCGCTTGGACGGTGACGGTGGCGGCATCGAGATCAACGGTGATGACATCGCCGGTTTTCAGGATGTCACACAGGCGGTCGGCGCATTCGCAGGGATAGAGCTCGCCGGTCGCGACGCAGTTGCGGAAGAAAATGCGCGCAAAGCTTTCTGCGAGGACGATCTCGCAGTTGGCCGAGCCCATGGCGATGGGCGCGTGTTCACGCGAACTGCCGCAGCCGAAATTTTTACCGCCGATGACGATGGGGTATTCGCTGTCCAACTGGCCTTCTTTGACGTAGCGATTCGGATAGAGCGAGTCGGGCAGGCCGGCGAGGGCGTGGCTGCCGAGTTTTTCGTACTCTTCAGTGATCGTCGGCACCAGGTTCAAAAACTGCGCGGAGATGATCTGGTCCGTGTCGATGTTGTCGCGCACTACATAAACCGGGCCGGTAAAAACGGATTTCGTCATGCGAAAAATCTAGCCGAAATCCGTAAAATTTACAGGATTAAATTTCAATCACCGGCTTGGCCGGCGGGGCGGGAGGTGTCGGCGGTGTCTGGTTCTGTTCGCGCTTGCGCAGGGCGATCACGGCGGCGACGCAGGCGGTCCAGGTTGGCAGCACGTCGATAACGGGAATGAACTCGACCACGACGGTTGGGAGCAGAAGCAGGTGAAAACCGATGATCCGGGTTTCCAACACCATCGCCACTACATCGATGGCAGAGTCAATGAATGTCAGCGTAAATGGCGCGAAGAGCAATTGAAGGCCGTCAGCAATCACCGCCACCGCCATCGCCAAGAATATCCGCGACTTGGTCAAAGATGGCGCGCGGAACGCGGAGTTTAGTTTTTCAAGCAATTTCACGCTAGGTGATATTCAACGACGGGCTGCATTTTTTCAACCTTCGAAGCATCGGTAAGTTGCTCAATATTAAGGAACATTGTCTAACTGATAGACAACGGAAAGCGGTTAAGGCGTTCGAAATCATAGTTTTTCATCAAAAAAGCACCAAAACCAGGTGTTTTTAGATGCTGGCCTCAAATTTGCTAAACCCGCTTCAGAATTGTCCGATTATCCCGAACTAGGGAGTGTGTAATTTTATGATCATTCAGAAGTTATTGTCCTCGACGGTTGTTGTCAGAAATTTGACTGCCTTGATGCTGATGGGAATTTCTTCCTCGGCTGCGGCGGCAATTGTGACGACCAATTTGGTTTTTACGGTTCAACCTGCCAGCACAGTTATTGGTGCGCCGCTGACCAATGTGGTGGTGCAAATCCGTGATTCGCGGGGCACAAATATTTCGCAAGCGGGCACGGCCGTCGCCTTGGTTTTGAGCAAGGGTGCGGGGTTGACCGGTGTCACCACTGAGAATACCGATGCCTCCGGGAAAGCCGTGTTCAGCGGCTTGGCCATCACCCAAGTTGGGGCTGGTGAGATCTTGCAAGCATCCACCAAAATCTTGAAGGCGGTGAACAGCAGTGCTTTTAACATCACGCAGGGCAAAACCACCAATACACTGACTGCCCCGGCAACCACGATTGTTTACGGACAGTCGCTGACGTTGACCTCCAAGGTTGGCGAAGTCGCGCCGGCGAACGGGACGCTCTCGGGAACGGTAACTTTTAAAG
>DASZCA010000154.1:0-5814 GCA_035943555.1 Verrucomicrobiia bacterium
TCATCGACCTCTTCGTCGAAGACAAATGCATCGTGCGGGAACCAAACTTTCTGCGCCGCCTCTTCGGCCGCAAAACCCTCGAAGTGAATTTTCGCCGGCAAGGCATTGGCAGCCAGCTCCTGACCACCATGATTACCTACGCCCGCGCCAAAAAACTCAAACGCATCGAAGGCCACCTGCTGGAAAAGGACCTGCTTCCCAACCCCCAACTCCCGCACTGGTACAAAAAACGCGGCTTCACTGTTCACGACTTCAAGATTTCCATGAACTTGGACTCCGCCTCCTTCCAGCCGCATGATGATTCCCGCTACATGCCCAAGAGTTGATAAATAGCGGCGCTTCCATCAAAGCGCCAGTATCTCTCAACTGACGATACCAGCCATCCTCCATCTTCCATCGTCTATCTTCGTCTTTTCAAACCAACGCCCCCACCCTTCTCAACCTCAACCCCGCCTCCCCCGTCTTCCGCGCTTCTATCAGATCCACCTCAAACTCCGCCACCCAATCATTGTTCTCCTCCGGATCCACCAACATCTGCTGCACCTTCCATGTCTTGCGATCCTCGCCCGGCACGACGTACGTGTGCCGCACATTCCGCGCGTTCGGATCCAGGCAGATATATTTGTGATCGACGTGATACGCCTCCAGCACCGCCTCCAACCGCGCCGCCGTCCACGGCTGCCCCTCTGCGTCTAAGTTCGTTGCCAGATGCGTCAGCGCCGTTTCGATATCCCCGATCACCAGCCCGCGTAAAAACGCAAAAATCTTGTTCCGGATCGCCGCCGTGAAACCTTTCGTATCACGCGTGACATCGTTCTCTTCCGCCCCCGCCGGCCGCACCTCTTTCGTTTCCGCCCGTTGAAAATTTGGATTCCGTAACTTCTCCCATTCATCCAGCAAACTCGAATCGATCTGCCGGATCATCGCGCCCAGATAAAGTTCCATTTCTCGCACCGTGTCATTCTTCGCCGCGTCCGGCACGCCTTGCGACAGCACTTTGAACACCCGGTTTAGATACCGCAACAGCACGCCTTCCGCCCGTTGTAACTCATAATCCCGGATGTAATCCGCGAACGACCGGAACGATTCAAACATCTCCCGCGCGATCGATTTCAGCCGGATATTTTCCTGCCCCACCCACGGATGCGTCGCCGCAAAATTGTTGAACGTCGAATAGACAAACTCCCGGTTCGGTTTCGGATACTCGCATTTCTCCAGTTCCTCCATCCGCTCGTCGTATTCTTTCCCTTCCATCTTCATCTCCGCCATCTTCTGGTCCTTCACCCGGTCCAGTTGCTTGCGCAAGATGATATCCGGATCTTCCACGATCGATTCCACCAGCGTCAGCAATACCAGCGCATAATCCGGCGCCTGCGGATCCATCAGCGGCAGCGTGTCATGCAGATACAGCGATAACACCTGGTCCATCGAAAAATCTTCCTGCAATGCCACGTTCACCCGCAGATACGACCCGTCCGCCGTCTTGGGAATAAACTCAATGATCTTCCGGTCGATCAATGCCCGGAACAGTTGCCACGCCCGCTTCACATGCGCCGTCTTCTGCCGCGGCGTCTCGTGCGAATCGCGGATCAATGTCTGCATCGCCTTGCAACCATCCCCCTTCCGGCTCAACACATTCAACAGCATCCCGTGCGAAACTTGGAACCTCGATACCAGCCGCTCCGGCGATGCCGCGATTAGCCGTAGGTATGTGTTCTTGTCCCAGTTAACAAAATTCTTTTCCGGCGCCTGTCGCTTCACCGTTTTCTTTCCATCGCGCGCCGACTTCTCCGCCAGCTTGAGATTCTCGATCACATGCTCCGGCGCCTGCGCCACCACCCAACCTTGATCATCAAAACCTTTCCGCCCTGCCCGCCCGCTGATCTGGTGAAAATCCCGCGCCGACAAAATCACCGTCTTTTGCCCGTCAAACTTACACAACCGCGTGAATAGCACCGTCCGGATCGGCACATTCACTCCGACGCCGAGCGTATCCGTTCCACAAATCACCTTGAGCAAACCCTTTTGTGCCAGGCCTTCCACCAGCACGCGATACTTCGGCAGCAATCCCGCGTGATGCAGTCCGATGCCATGACGCAACCACTTCTTGATCTCCGGCCCGTATGGGCTGCTAAATTTAAAACCTTCGATCTCGCTCGCGATCGCCGCCTTTTCCTCGCGCGTGCAGACATTGATGCTCGTAAAATCCTGCGCGCTTTGCGCCGCCTCCAACTGCGTGAAATGCACCACATACACTGGCGCCCGCTTGTCCGCCACCAGGCTTTCTAACGTCTTCGCCAACGGCAGTTCCGAATACTCATGCTTCAACGGCACCGGCCGGTCGGTCGATGCCACCGTCACCGTCTGCCGCCCCGTCAGCCGCGTCAGTTCTGTTTCAAAAAACGCCGTGTCCCCCATTGTCGCCGACATCAGCAAAAACCGCGTCTGCGGCAGCGTCAGCAACGGGATCTGCCACGCCACTCCGCGCTCACGATCCGCATAATAATGAAATTCATCCATCACCACCTCGCGCACGTCAGCCCCTGCTCCTTCACGCAAAGCGATGTTCGCCAAAATTTCCGCCGTGCAGCACAAGATCGGCGCGCCTTGGTTTACCGAAGCATCGCCAGTGCTCAGCCCCACATTGTCCGGCCCGAACTCCCGGCACAACGCCATGAACTTCTCATTCACCAGTGCCTTGATCGGGCATGTATAGATCGAGCGCCTTCCCTGGGCGATCGCCTTGAAGTGCAACGCCGTCGCAACCAGCGATTTCCCCGACCCCGTCGGCGTGTTCAGGATGACATTCTTGTCATCGAACAATTCCAATATCGCCGCCTCCTGCGCCGGATACAAAGTCAACCGCCGCGCCTCGACATATTGCAAAAACCGACCCAGCAACACATCGCCGCTCGGGCGCTCGTCGCGCGGAAGCAGGTCATAAAGATTCGTAGCCACAAATTCAAATCAAGATTTCGATCATTCCGAACCATACCTGGCCATCGCGGCTGTGTCGCAGACTAGCCGCAGCGTGTGTTTATTCCACGGCGCTGGAACTATCCGCACCGCCCAATCCAACAATCCAACTATTTAACCAACCCACTCACCTTCAAATACCGGTCCACCCCCCGCTCACTCCACGTTTTCCCCGAACGGATCACCTCATCCAGTCGCGCCTTGTTTTCCTTAAAGTGCGGCCGGGGCATGATGCGGTGATCCAGGTGATAAACCAGCGCGCGGCCGTACACAAACTTGCGCTGCCGTCCCAGGTTATAAACCCGGCTGCCCAGATCAGAATCCGCCCCCATGCCGCGCCCGGCGTACGCTTCATCAAAACCGTTCACCGCCAAGATGTCATCCCGCCAGAAAGCCATGTTGCACCCGATGATGCCTCGCTGCTCCTGATCCCGAAAAATTACCGGCCAGGGCAGCCGCAAGCTTTTGTTTGGACGCGAAATTCGTCCCCGTAATGCCCACAGCCAAACCGGCGTCCGGCCCGGCACAAAATCCTCCACAAACTCCTCGCGTACAAAACAACGCCGCCCTTGCACCCAATACCCGCGTTCCGCCAGCGCCCGGTGATCGGCGATGAACCGCGGATGCGGCACGCAATCACCGTCCGTAAAAATCAGGTAATCCCCCGTCGCGGCTGCCACCGTCTTGTTCAGGATCGCCAGCTTGCCAAAGCCGTTGTTCGGCTGCCAGTGATGCCGCACCGGTACCGCCACCGTGCGCCGCCAGTCCTCGATGATTTCCTGCGTCCCATCCGTCGACCCGTCATCCGCGATCAGGATTTCCTCCGGCCAGTCTTTTTGCCGGGACAACCCTTGAAACAGTTTCGTCAGCGCCGTGCGCTGGTTATAGGCTGCAATGATCAGTGAAACCTTCATCTTCCATGACTCTGACGGCTGTGAAACAGCCCATGACGATTCATCAATCCGGTGACAATCACCGGCGTGACGCCTCTTTCAAAGTTCCGGTCTGTCCCCGGGCGGGCAAAAAGCAAATCATTCGAAAAATTATCCGCATTTCACGTCGTGGGGGCCAGAGCAAAAATAGCCCGGTCACCATGTTGCCATCCATAAATCCATTGCCGGCTCGTCCCTAAAATAAAAAAGGCACCCGGAAAAACCGGGTGCCTTTGAAAACAAATTCCGATTACTTCTTAACGCCGAGGATCGCGTCCTTCGCGGCCTTCGCCACGCGGAACTTCACGACCTTCTTCGCCTTGATCTGGATCGTTTCGCCGGTCGCCGGGTTACGGCCGACGCGCGCTTTGCGGTTCACGAGCACCAGCTTGCCGAGGCCGGGGATGGTGAAAGAATCTTTGGCATGCTTGTACGCCAACGACGCGAGCTGCTCGAGGATTTCACCGGCTTGCTTCTTGGTGAGGTTGCTCTTCGTCGCGACTTCGGAAACGATTTGGGACTTGGTCAGTGCTTTAGCCATGATAATTGATTTGTTAGATTGTATTTTGGTTAATGTTTACCGGCCCATTAAAGCGGTTCTCCACGCGCTCGCCAAGCAAAAATCGCGCTTTTGTTGATGTTTTTTCATTTTGTTCCATCCGGCCTTCCTTTCACCGCCCAATCCCTTTGCCTTTTAAGTTTTGAAAACATCACCCGTCACCTTTCCCCGTTTTCAACGTCTTCATGGTTGCGACCCGCATTTCAAAACCCACAGACGTTTTGTCGGGTAAAACCAAGCCAACGTATCATTCGCCGGATGTCCGCCCCTCAAAAACACCAAGTCACCATTGCCCCGGCGGTGTTGCGCGGCGCCAGCCGTCCTGACCTGCTCCGCTCCGAATGCCTGGCCGATGTCCTCGCCGCTACCGCCCGCCGTCGTCTGCAACATCCCGCCCTGATCTGGGGCGAACGCGTCATCACCTACGCCGAACTCGACGCCCTAAGCAATACCATCGCCAACGCCTTGGCCCAGCGCGGCACAACCCGCGGCCAAGTCATCGGCCTGTTCCTCCCCCGCAGCGCAGACCTGCTGATCGCCCAGGCCGGCATCACCAAAAGCGCCGCCGCCTGGCTGCCTTTCGATGCCGGCACCCCGCTCGAACGCCTCAAAATCTGCCTCCACTCCGCCGCCGCCATCGGCCTCATCACCTGCCGCGAGTGGCTGCCCCGCCTCGCAGAACTGAACATCGCCGTTTGGGCCATCGAAGACCTGCTGGCTGCTAAAAACCCATACCCGCCCCACGTAACAATCCAGCCGTCCGACCCCGCCTACGTCATCTACACTTCCGGTTCCACCGGCCAGCCCAAAGGCATCGTGATCAGCCACCGCAGCATCTGTCATTTCCTCCGTGGCGAAAATGAAATCCTCGGCGTGCTTGAATCCGACCTCGTCTACCAGGGCTTCTCCGCCGCCTTCGACATGTCTTTTGAAGAGATTTGGATTTCCTATCTCGTCGGTGCCACACTCTGGATCGCCCCAGCCTCGCTCGTCAGTGATTCGGATTCTCTCGCCCAAACCTTGGCTCGCGAGCGCATCACCGTACTGCACGCCGTGCCGACCTTGGTCGGCTTGCTCGAAAACTTGCCGCCCACCCTGCGTCTCATCAACCTCGGTGGTGAGTCCTGCCCCGATTCATTGGCCCAACGCCTCGTCCAGCCCGGTCGCAAGGTGTTCAATACCTACGGCCCGACCGAAACTGCCGTCAGTGCCTCCCTGGCCGAATTGAAGCCGGGCGAACCCGTCACCATCGGCCTGCCCCTGCCCAATTACGGCCTGCTCGTCGTCGATGAACAACGGCATCCTCTGCCCGCCGGCGAAGTCGGCGAGTTATGCATTTTCGGCCCC
>DASZCA010000155.1:0-2182 GCA_035943555.1 Verrucomicrobiia bacterium
CAGGGTGGGGGATGCGAAAGCGGGATAGTTTAGGAAACATTCAACACTCAACATTTAACTTCCAACATCGAAGGAAAGCATGGCTGAGAAAGGTTGTCGCGGTTTATGCCGGGGCAAGTGTGAAATTGATTAACGGCTGGAATGAAGACGGAGGGATTCCAGTTCGCCGGGGGAATTGCAGTTGAGAAAAAATTCGGTGGCAGAATCGGGCAGGTCGATAAAAGAGATGAGCCCGGCCTGTTCACACTGGCGGGCGAAGTTTTTTACCGTCAGTGAATTTTGGGCCAGCAATGATGTGGCGAGAGGCAAAGCGGCTTTTGGATAGATGGCTGCGAGGGGTTCGAGGTTTTCTTTTATGGACGGAACCACGCCGGTGTTTTCAGAACAACCGGCGGTCAGCGTCTGCAAAAAATCTGCGGTCATGGCGGGCAAGTCCACGGCCAGCACGAGCAATAACGGCGAAGTTGTCGCTTGCAAGGCGCTGTGGATGCCGGCGAGCGGTCCGGCGTCGGGAAATGAATCCTGCAATACTGGCAGTCCGAACGCTGAATAATCCGTTTCGGCCCGGCCGGAGATGACAATCTCGCGCGCACCGGCCGTGCGGACGAGCTGGATATGCCGGGTGAGCAGGGTTTGTCCGGCGATTTCAATGAAGGCCTTGTCACAACCCATGCGCGATGATTTGCCACCGGCAAGGATGACCGCGCTGAAATTCATGCATCCACGCGCAGGGTACCGTCGGTCAAGACCTTGGCCCGCAAGCCGCCGCGATTTTGAAGGAATTGCTTCGCGCCCGGCGCAAACGCGCGATCCATCCAATGACAGGGCGAACATTCCGCCATGCCCCGAAATTTCACGTTCTGAATCTCAAATTCCTGACCGACTAGGGAATTTAGATCGATGCCGGCCACGACGATGTTGCGGCGGGATTCGCCCGGTGATTTGCCGGACAGCTTCAAGTCCGCGCACATGGCTTCGAAAATTTCTTCGGAGAAAAATGTGACCTGTCCGTTGTAGTCCTTCTTATGATCAAAAAAACGGTCGCCCTTGATGCCGCGGCCGGACACGCACTCGATCTCGAGCACCTCGACCGTCGGGCTGGCGCCGGGCGGCAGGTCATGGTGGCCAAAATAATTATGGCCGGGCGAAATATACAGGTGGCGAACTTTCACGCTTTCAACATGACACTTCACGGGTTTTTTTCAATTTTAGAATCGATTCTACGGCGGCAGCAAGAGGTGCCGACCGGGTGGCCGCGAGGCTAAAACTTCAAATTGGCGCGATGAGTGCTTCTTGGGATTCGCATGAAACAGATGAAGGAGATTGATAGGTGAACGCACCGTTGGACAGCCGGCAATTGCGGGCCTTTCGTGTGCTGGCACGCACAGGGAGCTTCACGCAAACCGCACGTGAATTGCAGCTCACGCAATCAGGCATCAGTCACTCGATGAAGACGCTGGAGTCAGAAATGAGCTGTCGGCTTTTGGACAGGCTGGGCAAAAAAGTCGTGCTGACGCAGGCGGGTGAGGAGCTGTTGCGACATGCGGAGACTATTTTAACAGAAATGGAAGCGGCCCGAGAATCGCTTTGCCGGTTGAGCAACGGCAGCACGGGCCGGCTGCGGCTCGGGGCGGACACGGTTGCGTGCCAGCATCTCATTCCGCCGGTGTTGCGCGAATTTAAGGAAAGTTTTCCGGAGCATGCCATCTCGCTGGAGCCGGGCGACACGCCGCAACTGGTGGCATCGCTGTTGAAACAGCGCATCGACCTGGCGCTGACGCTGAAGGCGGAGAAGGAGCCGCAACTCGAATTTCATCCGCTGTTCAACGACGAGTTGCAATTTGTCGTGTCCGCGCTGCACCCGTGGGCGCAGGCAAAGCAGGTGGAGCGCGCCGCGATACCGCGCCAGAATTACATCCTATACAGCAAGCACAGCGTGACATTCCGATTGATCGAGGATCATTTTCGGCGGGAAGAGATGGTGCTGAACACGATCATCGAGGCCGGAAGCATGGAAGCGACGAAGGAACTGGTGAAGCTGGGGTTAGGGGTGAGCATCCTCGCGCCGTGGGTCGCGAAGAAGGAACTGGAAGAAGGTTCGCTGGTGGCGCTGCCGTTGGGGCGGAAGAAATTGCAACGGCGCTGGGGGATTTTACAGTGGCGCGGCAAGCGGTTGAACCTG
>DASZCA010000156.1:0-5944 GCA_035943555.1 Verrucomicrobiia bacterium
AATGTGCTGTTCCGGGTCAAGGACGGCTCGAACCGCGAATGGTTTTTGAGCCCGACCGCCGAGGAGGTCATCACGACGCTGGCTGCCGGGGAAATCAATTCCTATCGCCAGTTGCCGAAGAATTTTTACCAGGTCAGCACCAAGTTCCGTGATGAGATCCGTCCGCGCTTTGGCTTGATGCGTGCAAAGGAATTCATCATGAAGGACGCGTACTCGTTCGATACCACGGATGAGAACGCGATGGCGGCCTACAAAAAAATGTATGATGCGTATACGCGTATCTTTGCGCGTTGCGGGCTCAAGGCGTTTCCCGTCGAAGCGGATACGGGTGTGATCGGTGGTAATTATTCGCACGAATTCATGGTGCCGGCGGATACGGGGGAGAATGACGTGGCGTATTGCGAAGCTTGCGGCTACGCGGCCAATATCGAGAAAGCCACGAGCGGCATTCCCAAGACGGCGGCGCGCGAGGTGGGCGCGGCCTTTGAAAAATTTGCGACGCCGGGCGTGGTTACGATCGAGGCCTTGAGCAAGGAGCCTTACAAGGTGGCAGTGAACCGTCAGATCAAGACGCTGATTTATATCGCGGATTCGAAGCCGATCATCGTTTTGATCCGTGGTGATGATCAAATGAATGAGACGAAGCTGATGGCGAAGACTGGCGCCGTCGCGGTGCGTCCGGCGACGGCGGATGAAATTGTGCCGTTGTTAGGGGCCAAGCCGGGTTCGCTGGGCGCGGTGATCAACGTGCCGGCAGACGTGAAAGTCTATGCGGACGAGCGTTTGCAGGGTGCAAATGACATGACGACCGGCGCGAATGAAGATGGATTCCATTTTCAGAACGTTTCCATTGAACGCGATATCAAGGTCACGGCGTGGTATGACTTGCGCACGGTGACGGCGGGCGAGCCTTGCGGGAAATGTGGCAAGCCGCTGAAGATCCGTCGCGCGATTGAAGTTGGTCATGTTTTCAAGCTCGGCACGAAATATAGCGAGAAGCTGAATGCCACGTTCCTGGATGCGGACGGTTCGCGCAAGCCGGCGGTGATGGGGTGCTATGGCATCGGCGTGACGCGCACGTTGCAGGCGGTGATCGAGCAGGGGAACGACAAGGATGGGATCATCTGGCCATTGAGCGTGGCACCGTATCAGGTATGCATCACGCCGCTGGCGGTGACGCCGGAGAGCGAAGCCATGAAGCTGGCGGAGAAATTTTATGCGGAACTGACGGCCAAGGGCGTGGATGTGATCCTTGATGATCGCGATGAGCGTCCGGGTGTGAAGTTCAAGGATTCCGAGCTGATCGGGTTTCCGATCCGCATCGGGCTGGGTGAGAAATCGCTGGCGAAGGGTGAGGTGGAGATCAAGCCGCGCAATGGGGCGATGCAGTTGGTGAAGACTGAGGGGGCGATTGAGGCGGTGATGGCGTTGGTGAAAGCGTAGGGTTTGGGGTTTGGTTGTCGTAATTCATGTACGACCCCGATGGGGTCGGGGATTTTATTGCGGGGTACCGTAGGTTTCACCTACGGCTATCCATGTTTTGACCCTACGGGTCAAAGAATCACGCGCGTAGTCAGCGTTTGTGGTTTTGTGGGCGCCGTTCTGTATTGACGAGATGCGACTCCGGACTTTTCTGACGTTTCTTGACCGCAGGAGGGCCTTGATTTATGGTGCTGTCATGAGCATGACCGTTGATCAAATTACCAACGAAATGCTGGCGTTGCCGAGCGAAGCGCGAGCATTGCTGGCTGATCGATTGGTTGAGAGCCTTGATCCTGCCGATGAAGGTTACATCCATGAACTTTGGGTGCAGGAAGCCAGCCGTCGCCTCGCCGATGTCCGCAGCGGACGCGTGAAAACGATTCCCGGCGAAGCTGCGCTGGCACAGGTGCGGCAATCGTTGGAAAAATGAGGTTTGAGTTTCATCCTGAAGCGCTTTCTGAGTATCAAGACGCGGCGCATTATTACGCGAATCGTCAGGCAGGGCTGGAACGACGTTTCATGGACTGTGTGGAAATCGCCATTCGCAGAACGGTGGCGAACCCCGAACGGTGGCGGAAATTTGATGGGGACGTCCGCCGCTGCCTAACCCAAGTGTTTCCGTATGCGGTGCTATTTTCCGTTGAAACAGATTACATTCTAATAATTGCCGTGATGCATTGCCGCCGCGAGCCGGCGTATTGGAAAAACCGGCTTAAAGATAAATGACCGCGAGGCAGAGAGTGGTTTAGAGCCGGGGCAAAAAGCCGGATGGCCGTGATCCTTTCTAGACGTGAATAAAGGCACTTGTCTTGAACAGTTTTGTGCTGCGTTTAGTTAAACCGTTCTCCCTCACCCTTACCCTCTCCCGTCCGCCTTCGCTTCGCTATGGCGCGACAGGCTGGGAGAGGGAACAGTCAATGGATGTTTTCTTTAAATCCGTAAGCGAAAAAGTGGAAGGCTGCCGCGGATTTGCGGGCCGCCTAAAGGCGGAACTCCAAACCTTTCAGCCGGGGAGGACGCTGCTGCGGCCGCGGGGGAGGCGGCCGAGGTGGGTGATCAGGAAGCCTTGAAGCCAGTGGCGCAGTTCGGTGTTTTGCGCGTCTGACAATTTTAAACGTGAACCATTGGCCCAGTCGCTTTCCATTAGCGATTGGGCGATTTTTTTGGTGCCGGGGGTGAGGCGGGTTTCTTCGAGGTCGGGCTCCAGGCCGAGCTGGTGCAGAAGCTTCAGTTCCAAGGCAAAAATATTTTGCGGCAGCGTGGGTTGCTGGCAGAGCAGGGCGAGGAAGCTGCGGACGAGTTCAAATATTTCCGGCAGGGGCGATTCGGTTTCTGTGGCTTGCTCAAGGAAGGCGGCGGCGTAAGCGGCTTGTTGCAGTTTTGAAATATCTTCCCGGATGGCGCTGTGAGTTCCTTGTAATTTTACTTCGCGCAGGTTGTGCAATTCCGAGGTGCGGCTGCGGGTGAAGGAGAAATCGGCGGCGTAGAACAGGTCGAGCTTGCCGGTATAGGAGGATTTGGGGCGGCGCGCGCCTTTGGCCACGGTGGCGACGCGGCCGAGATCCGGGGTGAGCCAGTGGACAATCAGGCTGGTTTCCGTCAGCGGGCGGGTGCGCAAGATGATGCCGTGGGTGGACGAGATCATGACGGCGAGAGGGGCAGGGCGAGAAGGGAAGGTGGAAGGTGGAGGGTGGAGAATGGCAATGTAGAACGCGTCATCTCTTGCGTGAAAGACTTGGTCTGATAAACGACGGCGCGCACGGAGTGACGCGCCCTACCAGTCAAACCAGTGTGCCGGAGTCGCGGTGAACAGCCGTAAGTTTTCATATACCTAACTTACTTTTTTCGCTTGGATTTCGGTTCCGGCGAGAGTTCGGGGGCGATGGCGCCGAGGCTGACGATGTATTTCACTCCATCGGCCACGCTCATATCCAGCTTGGTGACCTTGTCCGCAGGCAGGAGGATGAGAAAGCCGGAGGTGGGATTGGGCGTGGTGGGGATGAAGACGCTGACGAGCTGTTCGCCGATTTTACGGCTGGCCTCGGCGTTTTCATCGCTGGTAAGGAAGCCGACAGAGTAGGCGCCTTCGCGGGGAAATTCCACAAGCACGACGGTCTTGAAGGAATTTTTGCTGCCGGAGAAGGCGTCGTTGACCTGCTTGATGGCGCCGTAGAATTTATTCAGCACCGGGATGTGCATCATGCAGGCATCGAGCCATTCAATGATGCGCTTGCCGATGTAGTAACGGGCCAGCAGGCCGACGCCGGTGATGAGCAGCACGGCGAGGGCGAGGGCCAGCAAACTCCAATACCAGAGCATGGGTCCGGAATGACCATTCACGAAGACTTCGGACGGGGGCAACGTTTTCGGCAGGAAGAAGAGCAGGGTGTCGGTGAAGGTGGAGATGGTGCCGAAAATCCAGATGACCGCCGCGAGGGTGACCAACGCCGGCAGAGTGACCGCGAGGCCGGCGAAAAAACTGGCGCGCCAACTGGAGATGAATGTCTTCCTCACACGGAGATTTTAGCGGTGCGCGCGACTTGCGCGAGTGCAAAGCGTTTGGCCAGCACACGGACGAGGCGGTTTTCCTCGCGCTTCATGGTGCGGCGCAGGTGCGGTTTCAAATCATCGTAACCGAGCAGGTGCAGGACGCCATGGACGATATAGCGGACGACTTCTGATTGCCAGGTGGTCTTAAATTCCTTGGCTTGCAGGATGGCATCGTCTACGCAAATGAACAGCTCGCCGTGAATGGTTGTGGCGCGGCGCGATTTACTTTTGATTTCGCGGTGGTCAAAAGTGATGACATCGGTCGAGCCGGTGTGATTCAGGAAGGTTTCATTCACCAAAGCCATTTCGCGGGCGGCGACGAGATTGATGCCCAGTTCGGCATCGGTGATCCCGAGTTCGGCAAACAGGGCGCCAACAATCTCCTTGAGCAGGCGGGAGTTGAGTTTCCGGCTACGTTGACGGTTGGCGATGACGAGGTTCATTCTTTTTTGCCGGTGCCGCGATGGTTCTCGTAGGCGGCGATGATGCGTTGCACGAGCGGATGGCGGACGACATCGCGCTTGGAGAATTCGATGATGGCGATGCCTTCGGTGTTGCGGAGCGCCTTATGAGCCTCGGCGAGGCCGGATTTTTTATGGGCGGGCAGGTCGATCTGGGTTTCATCACCGGTAATGACGGCTTTGGAGCCGTGGCCGAGGCGGGTAAGAAACATGAGCATCTGCTCGGCGGTGGAATTTTGCGCTTCGTCCAGAATGATGAAGGCGTTGTTCAACGTACGGCCGCGCATGTAGGCGAGGGGAGCGATCTCGATGGTGGCGCGTTCCATATGCTTGGCGATCTCTTCGGCCGGCAGCATGTCATGCAAGGCATCGTGCAACGGGCGCAGGTACGGCGTGATCTTTTCGTAGAGATCGCCGGGCAGGAAGCCGAGGGCTTCACCAGCCTCGACGGCGGGGCGGGTGAGAATGATACGGGAAATGCCGCCATCGCGCATGGCGGACAAGGCCATCGCTACAGCCAGATAGGTTTTGCCGGTGCCGGCGGGGCCGATGCCAAAAGTGATGTCGTGTTTGCGGATGGCTTCGATGTAATTTTTCTGGCCGACGGTTTTGGCAGTGACGCCGGCTTTCCGTTCGTGGGTCTGGACGCGGTCGCCGACCATGTCTTTCAGCGTGGCAGCGCCTTCAGTTTTCACGATGGTGAGCGCGTGGGTGAACTCGCGGTTTTTGACCGCGGCCCCGGCTTTCAGCATGGATTCGAGCGAGGCGAAGAGCTGTTTGGCGCGGGCGAGGCCATCGGCGGGGCCTTCGAGCTTGATCCAGTCTTCGCGCGAGGTGGCTTTCACGCCGAGTTCGGTTTGCAGCGTGGCGAGGTTGCGCGGCTCGTTATTGTAGAGCTGCTGGGCGAACCGGGCGTTTTCGAAATGGAGGGTTTCTGTTGGCACAAATTTATTGATTACAGGTTTTCAGAGATGGGGCGGGGAGGCAATGCCGTGGGCGAGATTTTAAACGTCATGGACTAACACGCCGCCCCCTTAGCCGCCGTCGCTACGCTTTGGCGCGACAGGCCCCAGCCCTTTCCCCCGAGGGGCAGAGGGGATTTGTCGCGGGTTTTAGGACATCATCAGCATATAGATTTATATTAGTACAAACAAAAAAGGCGAAGCTTGCGCCTCGCCTTTGAAAACTTGCCGGTCGATTACTTGGCCGGGGCTGCGACGACTTTTTCCTTTTTCTCGTTGACGAGCGTGGCGCCCTTGCCGAGGCGTTTGCGCAGGTAGGTGAGCTTGGCGCGGCGGACCTGGCCCTGGCGCTCGACTTCGATCTTGTCCACGCGGGGCGAGTGGAGCGGGAACACGCGTTCGACGCCTTCGCCGTAGCTGATGCGGCGGACGGTGAAGGTCTCATTGAGACCGCCGCCGCGCTTGCCCATGACAACGCCCGCGAAAATC
>DASZCA010000157.1:0-12014 GCA_035943555.1 Verrucomicrobiia bacterium
AACACGCCGAATCGGAGTTCGGCGCTCCGGAAGGCGCATTTGTCAGCTCGGCCTATCCGTAAAACTTTTCCCGACGATGATGCGGAGGCGGTGACAAGTCGTAAAGGTTTGCGATTGAACTTGCATGGAGGGCCAAACAAATTTAGTTTGTGCACCCTTTCACGGCGGGGTAGCCAAGTGGTAAGGCACGGCTCTGCAAAAGCTGCATTCGTCGGTTCGATTCCGACCCTCGCCTCCATCCGAAAACGCTTTGTTTTCGGGCTTTCTGGACGGTTTAGCGGGTCAACTGTGAGCGAAAGTGTGAGCAACGAGTTTGACCCGAACTAGCACCAAAACTATTCGGTATAGCACTCTCAAGGCACCCTAACGCTCAAAGTGAAGAATCTGCCATGATTACGTTATATGAAAAATATAAACATAATCATGAAAAATCGTTATCGCATCTATATCCGCAACAAGCATAGCGGGGGCAAAACTTGGTATATTCAGGATAACAAACCGGCGACCGCGAAAGCCTTCAAACCACTGACAAAAACGAAGCTCTCGAAATGCAGCGATTGAGAAACCGCCCCCACGAACAAGCGGGATTTCACGCACAGATGGCTAGAACTCATATTCTGGTCAGCAATCCACAAAACGCAGACCGAACTTGGCAATCGGTCATGCAAGACGTGGAAAACGACAAAAACGACTTGGCAAGCAGCACAAAAGAGCGTTGCCAACGTGCCCACGCAAGCAAGCCGTTTGACCATATTCGCAAACTTTTAGTGAACCACCAGTGCCGACGATTTTAAGAAGGTGCTTAAAGCTGGCGGTGTTTCAACCAATATGTATTTGAGCCGATTGCACAATTACGCACTTGGCATGAATTGGCTACTGGTTCCGATTATCGCCAAAAAACTTTGGCCGGAAGTCGTTCACAAAGACAAACGAGCCATCAAGTTTGAGGAACAGCAAAAAATTCTCGAACGCGAATTGAACCCAGAACGCAAAGCATATTATGAGATTTGCTGGCTCATTGGAGGGTCACAAACTGACATGGCAAATTTGAAGGCTGAAAACATTGACTGGCAAAATCGCACGATTTCATACGTTCGCAGGAAATCACGCACACTTGCCACGCTCAAAATAGATTCAGGGCTGGAAAATCTTCTGCGTTCGCTCCCGGCCACTGGCAATCTGTTCCCTTACCTCGCCGGAGTTCGCGTGGCAGACCGCGCTACCGAATTCAAACAGCCTTGCTCGGGATTGAACATCAAAGGCGTAACGCTTCATTCATATAGATACGCTTGGGCAGAACGAGCTGCCGCCGCTGGTTATCCAGAACGATACGCACAACAGGCACTTGGTCACGCCAACAAAACGGTTGCTCGCGACTATGCAAAAAACGCCGATGTTCTGCTCCCGTCATTGGAAAGTTACGAACGCAGCAACGCACAGCCTCAAGCGGGTCAGGTCAAACAGCACGCGCATATTCCCGTTAAGCTGGACCAACCTTTCAAACTCAGGCGCAAAATAAACACAATCCGCCGTTGTTAGTTTTCCGCTGATTTGAATGGCGAGTACTTTTCCCTCGTCTTCATCCTCAAATTTAATTGGCATTTTTTACTCCTTTGATTTGGTTTCGATTGATGTCTTGAATCGTGTGCTTTACTCGGCGGTGATTAAGCCTTTGCTGCCTTCGAATAAAAATCTCGCGCCTTCGAAAGCAGCTGATCCTCGGTCAAATGGTGTTCGTCCACAACCAGCGAGCCGATAATCCGCTTCGCCTGATCCGGATGATGCAGCTTGAACCACTCGATGAACTGTTCCATCTCACTGCTGGTGCCGGTGCCGGTGCCAAAAATGAGAATCTGTCCACCACCTTGAAGCGCACTAGCCACTGGTTTAAAGAAACTGTTCGGGTCTGGTTTATCTTTGCCGCGTGTAAAATCTTTTACGTCTTTTGCCAAGCGCATATGGGCTTCGGGCTCGTGCGGCGTGATCTTCTGGGGGATAGCACCGTGTATTTCAGAACGATAAATCCGGGCATCATGGTGATTAATTATGAGCAACCAATGCGATTCCATTCCGTTTGCTGCGGGCGTCGCCGTCTCAGACTTTTCAAGAAAATGGCGCAACGACATGACTTGGGATGTTTCGGATACATCCTTCGTATGTGGCGGATGTAGCATCAAAGTCTGCCCATTGCGCGTCACCTTCAGGTGTCCGTTCGGTTCCTCCACGACTTGTCCCAGATGGCGAAACATGGCCAGAACGTCGCGCCACTTCAGGTTGTGAGAAACAGGATGTTGGAAGATCGTATCATAGGTGCGCAGATGCGAACCTGTAAGCGGCAGCGTAGATTTCATATTATTTAGTAACGAGAATTGGGGTAGAGATAGACAGCCCGCACCGTTTTGCAGGTGCCATCCTCACTGGGATAGGATGCGTTTAAAGCGCCACGCAGGCTATGGGGTTTAACCCTACCGGTTCCTTTCCATCGAGGCAGTGTACACCGAATGTTTTGGTCAAATCAGTCGTGATAATGGCCTCTGTGGTTTGCTTTTCAGCCGATTCCAAATCATAGCCGATCGGTTTCTCGATCACGATGCGCCACCATTCACGATCCCGGGCGAGTCCGGCACGTCCGAGATATTTTGGAATCTCGCCGAACATACTCGGTGGTGTAGCCATGTAGAAGATGCTATGGGCTTTAGTTCCCCATTCTTTTTCGAGCTTCGCACATTGTTTACCGAGAGTTGCATAAGTTTGCAGCTTCTTAAAATCGCCCTGCTGGTAACGGATGTGAGGCGCGAACTGATTCCAGGCGGCGGCCTTGGGTTTTCCGAAACGGGAGAATTGATTAACCCCATCGCGCAACCTTCGCCGCAACGCGGCATCGCCGAGCTTGATGCGATCCACAACAATAATCGCATATTGCGAGGGCAGACTGCGATCCTGCGAGAGGTCGAACAAGGCCGGCACGAGTTTCCGCCAAGTCAGGTCACCAGCTCCGCCAAAAAGTTACAAACACCGTCGGTTCAAGCTAGTCGTTCGCTTTCATGCTGGTTACTCCGTTTTGTATTATCGTTGCCATAGGATTCGTGAATCTTCCAACGGAACGGCGATCCCATCACAGCGTGGTAACACTCGCGCCGTATAGTCTGCCGACGGGCGGGCGGCAGACACAGTTGCGCTGTAAATGTAGCTGCCAGACTCGTCCGCCAGAGGATGCAGCAGTGTCATCTCTTGTCGCACGGGAGAACTGCCTTTGATTCCATCGGCATAAAGCTCCACCTGCACCAAGTTCGGATCGATGCCCTGGAGGCAAACTTGAATCTCAAAAACATGCTGTTCACCCTTGGTCTCCAACTTCACTACGCCGAAGTGCAGCATGGCCCATTTGTGATCCAGGCTGTGCCGCCAATCCGCCATTTGCTTGCCGATTGCACCTTTGTTGGCCACGCGAGACTGGCAGGCTATTGCCGCAGGGAGATAATGTTGTTCGGTGTATTCGCGCACGGTGCGGTCGGCGGCAAAGTGCGGGGTCAACCTGGACATACTTTCACGCATCCGATTCACCCAGGCGGTGGGGATACCTTTCTCGTTACGCGTATAAAATTCGGGAATCACCTCGCGTTCAAGTCGTTCGTAGAGTGCCTCGGCTTCTACTGCATCCCAGTTTGGGTCATTGCCATGTTCTTTGCCGTCGCCCAGCGCCCAGCCTAAATCAGATGCATAAGCCTCGGCCCACCAGCCATCGAGTTCCGAAAGATTTAAACCGCCATTGACCAGCACTTTCATGCCGCTGGTGCCACAGGCTTCCCAAGGTCGCCGAGGGGTGTTGAGCCAAACATCCACGCCTTGAATGAGACGCTCGGTCAAGTGCATGTCGTAGTCACTTAAAAAAATCGCGTGCGGACGAACATCCGGTCGGCGAATGAATTGAATCCATTCTTTGATCAGAGCCTGTCCTTCCCAGTCCGCCGGATGCGCCTTGCCCGCAATCATGAGTTGCACCGGGCGCTGCGGATTGGATAAAAGCCGAAGCAATCGTTCCGGGTCATGTAGCAGCAAGTTCGGTCTTTTGTAAGTGGCGAAACGCCGCGCAAAGCCGAGCGTCAATATTTGTGGATCAAAAAGATGTTTCGCCTCCTCAACGGTTTCGACCGAAGCTCCGGCAGCGGCATAGTGCCGGGCCAGCCGCTCGCGTGCATATTCAACGAGGCACTTGCTGGAAGCAGTGCGAAACTGCCAAAGGGTGTCGTCAGTGACACGCCGAATGCCTTGCTGCTCCGCGTTTTCCGTCATTCCCAGCCAGCGGTCTTTGCCGCAGGCCTTCGTCCACAATTCGTCGGCAGCCGCCGAATCCCAGGTCGGGTGATGAACCCCATTGGTGACGTGGCCAATGGGGACTTCGTCCACCGGCCAGCGCGGAAAGAGCGGCGAAAACAATTGTCGGCTCACCCGGCCGTGCAAGCGGCTCACACCATTCACAGAGCCACTGCCGCGAATGGCCAGATAGGCCATGTTGAAACTCTCGGATGGGTCGTCCGGATTCTCGCGGCCCAAGGCGAGAAGGTCATGAAGAGAAATGCCGAGCTTATCCATGGCATAATGGCCGAGATATTGTTCAACCAGCGTCGGGGTAAATCGGTCAAAGCCTGCAGCCACTGCTGTGTGCGTCGTGAAGACATTGCCTGCGCGCGTTGCGGCCAAGGCCGCTGCAAACGGCTGCGTATTATCCTGCATGAAGCTGCGGGCGCGCTCCAAGACAGCAAAGGCGGCATGGCCTTCATTCAAATGGCAGACATCCGGCTGAATGCCGAGCGCGATTAGCAGCCGCCAGCCACCAATGCCCAGTAACATTTCCTGCTTGAGGCGCAATTCCGGGCCACCGCCGTATAACTCGCTGGTGATTCCGCGATGCGCTGGAAAGTTCGCCGCGTCATTGCTGTCCAGCAGGTAAAGTTTTACCCGGCCCACTTGAACTTCCCACGCGCGCAGCCAGACCGAGTAGCCGGGCAAGGTGATCTCCAAACGCAACCACTCGCCATTCGGCTGTCGCAAAGGCGTGATCGGCAACTGTCCCGGGTCGTTATACGGATAAAGGGCCTGTTGCGCTCCGTCCTTGTCAATCACCTGGCGAAAATAGCCCTTTTGGTAAAGCAACCCCACACCAACCA
This sequence comes from Verrucomicrobiia bacterium, assembly GCA_035943555.1. GTDB lineage: Bacteria > Verrucomicrobiota > Verrucomicrobiia > Limisphaerales > UBA11358 > UBA11358. Next base: position 5,169 of record DASZCA010000157.1, read on the forward strand.
CCGGCACACCCAGATCGCTGGCGGCTTTCAGTTGATCGCCAGCCACATTGCCCAGACCACCAGAGTAAATGGGCAGCGCCTCGCTCAACATATATTCCATGCTGAAATAAGCGACGCACTTCAAAGGCGACTGCGGATGAATTTTCTGAAACCAGGCGGGTGCTTCTGCCGCTTGTCGCCTGGACTGCAGCAGATCATCAATATTTTTGCGGAAGTTTGAATCGGCCAACACGCTCCTGAGTTTGTCCTTGGAGACAGTTTGTAGAACCACCCAGGGGTTTTGCGTGAACTCCCACAGTATGGGATCAAGCTGCCGCCATACTTCGTCAGTGGCATGATTCCATGACCAGTGCAAATCCAACGCCAGTTCCGCCAGAGAATCGAAACCTTCGATGTCCGCAGGTAAATTGCAGTAGCCAGGTTTAGTGACGGAAGTTTGGTTGTTCATTATATTTTGGAGCTAATTCGCCAGCGCTGCGCTGACAATCGTCTGGGCTGCTTCCTGAATGCGATGCAGATGATCCACGCCACGAAAACTCTCCGCGTAAATCTTGTAGATGTTTTCTGTCCCTGACGGACGCGCGGCAAACCATCCATCGGCCGTCACAATTTTGAGCCCGCCGATGGGAGCGTTGTTGCCCGGCGCCGTGGTTAGAACTGCCTGGATTTTTTCGCCGGCCAGCTCGGTGGTTTTTATTTGTTCGGACGAAAAATTCGCCAGCCGTTGCTTTTGCTCCGGTGTCGCTGGCTCATCAATACGTTCATACGCGGATTCACCTAGTTCGGCCGTGAGTTCTTGGTAAAGTTTGCCGGGATCGCGTCCGTTGCGGGCGGTCATTTCCGCCGCCAGCAAAGCAGCGACGATGCCATCCTTGTCCGTCGTCCAAACACTGCCATCCAGCCGCGCGAACGTGGCACCGGCGCTTTCTTCTCCGCCAAAAGCGATCGAATTATCGAGCAACCCAGCGACGAACCATTTGAAACCAACCGGCAACTCGTAGAGTTTTCGTCCCAGCTTGGCGGTGACACGATCGATCATCTGGCTGCTGACCATCGTTTTGCCGACCGCTGCCGACTTTGGCCAGCGTAACCGGTTGGAAAAAAGATAATCAATTGCCGCGCACAGGTAATGGTTCGGCGGCAGCAACCCCGCGCTGCGCGTAACAATACCGTGGCGGTCATGATCCGTGTCACAGGCGAATGAAAGATCGAAATCGTCCTTCATGCCAATGAGCCATTGCATGGCGTAGGGCGAAGACGGATCCATGCGAATCTGGCCGTCCCAATCCACCGTCATAAATCGGAAGGTCGGATCAACCTCCTCGCTGACGATCGTGAGATTCAACTCGTGCTCTTCCGCGATGCGCGCCCAGTAATGGACACCGGCACCGCCCAGTGGATCAACCCCAAGCTTGAGCTTCTCAGCGCGGATGATGTCCATGTCAATCACACCGCCAAGGTCGTTGACGTAGGCAGTAAGATAGTCGTGCCGATGTGTGGTCGAAGCGCGTAAAGCCTGTGTGTGGGGAATTCGCCTTACCCCTTTTAATTTAGCTTTAAGAAATGCATTCGCCTTTGCCTCAATCCACGCGGTGACCACGGTATCAGCCGACCCACCGTTGGGCGGATTGTATTTCAAGCCACCATCATGCGGTGGATTATGCGACGGTGTGATGACAATCCCGTCCGCCAGCCCCGTTGTCCGGCCGCGATTGCAATTGAGGATCGCGTGGGAGATGACCGGTGTCGGCGTGTATTCGTCCCGTTCCGCAAGCATCACGTCAACTTCGTTGGCAGCGAGCACTTCCAGTACGGTGGCACAGGCCGGAATCGACAGGGCATGGGTGTCCATGCCCAGAAATAGCGGTCCGGCAATTCCATGCTGTTTTCGATAGGCGCAGATCGCCTGGGTGATGGCGAGGATGTGAGCCTCATTAAATGACCGGTTGAAAGATGAGCCACGATGCCCGGAGGTGCCAAATGACACACGTTGTTGCGGCACCGAAACATCAGGCACGTCGGTATAGTAAGCCGTGACGAGCTTCGGCACGTTTACCAGCATGTCCGGTGTCGCGAGCTTACCGGCAAGGAGGCTTGTTTTCATGGCTTGCTGTTCAGCACTTGTTTTCTAACTCGGACACCTTGGCGAGACGACGACGATGCCTTGCCGCACCGCTGAACTTGGCGCCGAGAAATGTCTGAACCAGTTCCCAAGCGAGGGCGTGACCGACCACCAGTCCCCCAAGACAGATCAGGTTAAGGTTATCGTCCTCGACGCCTTGATGCGCCGAAAATGCTTCGTGGATCAAACAGGCGCGAACACCCGGCACCTTGTTTGCAGCCACCGATGCTCCCACGCCACTGCCGCAAATGGCGATACCACGCCCCACCTCTCCGCACGCAACGGCCCTGGCCAGTGGCACGACAAAATCTGGATAATCGTCATCCGGTTTCGGCTGGCGATCGCCAAAATCAATCACTATCTGGCCCACTGCACCAAACCTTCCAACCAAATATCTCTTCAACTCATAACCGCCGTGGTCGGCAGCGATGCCGATCAGTTCAGGTTTTCCCCGCGTGCCCGCAATGTCTTTCAATTTCATCACCTATTGACGAGTTGTGGCCCCATCGCGGGGTAGTCGGTATATCCCTGCTCGGCGCCGCCGTATAAACGCGCTTCGTCCAGATGGTTGAGCGGCGTATCCAGCCGGAAACGCTCTGGCAGGTCTGGGTTCGCTATGAAAAGCCGTCCGAATGCCACGGCATCCGCCAAGTCCTCCGCCAAAACCTGAGTCGCCGTCGCACGATTGAAGCCGTTCGCAACAATGAGCGGGCCGTGAAATTCCTTGCGCAGAGCTGGCAGGGGCACTGGCACCGCGCCATGCTTCAAATCATCATCCGTAGAAACAATCAGATGCGCATAGGCGAGTTTGAAACGATTCAGCTCATGCAATACATGACTGAAGGTCGCGAGTGGATCGGAGTCGCGCATGTCGTTAAACACACCACCGGGCGAGAAACGGATGCCTACGCGGTCGGCACCCCAGACCTGCACGACGGCTGCGGTCACTTCCAGCGTGAGTCGGGCGCGATTGCGAATGGGACCGCCATATTCATCGGTGCGGTTGTTCGTGCCATCGCGGAGAAACTGATCCAACAGATACCCGTTGGCATTGTGGATTTCCACACCGTCGAAGCCCGCTGATCTCGCGCGTTGTGCTGCGTTGGCATACTGCGCGACAATTCCCGGCAACTCGTCCTTGGATAAAGCCCGTGGTGTGACATAAGGCTGCATTCCATTCTCCGTCAGCACCCGGCCGGTTCGCGGGGCGATGGCACTGGGGGCTACCGGCAATCCACCTTTTGGTTGGAAACTTGGATGCGAAATCCGACCCATATGCCATAGCTGTAGAAAAATCCGGCCGCCGGCTTGATGCACTGCCGTCGTGACTTTTTGCCAACCAGCCGTTTGTTCGTCGGTATAAATGCCCGGTGCGTTGGGACAGCCTGTACCTTGTTGAGAAACCGATGTGGCTTCGCTGACGATCAATCCTGCTGCCGCGCGCTGGGCGTAATATTCCGCCATCAACGCCGTAGGCACGCGTCCCATCCCCGCGCGCATTCGCGTAAGCGGGGCCATAATAATGCGGTTCGGAGTTTCAATCGCGCCAAGGCGAACGGGAGTAAATAAATCTGGGGTGGTCATAATTTTGCCATGCAGAAATTGTCCCTTTTACACACTGCAAACAATGGGGTGAACACCCCATCGCAAAATCCCGGCAACGGTCCAAAATGTTGGTTGTACTAAAAGCAAAATTAAAGGACCCAATATGATGACCAAGAACAATTGCGTGGTGGCGGTTTTCAAATTACATACCGAAGCCGAAGCCGCCGTCAAAGAGCTCCAGCGAGCGGGCTTTAACATGAAAAAACTCTCCATCATCGGACGTGACTATCACACCGAAGAACATGTGGTCGGTTATTACAACGCCGGGGATCGCATGAAATACTGGGGTAAATTGGGGGCGTTCTGGGGCGGTTTCTGGGGTTTGCTGTTTGGCTCCGCCTTCTTTCTTGTTCCCGGTGTCGGCCCGTTGCTCTTCGCGGGACCGATTGTCAGTTATATCGTTGGGGTATTGGAAGGCGCGGTGGTGGTGGGCGGCATGAGCGCGCTGGGTGCGGGTCTTTACAGCATGGGGATACCACGGAACAGCATCATTCAATATGAGACGGCGGTAAAAAATGGCAAGTATGTCTTGATCGCCCACGGTTCCGACATGGAAACGATCCATGCCCGGGAAATTCTCAAAAACATCGACCATGAAGCATTGGCTGAACATCAACCGAAACGCATCAGCAATGTCGCATCGGTGATGACGGCGTAACGCGCGCCCGATTTTTGGAAATCACCGCTTGGGTTCATGAACAATAAATCAACCCTGTAACTTGGCATGATCGGCCTTGGCCGGATGGGTGCCAATATAGTGCGACGCCTCCTCAAGGATGGCCATCGTTGCGTTGTCTTCGACCACTTGCCGGAAGCCGTTAAAAATTTGGCCGGAGATAGTGCGGTTGGTTCGGCATCGCTTGTTGAATTGGTCAAACAGCTTGATAAGCCACGCGCCATTTGGCTGATGGTTCCTGCCGTCGTGGTCGATGCAACTATTACCGACCTACTGCCTTTTCTCGAAGCAGGAGACACCCTTATTGACGGCGGTAATTCCTATTACATAAATGACATGCGCCGCGCTAAGGAACTCGCGCCGAAAGGAATTCACTACATCGATGTGGGGACCAGCGGCGGCGTCTGGGGCCTTGCGGCTATTGCATGATGATCGGCGGCGATCAAATGGTGGTCAGCCGGCTCGACCCTATTTTTGCCACTCTGGCACCAGGCAGTGGTAATGTCGTGCGCACCCCGGGTCGCGAGCAATCCGGTGGCACTTCCGAACGAGGCTATCTGTATTGTGGCGCGAGTGGTGCAGGCCATTTCGTCAAGATGGTTCATAACGGCATCGATATGGCATCATGGCCGCGTATGCCGAGGGCTTGAGCATCTTGCACAGCGCCAACATTGGCAAACAGCAAGGCGAAATCGATGTCGAGACCACGCCTTTGCGCGATCCTGAACATTATCAATTTGACCTCAACCTTGGCGACATTAAGGAAGTCTGGCGACGCGGGAGTGTGATCGCCTCTTGGCTGCTCGACTTGACGGCGGATGCTTTAGCCAAGGATCCAGCCCTGGGAGGATTTGTCGGTCACGTTTCGGATTCAGGCGAAGGTCGGTGGACCATCAAGGCGGCTATAGATTGAAGGTGTCCCCGCACCGGTGCTGACCACGGCGCTCTACGCACGTTTCAGTTCGCGGGGTGATTCTGATTTTCAGGACAAGCTGCTTTCGGCCATGCGTTATGGGTTTGGCGGGCATTCGGAAAAGCCCGCGAACCACTGACTCGTATTGGCCCCTGGCTTTGATCTTTCGGGATTGTAACACTTTCAAGTCAGTGTTCATCCGCATGAATCAGCGTTAAATAAACTTAACGCATTGTGAAAATTCACTTTTTCCCGCCAAGTGAAGTTTTGGGGGAAGGCAAATGGAGTGTCCGGCCAGCCACCATGAATTCGCCTTCACCTTGATGATGAATCGTCCGTGGCCATTTCCGTGCGAAGTCAACCCATGCCTGAATCACTTCCAGGACGAAGAAATTATATTGGGTGACGAGCTTTGTATCTCTAACTTTGCATTCCAGACTGGCATAACATTCGGCGATGAGCGGAGCCTTGACGCATGCAGCGGGAACGGGCGTAAGTCCAAATTTCTTGAATTTGTCCACACGCCGGCCCGAAGTGTTGCCACACGCCACCACTGTTTTCGCCAGTACGACCGTCGGGATGTTGATGACACATTCCCGGCTGGCCTTGAGGCTGCCAAAGGAGTAGTTGCGGTCGCTGACCACGCAGCCCACGAGCGGTGGCATGAACTCCATCATCAGATGCCATGACATTGGCATGACATTCGCCCGCCCGGCGCGAATCGTGGTAAGCAGCACGACCGGGCCGGGTTCAAGGAGCCGATAAACTTCTGACAGGGGAAAAGCCTTTTTCTTCACCGGAGATTTTTCAGTTTTAGAAAACAGGCTCAAGTCAGCTTCACAACCATCTTGCCAATATTTTCCCCGTTGAAGAGACCGATGAAAGCTTCCTCGGCCTGATCAAGTCCTTTCACCACCGTCTCTTTGTTCTTCAGTTTGCCCGATTGTAAATAGCCGCTTACCTCCTTTTCAAATTCACCCTGGCGATCCAGCCAATCGCGGACAATCAACCCTTTCATCGTGAGTCGTTTGGTGGTGATGTTGAATAGATTGTCAGGCCCAGGTCGCGGCTTTTCTTCGTTGTAGCCGGAGATGCCGCCGCAGGCGATGATCCGGCCGTGCACTCGCAGCACCGAGAGCGCGGCCTCCAGCGCTTCGCCGCCCACATTGTCGAAATACACATCAATGCCGTCCGGCACTTCCACGTTCAACTGTTCGAGCACGGGTCCTACCTTGTAATCAAAGGCGATGTCAAAGCCGCATTCCTCGCGTAGAAATTTAACCTTCTCCATGGAACCGGCGGACCCGATGACTTTGCAGCCGCGTATTTTCGCCAGTTGGCCGGCAACATTGCCCACGGCACCGGCAGCTCCAGAGATGTAAATTACGTCACCGGCTTCGACCTTGACCAGATGCAACCCAGCCCAGGCGGTCATGCCTGTCATGCCGAGCGCGCCGAGATAAACCGAGAGCGGTTGAACCGCGCGGCTGACCGGATGCAGGTCTTTTGGGGAGGCAATGAAATATTCCC
>DASZCA010000158.1:0-7038 GCA_035943555.1 Verrucomicrobiia bacterium
TGCATCGCATCAATCTGAATGACCAGACAGTGGAAGGCCTGCGGCACAAGACCAAGCCGGTGTTCTGCGTGCAGTATCATCCGGAGGCTGCGCCGGGGCCGCACGATTCCACGCCGCTCTTTGCAGAATTTCGCGCGCTCATCGAGCGCCGCGGATAATATTTTCATGCATGGATTTGCGTTTGACTTGAGCGACGACGCCACCATAATCAATTGAAAGAATCTATGGCCAAACTTGTTATCCTGAATCAAGGTATGACGGGCCGCTCAATCGAGTTGACCGTCGAACGCACCACGGTTGGCCGCGTTGAGGAGAATACCGTTCAGATTGCCGACGCTTCCGTTTCCAGCCGTCACGCTGAGATTCTATTGCGCGGAACTGACATCGTCATTCGCGACCTTAATTCCACCAACGGCACGTTCATCAACAACGAAAAGATTTCCGAGGCGCCCCTCAAACCCGGCCAGACGTTGCGTTTTGGGCAGGTGGAAATAAAGATCGATGATGGCAAACCGGTCGGCGGACCGTCTGCACCGAACTACGCGCCATCCTCTGCCCCGGCTCCGGTCAGCGCGCCGGCGCCGGCACCCGCACCGAAAAGATCTGAAGGCAGCACGATGGTTATGAGCCGCGGGGTCAGCCTCACCGACCTCGAACAGGGCGGCACCCGCGCACCGGGTTTCGATACCAACACAGTTTTCTCCAAGAAGAAAAACAAGGTTAACACGTACTTCATCATCGGTGGTGTGGTGGTGGCCTTGGTCATTGTCGCCCTGATTGTTTACGCCCTGAGCCAGGTCAAAAACGGCGCGCATCCGTAAGCGTCGGTTGCGTTTTAAAACAGTCTCTTCGCAGGACTCTCTCGACGCGACGGCTTTAAACCGCCCGCGCGCTGAAACTTCTCCACCATTTCGCCGGCAACAAACCGAGCGCAATGAACACTAGTTGGCTGAATACGAAGAATAACAGCCATTTGAAAGCCGCATCCGTGAAACCGTAGCTGTGCAGGCCGATGCCCAGCATGTTCACCCCAAACCACGACCACGACGTGACGATGTTCCCGCCGATGGCACATACCACCAAGCCGCGTTCGCGTACCATGCCGCCCCAACGCAAGTGCAAGATAAGCGCATTCCAAAGCACGATGATTAGCGCGCCATTCTCCTTGGGATCCCAGCCCCAGAAACGTCCCCACGATTGATCTGCCCAGATGCCGCCCAGCACCGTACCGACAAAGCTGAACAAAGTCGCAAAGCACACGATGCCATAAATCATCCGCGCCAGCGACTTGCCGGTCGCCTCATCCATGGTCTTCGTGAACATGCCGCGCACGATATAAATCAACGCCAGAAACCCCGCCACAAACGTGCTCGCATACCCGGTCGTCACCGCCACGACGTGCGTCGCCAGCCAGAAATTTGTGTCCAGCACCGCCCGCATCATTTCCATCGTGTCACCTTCCAAAGCGAGATGATGCGCGATGATCAATGTGATAAAACCGACGCCAGCCGATACTACCGCGCCGATGCCGTTTTTATGGAACTTCTCCAAAATGATTCCGAGCAAACAGGCGCCCCAGCCGATGAAGATCGCTGAAGAATAAAGATTCGTCACCGGCGGACGGCCTTCCAGCACCATGCGATAAATCAGGCCCGTTGTATGGATGGCAAATGCCAGCCAGATCAACCACACCGCCGAACGCCGCAGCGTTTCTGAAAGATTGAACCATGAGAAGATCGCGAGCAGCCCGGCCAGAACGTAGATGACCATCGCATTGTAAAACGGCTCCATCTGGTTGAAAAAAACTTCCGCACGCGCCTTGGCCAGCGCCTTGGTTTGTGCCGGCAACAACGTCGAACGGTAATCGCGCAAGGCGGCGTTGAATTCATCCGGCTTGTCCGCTGCCAGGGCGGCGGACATTTTGACATAGTCATGGATGGCGGCATCCACGGGCACGCCGCGTGGCGCTTCCAGCAAGGCATCGCCCATGCGTCGCCATTCATGGGAATTCTCCACGGGCGGCAAGATCAATGGCGACTCCAAACTCGACATGAATTGAAAGGTCTGGATAAAGCCCGCGAACTGCGAAAACATCTGCTGGTCAAAATTCTCACCCGCTTGTTGTGCTTTCGCAGCGACTACGGCCGCGGGGATCATCTTCTCATATGCATCAAGTTTTCCCGGCCAGTCCGCCACATCTGCGGGCTGCACCGCATTTTTCAATTGCGCATAGAGCAGCACCCGCTGGTTCATCTTCACCACGGCCCGTTCATAGGCGGTGCGCGTTTGCGCGACCGTGTTCGTTTCAATGCGCTGGCTTTCGCGGTGTAATGCTTCAAACCCGGCGGAGATCTGGTTCCACGAATAATGTTTGCCGTCCGAATGTTTTGCCGCGTCCTTTTCCGGCAGTTTCAACAGCGAGATCAGGTCTTGGTTGTCCACGCGAAACACCGGCCACTCATCGGCCACGGCGGAATTCATCATCACATTCGCCAGCCATTCGGTTGCGGAGATGATGCGGGGTTGCGCGTTCCAATCCTTCCACGGCTCCAGATTAAGCGTCTGTTTTTCGCGCAGTTGCAGCAGGGCGTTCCGCCCTAAAGAGTCCATCGGCTGCACCCGCCCGTTCGCCGTCACCGGTAACTGCCCAAACTCACCAAAGGCAAAATCCTTGTCCTTTACCGGCTGCAACTTTCCAGAAAACCACAGTGCCATCACAAGCATCAGGCCGGCGGGAAACCATCTTTGGAAAATCTTTTTCATTTGGTTTTCCTTTTGGTGATGAAGCCGATGAGATGAAACAGAAATTGGACCGCCAATCCCGCCGCGACCATGCCACAACCCAAATACGGCGTAAGCCAGCCGGGATTGCGCACGATTTGCAGCACCGAGTTGGGTATGCGCCCGGCCTGCTGCGTCGCTTCACCGGCGTCCATCTGCAATTGGTAAAATGTCAGTCCCGCGTAGCGCAACGGCGCGTTCATGAAGATGTCGACCTCACGGTCTTCATGCTTGGCCGGATTTTGCAGGCGCACCCGGCTGCGAAAATCTTTCGGAATGTCCGTGCCTTCATACACCGTGTGCGTGGCCTTAAGCAGGGTCAAAGAAAACGGGAAGTAGGTCCGCTCCGGGCGGAGTGCCAAAGTGAACGGTTTGCCGCCGGCTTCCATGGACTGCGGCGCTGTCAATTCTCCGATAATTTTCTGCGCCATCTGCGGGCTCATCCGCGCATAGGTGGTGCCGACGGACTGCACCATCACCGCATCCGTCCCCCAATTGGAAACCACCCAGTCACCCAGCGAACCGTTCGGCCCGATGATTTCAATCACCGCCGTCGGCACGTTGGGATCATCCATGGTTTTGGTCTCGGCCACCGGATGAAAATCAAAATTTACCGCCACACCGTTCGTCGTCAGCGGCGGTGCGTTTTGCATCATCGGTGCGCGAAAGGCCGGCTCGGAATTCTTCCAAAAGCTTTTCACGCGAAAACTGAACGGCAGGCTGTCGATCTTCACCACATCGCCCGGCACGAGCAATTTCTGCGGAATGGCCGTCACTGTCCCGTCATTGATGAAAACCAGTTCGCAGTGCCGTGAGTCCTCGGCATAAGCCTTGGTTTCTCCTTCCTCCAGCCGCATCTGCGATTCATGCGCCAGCATGTCCGTGATCAGCTGTCCCACTAGCAAAAGAATCACGCCGCTGTGCGCCAGTTGGATGCCGATCTTTTTGACCGAAAGCTGAAAGCGATAGATATGCGCCGCCAGCAAGTTGATCAACATCAGTGTGCCGATGAGATAACCGCCCGGCAGCGGCAGCGGAATTTTCTTCCCAAAAAGGTCGATTCCAAAAATGAACCACTGCCGGAAGTACCGTGCCTGCGCGCCATACAGCCCCTCGTCCACTTGCGCCAACGTCCCGATGAACACCAGCACAATCGCGAATGCCAGCAGCGTAACGGTCAGGCGCAGCGACGTGAAAATCTTGATCAGCCGGCTAACGCGCATCGGGGTATTTTGCTGACTGGATGAACTGTAAGAAAGCGTCTTTTTGCGCGGCCACCACGGACTCATCGCCCATCAATTTATAAAACCACGTCTGCCCGTTTGCCGATACAACCACCCCCACCAGTCGCGCTGGCTGGCTGGTCTTGGCATTCACACCCGTCAAGTCCACCACGCTTCCGGCCTTGGACAAGGTGACGATCTGCGCCAGCCCCGCATCATCCAGCTGGCTCAAACCCAGTTGCCCGCGCCAGCGGTTCACGTTCGCCAGCATGCCTCCGCCGTCACCGGCAGCCTGACTGATGCTCATAATATTTACATCCGCTTTCGCGCCACCGTTTGCCACGGTAAATTTTGCGAACAACATCGGCCCGGCATCCGCCACCTGCCAGCCCGGTGGAACCTGCCAGATGGAGTCGCCCGGTGAAGCCGTTGCCGTGGGCATCGTCAAAGTCGGTGCCGGTGCCACTGCATCAAATGAAACTGACTTGAGAAATGCGAAAAAATTATCTTTCTGGCCGGCTACCACAGCGTCCGCGCCGGTCATCTTGAAAAACCAGCTCATATCGCCCCGCACCAGCTCCGCCACCATGATTCGCGCCGGTGATTTTCCATCCACCAAGGCCGCTTCGCTGACCAAGCTGTACAATTTTCCGCTCGCCCCGCCGATCATGACCGCTTCCGAATCCACATTCGTTGCCGGTGCCAGCTTCAATTGCTCCCGCCACATGTTGACCAGTTCGATTTCCTGCCCGTTCACTGGCAGCGGCACCACGCCGATATCAGCCACCTGCCCTGTCGCATCCGTCGCCGTGAAACTGGCCACCCGCATCTGCCCCGGCTCTTTTTCCGTCCAACCGGCTGGCAACGTCCAATGCAACTGCGGCTGCGCCGCGACATCCGGGCTCGGGGCGGGCATGGCCACCGCCGGCACCGGCGATGACGGAACGGTCGTCTCTTCCTTCGCGACGTGATAAACCTTCACGTCACTCCGGTCACAGCCTGCAAGCATGCAGATCGTCAGAAAAGCCGCCGTTGAAAGGAGCGTGCGCATCTCAACTGATCGCCATGTTCAACAGGAACTCGATGTTGCTCTTCGTCTTTTTCAACTTGCCCAGCATAAGGTCCATTGCTTCTACCGGCGGCACGCCTGTGAGCGCGCGACGCAAAACCACGACGCGGCTGCCTTCGTCCGGATGATACAGCAGCTCTTCTTTGCGCGTGCCGGAACGTTCGATGTTGATCGAGGGAAAAATACGGCGGTCAACCAGCGCGCGGTCCAGGTGCACTTCCATGTTGCCCGTGCCTTTGAACTCTTCAAAGATCACTTCGTCCATGCGTGAACCGGTGTCCACCAGCGCCGTCGCCATGATCGTGAGCGATCCGCCCTCTTCGATGTTACGCGCCGCGCCGAAGAAACGCTTCGGCTTGTGCAACGCGTTCGCATCCACGCCGCCGGAAAGGATCTTGCCGGAGTGCGGTTGCACCGTGTTATAAGCGCGCGCCAGACGCGTGATTGAATCCAGCAAAATCACCACGTCACGCTTGTGCTCCACCATGCGGCGGGCCTTTTCGATCACCATTTCGGCGACCTGCACATGCCGTTCCGGCGGTTCGTCGAAGGTGGACGAAATCACTTCCGCGCCTTTGCAGGTGCGTTCCATGTCCGTCACTTCTTCCGGGCGCTCGTCGATCAGCAGGATGAACAGATACGATTCCGGATTGTTCTTCAGTATCGCATTCGCGATTTTCTGCATCATCACCGTCTTGCCCGTGCGCGGCGGCGCCACGATCAATCCGCGCGTGCCCTTGCCGATCGGGCAGACCAGGTCCAGCACGCGTGTGCTCAATTCATCCGCCGCAGTTTCCAGGATGAAACGGCGGTTCGGAAAGAGCGGCGTTAAATTGTCAAAATGCGTCTTGTCCTTCGCCTTGTCCGGCTCTTCACCGTCCACGGCTTCGACCTTCAGCAATGCAAAAAACTTTTCCTTTTCCTTCGGCGGACGGATCTGGCCCGCCACCAGGTTGCCGGTCTGCAGATCAAACCGCCGGATTTGCGACGGCGAAACATAGATGTCCTCCGGGCACGGCAGATAATTAAAACTCTGCGAACGCAGGAAGCCGAAACCTTCCGGCAACACTTCGATCACGCCTTCCGAGAACAGCACACCGGAGCGCGCCGCATTTTTTTCCAAGATGTGAAAGATCACCTCGTGCTTGCGCATCGTGCCGAAATTCTCCACGCCATAGTCTTTGGCCATGGCGTTCAGCTCCGTCATGCTCATCCCCTGCAGCTTGGCGATGTTCAGCGAAGCCGCGATCTTGTCGCGTTGGTAACCACCACCGCCGCCGGGTCCGGGGCCGACATTACGGCGATCAACATAACGCCCATCATCTTCCGACGTCTCGATCGGCGCGGAGGGCGGGCGCAGTTCAGCCGACCGTTTCGGCGCTTCAAAATTGGAAACATCCCGTTGCGCATCCGCCTGTGCTGCCGCCTTGATGCTGTCCACCGTGCGTTCCGGTTCGAACATCGGTTCTGCCGGGGCCGGCCTCGGTTTGGGTTTGAGTGGCGGTGCGGGAGCAGGCGCGGGAGTTGGGGCCGGTGCGGGCGCTGCCGCCTCCACCGGCTTTTCAACCGGCGCTTCGGCCGCCGGGGCGGCGCTCACGGGCGCTGCTGCCGCCGGCACGGCGGCTGGCGCGGCAACCTTGGTCGCCTTTTTGGTGGTGGTCTTTTTCGGGGAAACTTTGGGCATAAAATTAATTGATTTGCATCGCTGGAGTTTCCAACGCCAGTGTCCGGCACTCGGAATAACTTCCCGCATTGGACGGGCTGCGCCGGGAAAAGTTCAATTTGAATTTGCTGACCGATTCGGGATTTTTTTCTCAAACCGGCAAGGGGAAACTCGCAGTCAACGCTGCTACTTTGACCCAATTACCCCCCGCTGTCAAATTGGATTTTTACTTGTCAATCCGCCGGTCCGCGCCTACTGGATAGGCATGAAAAGATTCCCATCCGCGCTCGTTGTCGCGTTGG
>DASZCA010000159.1:0-4514 GCA_035943555.1 Verrucomicrobiia bacterium
GTTTCGATGATGGGCAACGCGGTGAGCGAACCGCCGCCCATTTCCTGGTTCAAATGCGTCGCCCGTTCCAACAGTCGCGAATGGATGTAAAAAATATCGCCAGGAAATGCTTCGCGACCCGGCGGCCGGCGGAGCAAAAGGGACAGTTCACGATACGCTTCGGCATGTTTCGTCAGGTTGTCATACACGATCAAAACATCGCGTCCCTTTTCCATGAAATATTCCGCGATGCTTGTCGCCGCATACGGCGTGATATAGGTCAACCCGGGCGCATCATTGCCTTCGGCGACCATCACCACGGTATACTCCATCGCCCCCTTTTCACGGAGGTTGGCCACGGTCTTCGCGACGGCCGAAGCGCGTTGACCGATCGCACAATAAACGCAAATCACATTTTTTCCGCGTTGATTCAAAATGGCATCGAGTGCGATGGCCGTTTTGCCCGTCTGGCGGTCACCCAAAATCAATTCACGCTGCCCGCGACCGATGGGGATGAGCGCATCGATCACCATGATGCCAGTCTGGAGCGGCACGGTCACAGGCGCGCGATCCATGATGGCGGCGGCCGGACGTTCGATGGGCAGGCGTTTATCGGTCATCGGCGGACTTTTGTCATCCAGCGGCCGGCCCAGCGGATCAATGACCCGCCCGAGCAATTCATCCCCGACGGCCACATCCATCACCCGCCCGGTGCGCCCGACCCGATCGCCCGCGTGGATTTCCTGATAGTCGCCAAGCAACACGACACCGATTTCCTCTTCATCGATATTGAACGCGATTCCCAATACACCACCGGGAAACCCTACCAGTTCCTCAAAACCCACGCCCGGAAGGCCCGAGACCTTGGCAATGCCGGTGGCAACGCTGATGACCGTGCCCACCTCATGCACGGCAAGTTGCGGCGTAAAGGCTTCCCGGCCTTCGCTGATCCCCGCAAACACGCCGTCGTACACGCTTTGCAAATTTTCAGGCGCGGCGTTCATCGGCCCTCGGTTCCGTTTCCGTTTTGAGTTCAGGCTTGGCCTTCTCCTTCAACAGATCACCAACGCCATTTTCCAATGCGGCGAGATAATCCGAAATACTCCACCCGACTTTTTGACCGTTCGCGACCAGTTCGATTCCGCTGACCAAATCGGGCGCGGTCTCAAACCGCACGCTGATTTCCGCCGCGAATGTTTCGTTGAGCGCATTTTGTATCGCCGCACGTTGCCCCGCCGGCAGTTCAAAGGTGCTGCGAATGACGGCCGGCTCGGGATTCTTTTTCAGCGCCTCGCCCAGCATGGCTTTTGCCCTGTCATCCAGCGCCCGCAAGCGGCGGGTGAACACCTCGCCCATCCGCTCTTCCAGGCTCGTCGTGGCCAGGTCCGCCAGCGCCTTGCGCGCAATCGCAAATACTTCCTTCTGCACCCGATGGCGGATCGCCTGGTTCAAGTTGCGGGCGTCGTTTACCAGCGATTCCTGCCGCGCTGCGCCCAATGCGTCGACCGCCTTTCGCGCTTCATCCAACAACCGTTGCCGTTCCGCTTTCGCCTCGTCGGTCGCCTTGGTCAGCAGATCGGTGCGCTGGCGGTCAAAGTCCTCATTCTTTTTTTGAAATTCGTCACGTTCCGTTTTTGCTTCCGACTTTTTAGCCGCGGCGTCCGCCAGTTCCTGGGCGATCAGTTTCTCCCGCGCATCAATGGCGTTCAGGATGGGCTGATACAGAAAACGCTTCAACAACCATACCAGGATGAGGAAGTTCAGCGCCTGCGCTCCGATGGTGAACCAGTCGATCAACATGGCTTCATTTTCCCGCCGTCGGGATCGCGGCGGCGATGGCGTGATTCCAAAACGGGTTGGCAAAAAGCAGGATCATCGAGACTACGAAGCAGTAGATCGCGATAGATTCGATCATTGCCAGGCCCACGAACAAGGTTCGCGTGATGGTGGCGGCGGCGTCCGGCTGTTGGGCCAATGAACTTAGCGCGGTGGCGACCGCCCGTCCTTCGCCCAGCGCCGGCCCGATGCTCCCCAGCGCGATCGTCAGGCCGGCGGTGGCGATGGAAGCGACCGCGATGATAGTCATGCTGTCCATGATGATCTCCTTTGTTTGTTGTGTTTTGTTTTCATGTTTTTGAAACCGGAACTGGTTTTGGCGTGGTCGCACGCGCGGCGGCCGCGATATAGACCGCGGCCAAAATGCTGAAAATGTAGGCCTGCACCATGCCGGTGAGCAGGCCCAGCACCGTCATGATGATCGGAAAGATAAAAGGCGTGATGGTGAGCAGGATGCCGATGATCATCACCCCGCTCATCATGTTGCCGAACAGGCGCACGGCGAGCGCCAGCGTGCGCGACAGTTCGCTGATGATGTTAAATGGCAGCATGATGACCGTCGGTTCGGCGTAGGATTTGAGGTAACCCCACAGGCCCTGTTCCTCGATGCCGAAGAGCGGCACGGCCAGAAACACGCAGGCTGCGAGCGCCGCCGTGGTCGAGAGCGAACCCGTCGGCGGCTCATACCCGGGAATGATCGTCCCGAGCGCCGCCATGGCGACGAACAGAAAGAGCGTTCCCAAAAAACCGATATACTTTTCCGGCTGTTTAAGCCCGACGTCTTCGATTTGTTTCCCGATGCCGGTGACGACGATCTCCAAAAGATTTTGCCAGCGCGAACGGTTTAATTCCGTGGAAAGATTGCGCGTGATGAGTTTCGAACCGGCGGCCAGCACCAGCATGAGCCCCCAGGTGAACACGATCGTGCCGTTCAGTTTGATAAAACCGTGCTGCCAAAAAATCATGTCATCCGGACTAAGGCGCATGCTTGGCCCCCTTCACCGCGATGTCCTGCGGTTGTTCTGGCTGCCGCAACCGCCGCATGATCAAAAAACGTGCACTAATAAATCCGAGCAGGCAGGCTGCCAGCCGCCGCCAATCCCCGTGACCGATAAAATAAAATCCGGCCAGCACGGTGCCCGTCCGCAGCAGCAAACTGCCAAGAAACCAAAGCGCGGGCCAGGTGGACGAAACACCCTTGCGGACTGTCCACCAAAGGCCGCCAAAGAAAAAACCGCCGAGCAAAAGCCCCGCCACCAAGGCCAGCACCAACATTAAAATCTCATTCATGGTCATCCTCCGATTCGTCTCGCATGTTTTTTTCTTCTTTCACAATCCAATGCCATGCGTTCAAACAGCCGATCGCCAATCCGACCATCAGCAGTGCCAGCGTCCATGGATGTTTGCCCGGATGGTGCTTGTCCAGCCAGTTGCCGAGCACCGCGCCCAGCAATGTCGGCACGACGACCGACCACCCGACCAGCCCCATCATGCCCAGGCCAAACCAGACGCCCTGCGTGGATTTGCGCGCCTTGAGTTTGCGGGCCGCCTGCGCGCCGATTTCACCGGCAAATGACGGTTCGTCCTTCGAAATTTTTTCGGGTTCAGCGCTCATGGTGCAAGGTCGCAAAGCGACGCAGAAATCCGGTTTCCAATTTGGCCACCGCGACGCGGACGCTTCGCTCGTCTTCATCCAACGTCAAAAATTCCTTTTCCACCGCCGCGCGCAACTGGCCCAGATCCGTTCCACCGATCGCGCGTCGCACGGACACAAGGACGTCCGCGCCGGCCTTGACCAGCACCCCTTCATCCACGGCCACCAAAACTTCACCGCCGGCCCCGGTTTGATAGATCAAAATTCCCGGCACCAGCGCCGCCACGCAATCCAGCCGGTGCGGCAGCAGCCCAACCGAACCTTCGCGCGTCTCCACGACAATGCGTGTGACGTCTCTTTTCTCGGCAAAAACTTGGAATGGCAGAAGAACTTTGAGATTCATGGTGCCGGGAAAGATTCGGTCTTCGGTTGCGGTTTTGTTTCCCGTGAAACGGGTTCCGGTTTCCCCTTCGCCTCGCCGATCGCCCCGATCATGTAGAGGCTTCTTTCCGGGTAATCTTTAAATTCGTCGTGCAAGATTCGTTCGCAGCCGCCTAACGTGTCCTTGAGGCTGACGAGCTTTCCCGTCAAACCGGTGAATTGACCGGTCGTGAAAAACGGCTGCGTCAGAAAACGCTCCAGCAGCCGCGCGCGCACCACCACCTTGCGATCTTCCGGCGAAAGCTGTTCCAGCCCCAGCATGGCGATGATGTCCTTAAGCTCGCCGTATTGCGCGAGCGTCCGCCGGATTTCCTGCGCAATGGAATAATGCCGTTCACCCACGATGGCCGGCGTGGCCATCTTGGAACTCGATAACAACGGGTCGATGGCCGGGAAAAGTCCTTCGCTCGCCCGCTTGCGCGAAAGCACGATGGACGCGGAAAGGTGTGCGAACGTATGCACCGCCGCCGGATCCGTGAAATCATCCGCCGGCACATAGACCGCCTGGATCGAAGTGATGGCCCCCGTGTCCGTGTTGGCGATGCGCTCCTCCAAACCCGACAGTTCCGTGCCCATCGTGGGCTGATACCCCAGCCGCGACGGCATCTGCCCCATCAAGCCCGATACTTCCATGCCGGCCTGGATGAAACGGAAAATATTATCT
>DASZCA010000160.1:0-36349 GCA_035943555.1 Verrucomicrobiia bacterium
CTCGGTTGCCCAGGGCGGGTTGCCGGTCGCCAGTGTGGATGATGCGGGCATCACCCACGTCAGCACGACGGTCGTGGGCGATGTCGGGTCTTATTTCACGCTCGGCTGGACCAATATTTATCCGGGTTTCGGCGGTTTTGGCAAAGATGCGCTCATGTTCGTCATCGCTTCCAACTTTGTGGCCGTGCCGCCGGTGTTTGTACAACAGCCGACCAACATGTTCTACCAGCCGCCGTACGGCCTGACGAATGCGGCGCTGGCCCGCGCCTGGCCGGCCCCGAATTATTACTGGGTCATGAACGCCACCAACAAGCTCCGGGCGCAGACCAATTATGCGCTGGCGCTGGGGCCCACGGGCTTCACGAATCAAACGAGTTATTTTGTGATCGCCTCCAACGCGTACGGTTTGGCCACCAGCACGGTGGTGACGGCCACGGCCAACCTGTCATTTGCCGTTTCACCGCCGACGAATGCCTACGTGGTGGTCGGCACCACGCTGAGCCTCTTTGGCTCGGGCGCCAGCGCTTCGCCCATCTCGTATCAATGGCGGCTCAGTGGCACCAATCTTCCCGGCGCCAACGGCACCACCCTGGCATTATCCGGCATCACCGCCACGCAGGCGGGCAGCTATACTCTTGTGATGTCCAACGCCAGCACGGTCCTCACCAGCACGCCGCCGACCGTGGTCACCGTGCTGGCCGTCGGTTCGGTCGACCCCGGCTATGTCTCAGTCGGTGGCAGCGCCGGCCTTCTCCGGGTGGCCGATGGCAGCTTTTATGGCGTGGACTCTTATAACGCGTATCACATCAATCCCAATGGCAGCATTGATACGAATGGCTTCCTCAATCCCTATGCGGCCGGAGCTCATTGGTCGGACCAGGGCGCGAGCCGCGGCCCCAACGCCATCGCCCGCGATCCGGATGGCAAACTCCTGCTCGGCGGCGGCTTTACGATGTTTAACACCACCAACGTTAACCGCCTCGCCCGCCTGAACACGAACGGCTCGCTGGACTTGAGCTTCAGCGTCGGCACCGGTCCGGTGGATGTACCGGATGGCAACGCCGGCTATTACACGCAGGTCAACCAGGTCCTCAGCCTCACCAATGGCCAATATCTGGTCGCCGGTGCCTTTAACGTGTTTAACGGTCTGGCCCGCACCAACCTCGTCCGGCTCAATCACGATGGCTCCGTCGATACCAGTTTTGCCAACCATGCCTTCCGCCCTGCGCTGTCCCAGAACACTGCTTTTTTTGGGAATGTCCATACCCTGGCGCTTTTACCCGATGGGAAAATTCTTGCCGGTGGCGAATTCGAGACCGTCGATGGCGTCACGAATAACGATCTCGTGCGCCTGAATCCCAACGGCACCCTTGATCCGACGTTCACCCCGGGAAATCTCCAGCTTCCGTACCTCGGCCGGATCAACGCCCTGCAGCCGTTGCCCGATGGCAAATTGCTCGCGGTCGGCGCTTTCTATAACATGACCAACACCGCCATCATCCGTTACAATACCAATGGTGTGCGCGATACCACCTGGCTTGGTCTCCTGCCCGGCCAGGCCTTCTCCATCGTTGGCGTCCAAAGCAATAAATTCATCATCGGCGGCAATAGCTACGTCAAGCGGCTCAACTACGATGGCAGCAACGACGCCAATTTCGACCCGGGCACATTTTTCAGTCTCAATGGCTATTTTACTTACGTCCTCGTTTTGGAACCGAGCGGTAACGTCATGGCGGGCGGCACCACGTACGGCCTGCGCCGGCTGTTACTGGAACCGATCCCGGTGGTGGTGCCCTCTTTCAGCAGCGGCTCCGGCGTGGCCGTGGTGAATGGACATATGCAATTTTCCGCCTGCGGCGGCGTGGATGGCCAGACGGTCTATGTGCAAGCTTCGATGGACCTGGCCAACTGGCAAACCGTCAGCACCAATGTCGTCACCGGCGGTTGCATCAGTTACATCGATCCGCAAATTCCCGCACCGCCGAACCGGTATTACCGGCTGAACACGGTGCCCTGATTTTTCACAGCCCGCTCCAACAAAAATTAACTGGTGACGTACCCCGGGGGGAAACTCCGGTGTAGCGTCGCGTTCAATCTTATTTCAGGCAGAACACTCCTTATTTTTTGAATCATTACCCGGCATTTCCCATCAAATGTGCATATGAAAAAGTTCACATTTGCCTGTTTGGGGTTGGGAACTGCGCTGCTGTGCGTGTCCGGCCCTGAGCTGTTTTGCGAAGCCAAGCTTTCGGCCGCACCGGTAACCGTGTCGGCGGCGACCAACGAAATCACCTGGCTTACTGACTATGATGCGGCGCTCAAACAGGCAACGACTGGAAACCGGCTCGTCATGATCGATTTTTATACGCCGTGGTGCGGCTACTGCCGGCTAATGGAAAAGAAGACGTTCACGGATGCCAAAGTGCAGGCGCAACTTGCCGGCTTTGTGAGGCTCAAAATCGATGGTGACCAGCAACCGCAAATCGCGGCGAAGTATGGCGTTCAAGGGTTTCCCACGACGCTGGTGGTGGATGCCACCGGCAAGCCGGTGGTCGGCGCCGTCGGTTATGTCACCCCTGATTTCTACCTGACCATTCTTGACCAGGCAAAAATCAGGAGTGCGCCAACCGGTGTATTGAAATAAGCCGGTGCCCCACCCTGATTTGATCTGGCACCTGTTCAACGGCCGGCCCCGCCGGAACTTCCGGCGCCCATGCCGCCAGTACCTGCACCCGAGCCCGCCGAGCCGTTGGAACCGTTGCTGTCTGACATGCTGCTGCATCCGGAGACCGCCAATGCGGTGACCGTCAATATTAAGAAGAATAGTTTCATGATGCGTGTTTGGTTGTTTTTTTTGGTCAAACCCGGAAAGCATTTTTCGGGTTCAACCTTGGTTCTTCTTGTACCTCGCACGCTTCATGCCAATGGTGATCTGTATAAACGCCCAATAAAGCGAAGTTTTTAAATACTGCCAACGAGCCGGCGATGCAATCGGCATCTTGGTCAGGGCGATTTGCGGCAAGACCGGTGAGGTGAAAAACAAAACATTCAACGCGCACGTCCTCTTCGACGTTGGGCGTTGAATGTTAAATGTTGAATGTTTTTGAATTAAGGTCGACCGGTGAAAAACACACCAGACCGTTCAGCGCACCAACAAGACGATGACGATGATCAACAGCACCAATCCGGCGCCACCGCCACCGACCCAGATCAAGCTGCCCAGCATAGGTAAGAGTGAGATATCCATAATAGTATGAGGTTTTAGGTTTAGTTTTGGTTTACCGACGAATCGTTTCCACGCCTTCCAATTCAGCGTGACGCACAGCACACGCCGCGCCCCAACTGCCGCCCCAGCCCGCCACCAACAGTCCGATCAACAGGGCGAAAAACGACCAGATTGCGGCCCGGGAAAGATTGGCCGCAGCGATATCCGCCTGCTGCGCGAGTTCCGCCTTCAGATTGCGATAGGAGTTGATCCAGTCATCCACATTGCGCGTCGCATCCGCCTCGCTCATCTGCGCGGTCTCGGACAGGGCTTGGATCGCCGCCGCGCGGTTGTTGGACCAGTTGGTCTCGCTGCCCGTGACAAACAGCTTGGTCAGGGCAAAACCGACTTCGCGTTTGACGCGGAGAGCGGCTTTCGGCGTGGCATTTGTCGGAATGGAGAGTGAAGCCTCATCAATGAAGCTGGATAGCTGGTCTTGCGATTGTTGAACCGGACCGGCGGCGGTTTTCACCCCTTCACCCACCGCTTTCACCGCCCCGCCTAAAATTTTACCCGTACCCACGGAGATCAACAGCACGGTAATGATCAACGTCAGGCTCCACACCAAAATGCCATGCACGAATCCGCTGTGCACCGTATGCGAAAACCGGCCGGCCACGCTGCCGCCAAAAAATAGCGCCACCAGCGCGCACAACGTCCAGATAAACGCGGCGCCGGAACTGACATGCGCGGCCGTGCTTGCTGATGAGAATGTCGCCAGGCCGCCGCCGACTCCCAGCATCGTCAATAAAATATGGATGCCAATCGCGGCCACGGTGCCGCCTAAGATGGCGCACCAGCACAGTGATGGAAAACGCGAGGTGATGATCGTCCCGGTGGGTGTGGTTTGCGTAAGCATAGTTGTTGGAAACGATTTAGCTTTTACCATGCCGCGCCGGTTCTAAGGGAAAATGCGCCGACCTTTTAAAGCAACATTGCATAAACACTTCTTCGCCCGTGCAAATTGCATGCTCCATTTGCGGGTTGCAGAAAAAATTTTCGCCGTTGCAAAAAGCCTAAACCTTGAAGCGATTCACTTTATTTGCAGTTATCAGGAAATCCTGCCTATCCGTTTCCACCCGTTCCGATTTTTTGCCCGTGGCATACCCGATGCTTAATTTGAGTTACCATCTTATGAAAACATTCTCACGCATTCTGGCGGACCTCGCCCTGCTCCCCATATCCGGATGCATCTTCCCGGATAACCGCGATTTCTCGCACGATCCGGCGTCCTCCTCCGCAAATCTGAGCGGCCACAACAAATCCATCCGGACGGTGGAACGGAAGAAAACATTCAAACCGCGCCTGGGCGAAATCGGCATGAAAGGCTGATAAATTTAGATCATAAATCGTATGAACGTCTACGAACCGCCCTACGGACATTGGTTTCCCTCAACCCCGGCATCACCTCAAGAAGATGCTTTCGCCGGCAACCTCCGCCAGATGATGATTTGGAGGACGCTGATGCGAACAGACAATTTGGGAAAGGCAAAAATGGCCGGATGGAACGGAAGTCCCGCAAAGGCCGGGCGCACGGGATTGCGTGAATACGGCCAGACCGCTTTTTTCAAATCAGGCGGATCAACCCCGGATGGGCAGCTTTGCTTTTTCCGCCTCGGCCCGCATGTGTGGCGGCACCTCAAGCCCGTTTTCTTCCATATATTTCACGGCGCACGGCTGGCAATAGCCATGGCTGAAGGACGCACCTGAATGTCTGGAGATGTCCGTTTCGATCTGGTTCCAATAGCCTTGGTCATCGTGTTGAAATGCATCGGCGAACCGTCGGGTAGCAGTTGCACCGCCAGCCGCCAGTGCGCCTCCCAGCCGATCACTGCCGTCAAACCGAGCAACGCCGCGATGACTCCGGCCAGACGGGGAAAGTGCGGCAGCCCGGGCGGGGCTGCGTTCTTTCCGGGTGCAAATATCGGCCAAGCTCGTTCGCTCGCGTTGAGGATAAAGAGAGCCGCCCTTACGTTCAACCTTCCCCTAAGGGCAATTTTCAAGACAGGTTGGACCCTATAGCTTTAGGTCGCCCAATATAAAACACGCAACCAGAGACATGTCGCTCTTATGAACCTGACCAAACGTGAAATCGTGGCCCGCATCACCGAGGAGACCGGGCTGAAACAAATCGAGGTGGCCGAGGTCGTACAAAAAACCATCAGTCATATCATCGGCACCCTCGCCCAAGGCGGCAAGGTGGAGCTGCGCAACTTCGGAATTTTTGAGGTGAAGGTCCGCAAGGCTCGCACCGGTCGCAACATGCAAAATCCGGACGTGGCCGTACCGATCGCCGCCCGCACCATGGTAAGGTTCAAGGCCGGCAAGCAAATGGATGAGGCCGTCTTGAAACTGACGCCCTCCGCACACAACGCCCCTGCCTTGGTCTGACACGGATCAGCGCAATGATCCGTTTTTTTGAAAAAACGGCCCACCTTCCTCAGGCCGGTTTGACGGCCAAAGATTTTCGGGCGCGCAGATAATCACTGAACGTGAGGAGCGGTCCGGTCATGCACGTGGTGACCAAGGCCATGATCACCAGCATGGCAAAGATGCGCGGCGAAAGAATCCCCAGGTCATAACCGATGTTCAGCGCGATCAATTCCACCAGCCCGCGCGTGTTCATCAAGGCGCCCAAGGCGAAAGAATCGATCCAGTTCACGCCCGAGAGCCGCGCCGCAACCATTGCGCCTCCCAATTTGCCCACGGTGGCGGTGGCGATGATTGCTGCGCAGATCAGCCAGCCGGTGGTGTCATTCAACAATCCAACCTGCGTGCGCAACCCGACGAAAGCGAAGAACAGCGGCAGCAAAAAGACCGCGCTGAAATGTTCCAACCGTACCCGGATGAATTCGCGGAATTCATGGCGCGCCGGCATCACCACCCCGGCCAGAAACGAACCGAACAAAGCGTGGATCCCCATCACATCCGTGGCCAGCGCGCAAGCAAACACAAAGGCGATCACGCCGGTCATCACGCCCTTCCCCAACTTGCCATCGTTGCCCGTCGTGCGATTGAGCAGGCGCGGCAGGAACGGCTTGATCCAGAACAGCGTCACCAGCACAAACGCCACCACCAGGCCGATGCTGAACCCGGCCGAGGCCATGCTTTTGGCTTTGGCTAGAGCGACCACCAAGGCGAGGATGCACCAAGCCGTCACGTCGTTCATCGCCGCGCAGATCAGGGCGGTGATGCCTAACGGAGATTTTGTCAGCCCGCGCTCTTCCAATATCCGGGCCAGCACGGGGAACGCCGTGATGCTCATGGAAATGCCGATGAACAACGCAAATACCGTAAAGCTTGTGGCCGGCCCGGCGAAAGTCGAAAACAGGAACAATGCCGTCACCACACCCAGCAGATAGGGAAACAGGATGCTCGCCTGGCTGACCAGCACCGCCGTCCGCGCCTGCTGTTTCAACTGGCTCACATCCAGTTCCATGCCCACCACAAACATGAACAGGCAGACGCCGATCTGGCTAAACAGCCGCAAGGAATCGAGCGAGGACGCCGGGAAGATGAAATGAGAAAAGTTTGGCAACACCCAGCCGAGCAGCGAAGGTCCGAGCAAAATGCCCGCGATCATCTCGCCGACCACGGCGGGTTGCCGGATCTTCACCGCCAACATACCGCATATCCTTGCCGCCACGATGATCACAATGAACTGAAGGAAGAGTCGCGTGAGCGGTTCTTGCAAATTCTGCCGCAAGTTCGCGATGAGTGAAGCGGACGGTTCTACACCGGTGACCGCGCCGACGGCGACCGGCGAACCGCTGGAAACCGCCACGGCAGATGATTGCAGCGCCTGTCCTTGTTGCAAGGCCAGCACCATGCCGGCGCCGAAAACCAGCAGCGCGAAGACACAAAAAAGAATTTGTTTCATAACCAATTTTGAAACTGCCAAATTGCCGGCCGCAGTATACCCGTCCGCTTTTTGATTTCGCAACTGATTCGATTCATCCTTGCCATTTTATTTATGCCGCCGCCCCGGCGGGCCTTTGCCACCAATCAGCATGCAGAAGATTCCATTCCATTTCATTCCGGTGACACAAAGTAAAACCCGCCTTGGCCAAGAACGGATCCGGTTTCGTCAATGTGCGCGCTGGCAACCCTGTTACCACCCGGAAGAACCGATAAAGCAGCCAGACAATCGCCCGGCTGCGGGTGCGCCGCCAACCGGTAGCCGGGATTTGAAAATCGGCATTCAGCCAGATCGCCTTGGATGGCAGACTCCTCGCGAGCTTGGATATGATGTGTTCCAATTGGTCAGGCCGGAAGCAATCGAGGAAAAAGCTGGTGACGACCAGGTCGTAATGATTTTGCGGTGGCACCCAGCTCAGGATGTCGGCGTGGATGAAGTCGACGCGGTCTGCGCTCAGACCGTGACGCGGCAGTTGCTGGCGGGCTTGCGCCAGCATGCCCGCGCTCGCATCCACGCAAGTGATCTGCGCCCCCGCAAAGCGACGACGATATCCGACCAGGCTCCGGCCATGGCCTTCACCCAACAACAGGATGTTATGCGGCGGCGGCAGATCATCCAGAAATGCGAAACGGCAGCGTTGCATTTTTTTACCCGCCAGCACGAATTCCATCCAACGGTAGTAGGGCGCCAAGCGGTCGAAGCTCATTTGGATGCGGGCGATAAATTAATAAGACGTGCCGGTGATTTACGATGCCACCAGAGCCAAGCCGCCGCGCCGCCGCCCCAATAACACGGGATGTCCCACAGGTCGGGTGTGACGTGCGAAAAGAGGTGTGGCCCGATGCCTTTGAACAGCACCGACCAAAATAGCAGGTGCCAGACGATTTCCGAACCGCGCGGCGGGGCATCGTCTGGGCGCAGGCCGAAGCGACGGTGCAACCACAGCACCAGCGGCAAGGCACAGGGAATCAGCCAGCAGTCGTTAAAATGATCGTGGAAGAATCCGGTGTGGACGTGCGGTTTGACGAGCCAGCGGTTGATGGCATACGCGATGCAACCGACCAGAAAGAGCGGATCATGATGGTAGCGAAAGCGCGGCATGATCAGAGGGCGTATAGAATGATCGCGCCTGAGAGCGTGGCGATGACGAATTTCCACAAGGCTAAATTGATCATAAAAGGTCAGGTGTGCTTTGGCTTCAAGGTCGGGTGTTGGGAAGCCCAGCCTTTCTGGCGGACGTTTTCCTCTTCGTGAATTTTCATCCGCGCGGAGAGGATGGAGGCGCGGCCCAGGTAACCGACTATTTTTGTCGGATGGTTACGCTCCACCACCGGCAACCGGCCGACATCCCGGTCCAGCATCTTTGTGAGCGCCGCGTGCAGCGGTTCATCGGGAAAGGCGACGGTGAGATTCGCACTGCCGGCTTGCGCCACGGTCATTGTTTCCGCGTCATTAAACCGTAAGGCACGGACGATATCGCCGCGCGTGATGATGCCGACGAGGCGGTCGCGCCCGTCCACGATCAGGGTTCCCTGACGGCGGCTGAGCCGGTCATCACCCGCGGCAATGCGATCTGAAAAATCTGACAGGGTCATGGTCGCCGGAATTACCGGCACTTCTATATCCATCACATCGCGCACGCGCGCAAATTCAAACGGATCGATGCTGTATTCACGGGTGATATGGTGACCGCGCCGCGCGAGCTTTTCCGTGAGGATCGAACGGCGCAGCAGCAAGACGGTGACCGCGAGCGCCGCCACCGAGCCGATCATCAAGGCGGGAAACAGGTTGAAATCGCGCGTCAGTTCGACGGCAAAGACCATGGCGGTGAGCGGCGAACGCATGGTGCCACCCATCATCGCGGCCATGCCGATCAAAGCCCATAGCCCGACATCGCCCACGGGAATCCAGGAACCGACAAAAGCGCCGAGCGCGCCGCCCATAATGAGCAACGGTGCCAGCACGCCGCCGGAAGTTCCCGAGCCCAACGCGATGGACCAAACTAACGCCTTGGCCACGAGCAACCCGATGATGGCCGCGCCGACCAATTCACCGCGCAACAAACTATGGATGGTATCGTAACCGACACCCAAAACCCTCGGATCAATCAGACCGCCGATGCCGACAAAAACCGCCCCGATGGCCGGCCACCACATCCAGTGGCAGGGCAATTTTTTAAAGAGATCTTCAAACGCGTAGACGAGCATCGTCAACAGACCGGAACCAAAGCCCGCCAGAATGCCGATGCCGGCGGCGAAGGCCAGTTCCGTGCCGGACACCGGCGCATGGGCGGTCACCCGAAAGATCGGCCCGGCTCCCAGCAATGGCACGCGAAGGACCGATGCCACGATGGAAGCGATCGCGACAGGAATGAAGCTGCGCGGTTTCCATTCAAACAGTAACAATTCCACCGCCAGCAACACCGCCGCGACCGGCGTGGCGAAGATGGCGGACATTCCCGCCGCCGCCCCGGCGACGAGCAACGTTTTGCGTTCCGCCGCGCTTAAATGAAATTGCTGCGCGAAAATCGAACCGAACGCGCCGCCAGTCATGATGATGGGGCCTTCCGCGCCGAACGGACCGCCGGTGCCGATGGAGATGGCGGAAGACAACGGTTTGAGGATGGCGATCTTCGGCGAAATCCTGCTGCGGCCGAGAAGAATGGCCTCCAAGGCTTCCGGAATGCCGTGGCCGCGAATCTTTTCCGATCCGAAACGGGCCATCAAGCCGATGATCAATGCGCCCACCACCGGCACCAGCGCGACGCCATAGCCCAAGTGACTACCGGACGGAACAGCCGAGGCCGCTGAAAACCTGTGGTAATAGGCCAGATTGGTGATGACGGCAATCAACCAGATCAAACCATACGCCACCCCGGCACTGACCGCCCCGATGACGAGTGCCATCGCGGACAGCAGCAACACCCGCCGGTTGGTGCTGAAATCAGCAAGGTCATCTTCATGGGCGGGAGGCGGACTGGCGACGGGAACGGGAGCGGCTTTAGTTTGCATTTATCAGCCGCTCATTTTATATCGTAATACGATATTGTCAAATAAATGGTGGCGGCGAAAGGCGGTGCTCCGTGGTTGCAGGGAAGCGGAGAAACATTTAACGCCCAACATTCAACGCTCAACTTCCAAGGCCAAGGGGAATGGCTGCCCTTGGACATTGAATGTCGGGCGTTCATTGTTGACTGTTTCCATTTATTAAAATTAAGACACAACCTTGGCGGCTGCAGGTCAGTGTGTTAAATAATGCCTTCCCGATGCCCGCCTCCAAACAACTGAACAAGACGCAATACGAGACGCTGGCGGCGTTCCGTTATGCGTTGCGCAAGTTCACGCACTTCAGCGAATCCGCCGCCCAGGCCGCCGGCGTGACGCCGCAACAACACCAGGCATTGCTGGCCATCAAAGGCTTTCCCAGCCGCGAACAAGTCACCGTGGGCGAACTGGCGGAGCGGCTGCAACTGCGCCACCACAGCGCGGTCGGCCTGATCGACCGGCTGGTGCTGGAAAAGCTCGTGACGCGCGGGCCATCCAGCGAAGACCGGCGGCAGGTGCTGATCCAACTGACCCAGCGCGGGGAAAAAATGTTGGAGAATTTGTCGGCGTTAAACCGGCAGGAACTGAAACGGGTTGGACCGGAATTTCGGCGGTTGTTGGAACAGCTTGATCAGGCAGGGGGATAGGCGGGACGATTTGAGGATTCCTCTCGTTATCTATGCATCCAGCGAGACAGTTGGTGATAAGTAAAAAATCCGGGGCTGATGCCATTATGCCACAACGGTTGTTTGTCCTTGCAGCATCCCTAAAAGGCTTTTAGCTCTATCGAGAAGATCATCATATGTTAATATCTGCATTGTAGCCCGAAGAGTGATGTTACGACGATGCAAGCGTTCTTTATTCTCATTGGTTAACGAACTGCGCCGTCCGATGATTATATAGCCAAATGGTCGCTGAATGTTGGGTAAATCTTTCTGAGCGTAAGCCGAATTGGTTTCCATCCACTGAAACCAATCTAACACTTGCTGTTCTGCATGAATTAGCTCTTTCGTGGGATTACCCGATTTCGTGTATAGCTTGTGGGTGCTGGCTTCGATTTCGACTAAATCGTAAAAACCCGAAATGCGCTGAATGGCATAATCCATCTCATAATCACTTCCGAGCAAATGTTTTGGAATAATGCGGGAATATTCAACCCCAAATAGGATGGGGTTTCCTGTCAAAACAGACTGAATTTTGTTTTCATTTCGCCTATCCCCTCCAATCACCGTTTCAAGATCTTGGATGGCCATTTTGAGATTTGCAAGAATTCGGCCCGCTTCATCTCTTTGCGACAATTCAGAACGTACTGCCTCACGCATCAAATGCAATTCAGCAAACGATGGCATTTGACTAAAATCAAAGTTTTGAAAACCAATTTTTAACGGATTTTTCACAACTTTCAATTGGGTTTTCTTGCCAGAACTATCTTCATGGCTGAAGCCAGATTCTAGCAAGCTTTTATGCAGCCGCGCTAATGCCTCCGTTAGTTCTGCTGTGTTCGGATAAACTGGAACATCAAGTGAAAGCGCTGTTGCGAGCGTTGATTTTATTTGGTCATCCGTCATGTCAACCATATCAAGAACATGGTCAATCTTTAATTCAAACCGCTCCACATTAAGACCAAATTGAATGATGTAGAACACTGGCTTCCCATCTATCAAATCAAATATGAGTTCTTTTGCACATTCGATAATCGTCCAACCTGAAATGGAGTTTTGCGAAATAGATTGCCCCTCAATCCAAGAATCATATTGCGCCAATATTTGCGTTAAAGTCCCATCAGAGGTCACAGATCTGAGGGTTAAACAATTTCGGGGCTCTTTCCACTTGTCGAGCCTCGTTTGAATGTTTTCCGCTTGAGCTGTTGGCGTCGCACTCATGTCATCTTGTAACATCGTAAAGGGATTACAGGTATTTAACCAAGCCATTTCCCTTGGCCATCCGACTTGTTAGCAAGCAATTTGTCACGGACCGAACATACCGTGCCAACGGCGCTGGCACGTTCCAAAACGCTGGCGCGACTGCGGAGGCGGCAGGTGAAAAAATACCGCCCCACCTCTTCACGCCATTCGGCGTACCAGATGCCCCAACACGCCGACGGCGCGCTCGATCTGCGCGTTCCACGGATAGCCGCAGTTGATACGGATGAAATTCTTGAAATCACCCGTGGGCGAAAACATCGGGCCGGGTGCGATGCTGATGCCCGCTTCCCGCGCCTGCCGGTATAGTTTGAGTGAATCCACCGTGCCGGGCAGTTCGCACCAGAGCAAAAATCCGCCCTTGGGCCGGGACAGGCAGATGCCCTCCGGAAAACTTTCGACGACGGCCTCTTTCATCCGGGCGACCTGCTGGCGGTAGGATTGCCGGACGGATCGCAAGTAACGGTCGTAACCGCCGTTCTTTAAAAATTCCGCCACGGCCAGCCCTGGCAGCAAGGCGCCGTTCAAGGTGCCCGCCTGTTTCAAAGCGCGCACCCGCGCCTGCCATTTTCCGGCGGCGATGTAGCCGACCCGATACCCCGGCGCGAGTTTCTTGGAATAGGAACCGCACAGGATCACCGTATCGCCCGGATCAAACGCCTTCAAGCAACGCGGCCGCAGCCCTTCGTGTTGCAGATCGGCGTAGGTATCATCTTCGATGACGGACACGCCGTGCTTGACGCAGATTTCAATCAGCCGCTGCTTGCGCTCATCCGGCATCACCAGCCCCGTTGGATTATGAACATTGGGAATCAGGGCGCAGGCGGTCACGCGGGTTTTACGAAACGCTTTTTCCAAAGCGTCCAGATCAATACCGTCGGTGCAGTCCACCGGAATGGGCAACGCCTTGAGCCGCTGTTCGCGCAGCATGCACGTCAGGCCAAAATAAGTGGGTGCCTCCACCACCACGGTATCTCCGGGTTTACAGACCGCGCGCAAGGCCAGCGAGAGCGCCTCGGTCGCGCCGACGGTCGCGATGAAATCATCCGCGTGCAAGGCGCAACCCCATTCGAGGGAACGTCGGGCCAGTTCGCGCCGCAAAATTTCGCTGCCGGGCGCGGTGTCGTAACCAACGCTGGCAGCGCCCAGCCGCCGGCCGATCGCCGCCATCGTCCGGGTCAATTTCACGCCCGGCAACAGTTCGTTGCTGGGCAAGGCCGCGCCAAAGGGAACCAGATTGGGATTGGCGTGATCCGCCATCAACGATTGCATGGGATCCAGATCGCCCACCACGGAACACCGGGGTGCGAGGGAAGATTTCACCGGCTCCGGGGTCGCCTCCGCCTGTTGGGCGCGGACGTAGAAACCGGATTTCGGACGCGCCTCAAGCAGGCCGCGCGTCTCGAGGGTGACATAGGCCCGCAACGCCGTGGGCACGCTGACCCGCTGCTGCGAACTGAACTGCCGGACGGAGGGCATCCGGTCGCCCGCCCGCAAAGAGCGGTCGCCGATCATCTCCTCCAGCAAACCGGCGAGCCGTTGATAGACCGGCCCGCCATCGTGATGCCCATTTTGACGCATAGATTGATTATGTGTTTTTGACCGCGCCTGCACAGGTACAGTTGGCGGCAAATCCGGCTTATACAGTTTTACGGATTCTATCTGTTAAAGCAATAAAAGCATCCGGCTGCATCTGTTAAAGATGCCGTTTGCGTGTCATGGTGACGGCGTGAAAATGAACGCGCTCATTCATCCGGCGACCGGCCTCGGTTCGGTGGTTCCCCGCCGTCCGGCCATGGTAGGCTTGGCGGCGAACGGGTTGGAAACTGTTTCCTTGCCGCGTGAAAAGATTTTCCGGCTCGAAAAAAACTCAGGCGTAATCAGCATCGAAATTGCCAGCGGGGTGGTCTGGTTGACCGGCACACCGGCTGACGGCGATGTTTTATTGTCGTCCGGCGAACGCTTTACCCTGCCGAACACCCGACCGTTTGTGATCCAAGCCTTGGAACCGGCGGAGTTTTCGTTGCGGTGAAGCGCGTAGACACGGGCGTGAATGGCGTGGCAGGCGCGGTAGCATCTTGGAGTGCGCCAGTCCCCTGGCGCTTTGGTTGTGGCTTTCTATCTTATCGAGTCATATTCGATTTTTGTTTTCCCATTTTGTCGCGCCTTGATTGGCCGTATTTTCAGTAAAGCGGTAGAGGGCTGCCGTACTTCAAGACGCTGGCGCGATGGCGTGAGCCTTACAGGATTTATGATACCGAATTTACCATTTACGAGCGGGCTGCGGACGAACCGGCTATGAACACGCGGGCTGGCCGCCCGCGCTCCAAACTCCCAAACCGTATGCAACCCAGCGCCATGGCTGCGCCTCATATCCTTGCGGCACAGGCTTTAAAAGATTTTACGCTGACAAATTGTCCAAATGCTATACATTCCCCCTATGGCCAAGCCGCCACTGATTTTAGTCACGCCCAGCATCGAGAGGCGCGGGGTGGAGTTTAACGACATGTCCGCCAGCCTTTCGGTGCGGTACAATCTCGCCATTTTGCAGGCGGGCGGCATTCCCGTGACGGCACCGACGACGACCGATCGCGCGCTGCTGGCGGAATGCATCCGCCGCACGGATGGCGTGCTGTTGACGGGTGGCGATGACATCAATCCGGGGCTGTACGACAAGAAGTTGCCGCGTAAAATCCTCAAGACCATCGAGCAAACACCCGATGAAGGAGATCGCGATTCCCGCGAACTGGCGTTGATCAAGGAAATCTTCCGCCAACACAAGCCGTTGCTCGCGATCTGTCGCGGCCATCAGATGCTGAATGTGGCGTTCGGCGCGAAGCTGGTCGCGGACATCGGGCAGCAGGTGGAGACGCCGATCAATCATCGCCGGATGGACAAACCGCGGGAAGTGGTGCATGAAGTGGCGTTGACACCCGGCTCATTAGTGTCCAAAATTTGTAAAACCTCGGTTTTGGGCGTGAACAGCACCCATCATCAGGCGGTTTTGCAACCGGCCGCACCGTTCGTGGCGACCGGCATCAGCAGCGACGGGATTGTGGAAGTGATGGAATTGAAGAAGCAGACGCTGCCGTTCTTTTTAAGCGTGCAGTTCCATCCGGAACGGCTGGTGCAGATACACGCCCGGTACCGGGCGATTTTTCGGAAATTTGTGGAAGCCTGCGGAAAAAAATAAATACGAATCATGAAAGGTAAAATTCTCATCGTGGATGACGAGCCGGAATTGCGCATGCTGCTCAAGTCCATCCTCGAAACCGATTTCACCGTCACCGACGCCGACTGCGGCGCGACGCTCCTCAAGAAATTTTCTGACGACGCGCCCGACGTGGTGCTGCTCGATCTCAAGCTCCCGGACGCGAACGGCCTGGACCTACTGCCGCAGATCAAGAAGAACTGGCCGGAAACCGAAGTCATCGTGCTCACGGGCGAGGCGACTTTTGAGGCCGCCGTGCAGGCGACGAAGCGTGGCGCGTATCATTTCATCAACAAGCCGTTCGACACGCAGGCGTTGCAGGTGACGATCGATCGCGCGATCGAGAACCGCCAGCAGAAGGAAGAAAACAATTCATTGCGCCGCGCGATCTCGACGATGAGCGGCGGTTCCGCGCCGATCTTCCAGAGCGCGGCATTGCAATCGGTCGTCCGCACGATCGAACGCGTCGCGCCGAGCGATGTGGCGATCCTGATCACGGGCGAGAGCGGTTCCGGCAAGGAAGTCATCGCGGATCTCATCCACAGTCTGAGCCTGCGCGCGAAGAGCCGCATCATCAAGGTGAACTGCGCCGCCCTGCCCCGCGAACTGATCGAGAGCGAGCTGTTCGGTTCCAAAAAAGGTTCTTTCACCGGCGCGACGGCGGACCGCGAAGGCCTGTTCCGCCAGGCCGAGGGCGGCACGCTTTTCCTCGACGAAATTTCCGAGATGCCGATCGATACGCAGAGCAAGCTGCTGCGCGTGTTGCAGGACCAGGAAGTGCGGCCCGTGGGCAGCACGACGAGCTTCAAGACGAACTGCCGCATCATCGCCGCGACGAACCGCAAGCCGGAGGACGCGATCAAGGACGGCAAGATGCGCGAGGACTTGTTCTACCGCATCAGCGCGATCTCCGTATATCTGCCGCCGTTGCGCGAACGGCGCGACGACATCATGCCGCTGGCGAATGTTTTCCTGAAACGTTTCAGCGCGCAGGCGAACCGCGTGTTGCGCGGGTTCACGCCGCAGGCCGTCGAACGTCTCACAAGCTTTGAATGGCCGGGTAACGTGCGCCAGTTGCAGAACGAGATCCAGCGCGCGGTGCTCCTCTCCGAAGGCCCCGAGGTGAACGTCACCGACCTCTCCATCAGCGACGTGAAGTTCATCCCGACGGAAGGCCACGACACGGCATTCACGCTGCTCGAAGGCGTGGAGCGCAATGCGATCATCCAAATGCTCAAGGAAACGGGCGGTAACAAGCTCGAGACCGCGAAGCGTTTGGGCATCGGCCGCCAGACCCTCTACAACAAGATCAAGGGTTACGGGATCGACACCTGAACGACGGTTGATACACGGGAGTCCGGGTGGATTTTGAACGTCCGCCGGGCCGGGGTGTCTAGGTAGTAAGCCACGCCTGCACGCATTGGGGCCATCGCATGCATGCATGAAGACACCCATCTCTAAATCAGCACTGGCCATCGTGCTGGTGGGCATCCTGCTCATCGGCGGACTCGTGAAACTGGGATTGTACCGGCAGGGCATATCCACTGTTACCCCGCCCGAAGCCAAGGCCGTACCCGCCACCACACCAGCCCCCGCTCCCGCAGCCGCGCCAGTTCCCGAAGTCACTGTCGCACCGGTCAAGCCATTGGACGGTCCGCTACCGCCGGTGATTCCCATCTCGCTGACGAATGTGGTGATCGACGCGGAGAACGGCACCTGGTTGCGCGACAAGGATTATCTGGTGGCACCGCATCAGCCGCAGACGTTTGGCGGCGTTGATTTCCTGATGGACGGCATGATCCAGCTGCAAGGCCGGCTGTCGAAGGAATGGAAGAACCGCAGTTACCGCACCACGATCAGCGTGCCGCTGGCGCTGACGAACATTTCCGCGAGCGGGACGGAGATCATCCAACGCGGCAGCAATATTTCCAGCCTGCATCTGCTGGGCGCCACACGCTACGGCAGCAACGAGCAAAAACCGTTCGTCAATCTCGTCTGGCGTTATACGGACGGCACGACGCAACAGACGCCGGTGGAATACTGCACGCACTTCCGCGACTGGGTGCGCAATCCTTACGAGGAACCGGCCAATCTCCCCTACCCTTACAGCAAAGTGGTCTGGACCGCGCCGCAGCCTTCGCAACCAACGCACGCATTGCGGCTGTACCGCACCACGTTTGCGAATCCCGCGCCGGGAAAAATCATCCGCCAGCTTGAATTCGTAAGCGCGATGGAAGATCCGACCTTGTTCATCGTCGGCGTCACGCTCGATCCGTTGAAACCCGGGCAACGGCCTGATACTTCGTCCGATCTCGAACCGACGGACCCGGTGCCGCCGAAAAAAATCGAGATCACGGTGCAATCGGCTGCGGGCGAGCCGTTGCCGCAGTCCAAGCTCTCGCTCCAGTTCGATCAGGAGGTCAACGGGAAGAGTGTTCGCACCAGCGGTTTTTTGACGACGGACGGCAATGGCGTGGCAACGGTAAATTATCCGCCGGCGGATCTGAGCCGGCTGACCATCAGCGCCTCGCATGATGATCACGGCGGGCGCCGGATGCTTTGGGACCTGACGGCCGGTGACACGGTGCCGGCCACTTACACGCTCAAGCTCGGCGCGGCGGTGAATGTCGGCGGCGTGATCGTGGATGAAAGTGATGCGCCGATCGCCGGGGCGAAGGTTGTCCTGAACCGGTTCTGGCGCGGCCC
The DNA here is from genome assembly GCA_035943555.1 of Verrucomicrobiia bacterium. GTDB lineage: Bacteria > Verrucomicrobiota > Verrucomicrobiia > Limisphaerales > UBA11358 > UBA11358. The sequence goes on from DASZCA010000160.1 coordinate 18,068, forward strand.
GGATGGCAACCCGAATCAAAAGGGCGAGCAGGCCGATTTTCCTTCCAAGACCATGACCACCGATGCACTGGGCGCGTGGTCGGCAAAAGGATTGCCGGTGGACATGCTTGACCGCATCAGCGTGAACGTAAGCCATCCGGATTTTCTTAACACCAACATCACCGTGGGCGACAATGGAGCGGTTGAAAAAGAGTTGCGCGCCGGGACGCTCAAGATGGTGCTGCATCGCGGGCTGGATGTGCGCGGATTGGTGACGGACATCAATGATTATCCGGTCATCGGCGCCACGGTGTGGGCGGGATTGCGCAATTATGGCAACCGGCAGGAGGCCAAGAGCGACCACAGCGGAAAGTTTTTATTCCATAATATCGCGGAGGGCGAAACGACATTCAGCGTGAGCGCCAAGGGCCACCAGCCGGACAGCCGGACGGTAACCGTGCAGAAGGACATGGCCGAGATCGTCTTTAAGCTGCCCGCCGGCAAGACCATCAGCGCGGTGGTGCAGGATGAAAACAGCACCGCCATCCCCGGCGTACGCGTCGTCCTTGAAGGCAATGGTGATGTTGGGCGCACCTACGAATTTTCCGCCACCACGGACCAATACGGCCGTTTCACCTGGGATGGCGCACCGGATGAACCGGTGCAATTTTATTTTGGCAAGGAGGGTTATGAGTCCAAGCGGAATTATAAACTTGCACCTGACCAGGAGAACATCGTGACATTGCGGCACCCGCGACAGCTGTCGGGGGTGGTCCTCGACGATAGCACGAGCCAGCCGGTCACAAAGTTCAGCCTCCATACGGGCACGGCCAGCAGCGACGATTCCACCGTTTACGGCTCGGCCAATGAGAAGAGTTTCTCGGCGGCAGATGGCAAATTCACACTCAGCCTGAGCGAGGAAGCCGACAATGCCGTGGCGGTCAATGCGGATGACTACGCACAGACGATCCAACATCTTCCTGATGCGCAGGATGGAACCGTGTCGGTGACGATCCGGCTGAAACCCAGCGCCGGCCTGAGCGGCGTGGTGCTCGCGCCGGATGGGACGCCCGCGCCGGGGGTGGGCGTGGGCGTGGCTTCGGAGCTGCCGCGCACTTCCTACCAGCTTTCGGGCGGCCGGCTGCAATCTTACAGTGCTCAGAATAAAATCACGGTGACGGATGGTGACGGCCATTTCAAGGCCAACGTGCCGTCCGAAGATGGCACCGTGGTGGCGGCCGGTGACGCGGGTTATGCGAGCGCGCCGCTGGCCGCCGTGCGCAGCAGCGGCACCGTAACGTTGCGCGCCTGGGGCCGCATCGAAGGCACTTTGACCATCGGTGGCCAGCCGGGAACAGGCAAGGAGTTGCTATTCAATGTCACGGTTCCCGGCCTCGGCACCCAATTCGAAGGGTACAAGGCCACCACGGATGACCAGGGCAAATTCACGATGGAAAAAGTTCCGCCCGGCGACGGCGAAATCATACGGCTGGTGAAGACCACGCCCAATTCCTGGAACTGGAGCGACCGCACGCCCGTCACCATCAAGTCGGGCGAGACCACGCAGGTATCGCTTGGCGACCAGGGCGCGGTCATTGCCGGCCGTTTGCGTTACGACAACCCGCCGACGAACGGTTCAACTTTGAATTTTGAAGGCAGCCTGTCGGGGACGATGCCGACGACGCCCCAGTTCAATTCGCCCGAAGAATCTGCGGCGTATTACAAATCGCCGGAATGGACAGCGTTGATGAAGTTGCATAAACAATACACGCTGGAGATCAAGCCCGATGGCTCCTTCATGGCGGATGATGTGGCGCCCGGACAGTATACGCTAAACATCTCGGCGCGGCCGGGTGGCTCGCAGCCTTGGATGCATCAGCCCATCGCCCAAGGTTCCCTCCCGGTCACGGTGCCGGATTCATACAGTCCCACTTCGCCGATCGGCGTTGGGGAAGTGGTGCTGCAACCGAACCAATGACGGCGGGCGCGCTTAGAGCTTTTTCAATTCCGTGCCCGCCAGTTGGATCAATGGGCGGATCGTTGGCGCGCTGAACTCGAACTTGCAGCCGGCGGCGGCGAACAATTCCGGCAACGGGCGCGAACCGCCGAGCGCGAGCGCCGTCTTGTAAGCATTTAACGCCTTCGCTTTGTCTTGCCGCGAATTGGCCCACACATGGAGCGCGCCAAGCTGCGCGATACCATATTCCACATAGTAAAACGGATAGAGGAAGATGTGGAGCTGGCGCTGCCATGAACAGGCGCGCGAGGCTTCGTGGCCGGTGTAATCCACATCACCACCGAAACGGTCGAGCAGGCTCAGGTACGCGGCTTTGCGTTCGGCGCGGGTGTGATCGGGATGCGTGTAGATCCAATGTTGGAACGCGTCCACCACGGCCATCCACGGGAAGAAACCGATGATGCCTTCGAGATGCGTTTTGCGCGCGCGGTTGGCTTCATTCGAAGGATAGAATTCTTCGAGAAACTCGTTGCCCAATAGTTCCATCGCCATGGAAGCGACTTCGCAAAATTCAATGGGCGAGTTGCGATACGGATAGAGATCTTCCTCGCGCGTCGCTTGCGCGTGGAAGGCGTGACCGGCTTCGTGCAGGATGGTTTCGACATCGCGCTGCAGGCCGACGGCGTTCATGAAGATGAAGGGCACGCGCGCCTCGGAGAGCGTGGATTGGTAGCCGCCCGGCGCTTTGCCTTTGCGGTTGTCCAGATCGAGCAGTTTCATGTCCTGCATCTCTTGGAAATTTTCCGCCAGTTCGAGGTCGAGGCGGCTGAAGATGTTTTGCGTGCGCTCCACCATCTCATCGACATTGGCGAACGGTTTCAACGGCGCGCGGTTGTGCGGATCCACGGCGAGGTCCCACGGACGGAGCGCAGACAGTTTCAATTGCTGACGGCGTTCCGTCTGGATTTCGCGGACGGCAGGCATGATCTCGCTTTCGATGGCGTCGTGAAATTTCACGCAGTCGGCCGGCGTGTAATCGAAGCGCCCCTTTTGGCGGAAGATATATTCGAGGTAGTTATCAAACCCTGCGTTCTTGGCGATCTGCACGCGCAACTTGACCAGTTTGTCAAAAATCTCATCACACTTGTCTTCATCCTCCAACCGGCGTTTGGCCACGAGTTCCCACGCCTCTTGGCGCAAGGCGCGATCGGGTTCTTCAAAAAAGACCCCCATCTTCGGAAGCGTCTTTTCCTCACCGCGAAACATCACAGACTGCGCGCCGATGAGTTTTTGATATTGCTGGCCGAGGATGGCCTCCTCGGTCTCCAACGCCACGTTTTCGGGACGAAAGAGTTCCACGTGATTGGCGACATCACGGTCAAAGACTTCATAGCGCGCCTTCGGCAGATGTTTGCGTTGCGGATGGGCGACGTAGAGTTTTTCCAACTCGAACTGCCGGGGTTTGAGTTGCGGCTCGACGTTCTCCACGAAATAAAGATAGGCCTTCTCCGCCTCGGCATTGTCCGTGTGGCAGGTCATGGCGATGTTGCGGCGGGAAGCTTCCTCATCCAGCGCGGCGTTCAATTCGCTCCAGTCGAGCAACCATTTTTCCAAGTCGGCCACGGATTTGGCGTGGGCCACTTTGGTTTCGAGCTGGTCAAACAACGGCGCGATCTGCGTCCAATCGCCCAGATCAATGGTGGTCGGGACAAACGTACGCGGTTTCGCGGGGGCGATCTTTCCAAACGGCAACAAATTCATACCCTCAGTCTACTGAAACTTGGCGCGGAGAAAATGAATTATTCCGAAATGCGCCTGCGTCAGAAGCACTTCAAGCGCAGCTTTTCGTTTGGAGTTCCGCCTTTAGGCGGTCAGGTTTGGTAAATTCGCCGAACCGCCTAAAGGCGGAACTCCAAACCTCCGACGCAGCCTACACGGCCATCTATACCGGCCTAATCCTTCGTCAGCACTTTTTCAAGCAGCGTGTTCAGACGGGCGAGCATCGCGCGCGGATCTTCCAGCAGACCGGCGGCGACGCGGGCGTTGTCCAGGATCTGTTCGGCGACGCTGCCGGCGAGGGCGGCGTCTTTCTGGCGCATGGCATCGAGACGGGCCATGATGGGGTGCGCGGGGTTGATCTCGAAATCCTGTTTGGCGGGCGGCAGGTCCGGGCCGTCCTGCTTCATGGCCTTCATCATGCGGCGCATGCTGGCGGTCATGAACTTGTCGGAATCCACGACGACGGCGGGGCTGTCCACGAGACGTTGCGAGGCACGCACTTCGTTGACCTTGTCGCCGAGCGTTTCCTTGAGCCACTTCGCGAGGTCCTTGGTCGCGTCTTCGGACAACGCGCCTTCTTTCTTGGCGCTGAGGTTCAAATCCGCCTTTTCGGCGAGTTTGAGCGGCTTGCTGTCGAAGGTGTGGAGATGCTCGATCACGAACTCATCCCACGCGTCATAGAGGAAAAGCACTTCCCATTTGCGTTCCTTGAACACTTCGAAATACGGGCTGGCTTCCGCCGCCGCGCGGTTCGCGGCGAGCAGGCAGTAAATCTCTTTTTGGTCGCCCGGCATCCGGCTCACGTAATCAGCCAGCGAGGTGAGCTTGCCGGCGTCCATGGTGGAAGATTCGTAACGGAGCAATTTGCCAAGCGCTTCCTTGTGCGTGAAATCAGTGACGACGCCTTCCTTGAGGAAGCGCTGGTATTCGCCGTAGAATTTTTCGTAGGCGGCGGCTTCCTTCACGGATTGCTCGTCGAGAAATTTCAGGAAGCGGGTCGTGAGCACCTTGTTCAGCTTCTGCATGAGCGAGGTGTCCTGCATCGTCTGGCGCGAGATGTTCAGCGGCAGGTCTTCGCTGTCCACCACGCCTTTGAGAAAGCGCAACCAGTCCGGGAACAGGCCTTTGGCCTTGTTCTGGATCAAAACCTTGCGGCAGTACAGGTTCACCTCGGAATCCATGCGCCCCATGCCCATCGTTTCGAGATTGCGCGACGGCACGAACAACAGCGCCTGGATCGCCAGCGGCGCATCGGCAGAAAAATGCAGGCGGAACAGCGGCGCATCGTGGTCGTGGCCGATGAACGTGTAAAACTCGTTATACTCCTCTTCCTTGATCTCGTTTTTGCTGCGCGCCCAGATGGCCTGAACGGTGTTCAGACGTTTGGTGTTCAGTTCGATCGGGAACGGCACAAAGCTCGAATAGCGCTGGATGATGCGCTCCACGGTGCTTTCCTGCGCAAAATCTTTGGCGTCATCTTTCAGTTCCAGCGTGATCTTGGTGCCGCGCGGCAGATCGGCGGCGGGGGCGATCTCGTAACCGCCCATGCCCTCGCTCGTCCACTGCCATCCCTGCTCTTCCGGCACGAAAGAACGGCTCAGCACGGTGACTTTTTTGGCGACCATGAACGCGGAATAAAAACCGACGCCGAACTGGCCGATCAAACCCACATCCGGCTTCTTCTCCTCGGAGAGCTGTTTCAGAAACGCCTTGGTACCGGAATGTGCGATGGTACCCAGGTTTTCCACCAGTTCGGCATGCGTCATGCCAAGACCGGTATCCGTGATGGTGATCGTGCCCGCCTTGTCATCGGTGGCGATGGTGATGCCAGGCGCGGTCTCGGATTGATAGACCGGTTTGCCGGCCGATTGGTTGAAGCGCAGCTTCTCGCACGCATCGGCGCCGTTGGAGATCAGTTCGCGGACGAAAATCTCTTTATCCGTGTACAGCGAATGGATGACGATGTTCAGCAGTTGCTGAATCTCCGCCTGAAAATGATGGGTCTCGGCTTTGCTCATAAAATGGGGCTATTTTGATAATCCAAGACGGCGGCGCCGTCAAGCAGGCAGGTTAAATGAAACGGGGTTGTTCCGACGACATACAAATGAATTTAAGGTGGTAGGGCGCGTCGCTCCGCGCGCGCCGCCGTTTGTCAACAAACGCGTTCTGATTCACCACGACGGCGCGCGCGGAGCGACGCGCCCTACCTTGGTTGTGGTCATGCGGGTGCATTTAAAAAACCCAATGCATAGGAATTAACTGATCCGCGTCCCTGCAAAGACCGTGACCTCCGATCCTTCCGCCAAAAACGCCGAGGCCGGTGGACGGCTCAAAACTTTTCCAAACTCCGGGCCGTACAATCCAATCGCATCGCCTTGAAATTCGGCGGTGTGAGATTCCCAAACCCGCCAGCGCGGATGCTCCACGCGATATTCCATCGTGCCGCCATCGCGCTGTCGCGCATAGCCCCAATAATGTTCGGTGATAAATTCCTGTTTGGAACCTGTGATCAACGGCTCAGGCTTGCCCTGCGCGACGACTTGCACATGATTTTCTTGGTTATTAAATCGCCAGCCATAGCGTGCAGACTTTAAAGCATCGCCCTCCTTTTCAATCCGGTGCGACATCGGCACGGCGAGATAGTTTTCGTTGTACAGCTTGCGCGCTACAAACGCGATCGCCGCACGCGGCACCAGTTCCTTGATGAACACCACACCGCGCCGCCAGCCGTCCTCCGCCTGACGCCGGACATAAAAGCGCAGGTTCAATTCTTCAAAGTGTTGATGAAACGGCACCCGACATCCCCGGACGCGGGCATTCAAAAACATGAACCCGACCAGACTCACATAGACTTTCTCATTCCACGCCCCTAACTCCGTGCCCGCCGGGACGAAGGGTGCCAGAACGGCCGGATCGATCTCATAATTGAGCATCGCCAGATGGCGCCATTCGGCGGTCAGAAAAATTGGTGTTCCGGTCTGATCCATGGAAATTTTTTGTTTTCGATGCGTGCAAAAATCCAATCCATTCATCCGTTTCTTTGCATGACAATGCCGATGAACCGCCATCTCTTCAAAAATTCATCGTAAGACATGCGACCCAGCCCGCCTAAAGGATCACCGATCACCACTTCAGAATCGGTCACCTCCAGCACCGTCACCCAGTGATCCACCATGAAACCATATTTGACGACCGCCAATGTCAGTCCGGCTTGTTTCAATTCTGCGATATTTTTGAAGGCACGGCATTTCACCGCGAGCCCGTCTTTGCCGTATTCTCTTTGCATCGCATCCGCCAACAAGTCAGGCGGCGTTCCCTCTTGGAAACTCGTGCAAGACAGGATCGCCATCTGTCCTTCATCAGCCGGTAGCCCGAGTTTTCGCAAAGCGGTGACGGCTGAGGCCGGACCGCAGGTGTGATCGGTCGTTTGCAGACAGATGCCATTATCATCCAGGCTCGTTTTCAAGCCGGCCAGTTGTTTGCGGTCAACCGCTGGCGCGAGAAACGGCCAGATCGCCATGTAGAACACGATGGCGGACATCAGCAGGCAAACCATTGAACGATCCCGACCTTTTGACAGACGCGAAAGCGCTGTGGTCAAAATCATGCTGGCGATGAACCCGAAGACAGCAAACTTCTTCAATCCCATCATCAACCAGGAAACCGGCGGAGTGAACAGCAAGGCTGGCACATAGAACGCCACGATGAAGACAACCATCAAAACAGCGGGAATAAAATATCCGATCATGCAATACGGGCTGCGCTGCCGTGAAAACCACCAGCCCAGCCCGGCACCGGCCAGCGCACAGAGCAGCGAAACAAATGCGGCCAGCCACAGGTTCATTTGCAGCCAAGGTAGATGAACGGTTTTAAATTGGACAATGAATTTACTTTTGACGCCGATACGAACAAGGGCCTCCACATTAAGATAGATTGTAATATTTCTTGATACAAACTTACATGTGAGTTTTCATCGGAACATGATAGAGACGTCGGTTGAACTGTGTCCAAAACCCGAAATAAAAGCATATTGAAATGGATTTTTTCTCAATTGCCATATTAATCGTTGGTCTGGTCGTCATAGCCAATATCATTAACGAATCTCTAAGCCGGCGCAAATTTGCTTCAATGAAGGTGCTGGAAGTGGATTTAGAATGCCCCAATAATCATCATGTCCTGGGTGTCGGCTATTACCACGCGGCAGCCCAGAAATGGTTTCCTTACCCATGGAATGAATATCGTGAAGACCGGGGTTACTATTGGAATGGCACTTGGAATCCGGAACCGGACCAGAGAATGGTTGCCAAATCGACACCACCAGCCGTCGAAGTGGCACGTGTCAACGAGGAATGGCGCAAAGCCGGTCCGGCACAAGCCACCAGCTTTTGGGCAACGGTGGAGCGCGAAGGCTTCGGCACGGCAATCCGGCGATCGGAAGGCTCATGAATCGCATCCAGTTATCACCCCGGTCCGGGTGGCAATCAGTAGTTGAGAAACAGGGGCTTACCTGGCATTCCGAAAAAAACGAGGTGACGTGGAATGAAAAGAACGCCTACGTACTGAGCCGCCCGGAGGTTGAGAAATTGTGCCAAACCGCGCAAGAACTGGCGCAGATCTATAATCAGGCCGCCGGACATATCGTAAAAAACAAGCTTTGGTCGCTGGTGGGTTTGCAAACACACGAGGCAGCGCTCATCACGTCTTCTTGGGAGCGCGGAGAGTGGTCATTGCATGGGCGGTTTGACTTTCTGTTTGATGCCAACGGGTGTCCCAAGCTTTTAGAATACAATGCCGAGACGGCGCTTTCACTAGTTGAAACCGCAGTGATCCAAAAATATTGGCTGGCGGAAATGATGCCGGACCTTGAACAATGCAACGACTTGGAAACACTGCTGTCGCAGGCCTGGCGCGAATCGGGATTTGAACACGTCCATTGCGCATGGCGGCCACGACATCCCGAAGTTGAAGGTACCATCCGCTACATGGCTGGCATTATGCGCAAGGCTGGCATCAAGGTGACCTTGATGGCAATGCATCGCATGGGTTGGGATTCAAAGCAAAGCGTCTTTGTCGATCACGACGGAACGCCAATCCGCCATTGTTACAAACTTTATCCGTGGGAGTGGATGTTGCGCGAGCCGTTCGCAAAATGGGTCGAGGCTTCGCGTTGCTCGTTCATCGAGCCGCCCTGGCGGCTGTTGTTGGGCAGCAAAGGAATCCTTTGTGTGATATCGGAACTGTTCGGTGACCACCCGGCCGTGGTTCCCTGCCATCCGACGCCGGAAAAACTGGGGCCGTCATTTGTGAGCAAACCGCTGTTCGGTCACGAAGGCCATAACGTAACCATTCACCGCGACGGTGCCGCAATCGAAAGCCTGGGCGGCGAATACGGTGATGAAGCGAAAGTCTTTCAAGCATTCGTAGAAGGTCAGCGGTGTGATGGCCTGCTCCCGCAATTCGGAGTCTGGATGGTATGCGACAAACCCGCTGCCATCTGCATCCGTGAAACTTCGGGCTCCATCATCTCAGCCAATAGCGCCTTTGTACCCCACGCGGTTGAACGGGCAGAGTTCAAGCCATGTTAGTGTTACTTTCTAAAAACCCACGGTGCAACGCGGTGGTTTGGGGCAGAGTCAAGAAGGGTAACACCGGATACATTTGACAAAATGCCTCAATGGGATTTACCTTTTAGACATGGTAAAGACACGCATATCAAGTAAAGGGCAAACAACCATTCCTTCCCAATTTCGGAAGCAATGGAAGACTTCCCAAGTGTTTTGGGAGATGGGTCCCAAAGGCACCGCCGTTGTCCGGCCAGTTCCGGATGCCATGGCGTTGTTCGGTATCGCCGGCAACGGCAAGCCCCGTGACCCGCAGGAGATGGCCAAAGCGCACCAAGCCATTGCTGATGACGGCAACGAAGGGCGGCGCAAATGAACCGGCGGATTCATCTGGACGCAAACATTCTTCTCCGCTTTTTACGGAACGACGATCCGCAACAGTCTCCAACAGCAGCGGAACTATTCAAAAGGGCGCAGTCAAAACATCTTCATTTGATTGTCTCGCCGGTCATAGTCTTGGAAGTGTTTTACGTTCTCACCAAAACATATGCCATGCCGCGACCAGAAGCCGCTAAAATTTTAGATGCTTTGATCACTTCCGGACTTGTCCTTTGTGAAGATGACGGCATAACCGTGGATGCCCTGCAACGTATCACCAGCAATAAAATATCCTTTGGAGATGCGTATCTGGTCGCGAGCGCGGCCCATGCCCAGGAAGAACTGGTCAGTTTTGACAAAGGTGTTGCCGCTTTCAAAGACGCCCGTCTTTATCCGTTAAATGCCTTGTCTAAAAAATAGATTCGCATTTGGCTTTTACTTCTGCCGCCACCGCAACAAACGCAACGCATTGCCGATGACAATGAGATCGGAGAATCCCATCGCCGCCGCGCAGAAGATCGGGCTGATGAAACCCAGCGCGGCCAGTGGCACCCCGAGGGAATTGTAGAAGAACGCCCAAAACAGGTTTTGTTTGATGGTGCGCAAGGTGGCGCGCGCCAGGCCAAGCGCCTCCGGCACGGCTTCGATCTCCGATTTTAACAGGATGATGTCCGCCGCCTCGCGGGCGATGTCGCTGGCGCGGCTCACGGCGATGCCGAGGTCTGCCTGGGTGAGCGCGGGGGCGTCATTGATGCCATCGCCCACGAAGGCGACGCGCTCGCCCTGGGCTTGAAGTTTTTTCACGAATTCCGCCTTTTGCTCGGGGCGCACCTCGGCAAAAACATTTTCTGGTGGGATGCCGACCTCTTTGGCGATGGCCAAAGCCGTCCGAGAATTGTCGCCGGTGAGCAAAAAAGTTTTCAGTCCTTGCCTTTGCAATTGCCAAACCACCTTCGCGGCGTTTGGCTTTAAAAAATCTCTCAAAGCAAACACTCCGATCAAATCATTACCTTTCGCCAGGCCAACAAGCGTAGCCCCTTCATCTTTCCATTGCTCAACAAGCTTATCGTTGTTCGGCACTTTTATACCACAAGTATGCAGCCAAGCCACGGATCCCAGCCGTATCATCACTTGGTCACCTTGTTCTGAAATCAACTGAGCCTGCACGCCTGAACCCGGAATTTCTTTCCAGTTTTGCATCGGCACCGGTTCTTTGCAAAGCCACGCCAAGACTTTGCTGACTGGATGATTCGATTGCCGAGCCAAGGCAGCAGCGATTCTCTGCGCTTGTTGGATGGACTCGTTTGAGGCATCTGGAGTCCATGGGCCGCACATGCCAAGTTCACCACTGGTCAAAGTCCCAGTTTTATCAAGAACCACCGCAGTAACATTTCCCGCCTTTTCCAGCGCCACGCCATCGCGGATCAAAATTCCACGTCGGGCGGCGGAGTTGGCGCTGGCCATGATGGCGGCGGGCGTGGCGAGGCCCATCGCGCACGGGCAGGCCACGATCAGGACGGCGGCGGCGATGATAAATCCGGCAGCCGCGCCAACCGGCGCGTGGGCGTGCCATAAAAATTGCGCGAGAAAATCATGAACCCGAGCAGCCGAAGCCGGGGCGAAGCCCCACCACACGCCGGCGGCGAGCGAGATGACCACGATGACCGGGACGAAGACATTGCTGATGCGATCTCCGAGACGCTGGATGTCTGCGCGACTGGTCTGGGCGCGTTGCACGGCGGCGATGATGTGCGCAAGCGCCGTCGCCTCGCCGGTGGCGATGACGCGCATGACGAGGCGGCCGTTCAGGTTCACCGTGCCGGCGAAAAGTTTATCATCAGATTTTTTATCGGCAGGAACGGATTCACCGGTGAGCATGGCCTCATCCACGGCGGATTCGCCTTCCAACACGACGCCATCGACCGGCACGCGGTCACCGGGGCGGAGGACGATGCGGTCGTTGATATTCAAATCCGCCACGGGGACTTCGATTTCGGACGTCTCTGCCGGGGGGGAATTTTTGAATGACGAATTACGAATGTCGAATGCCGATTTCGGTTTACCGGTGTTGGAAACGATTTTCCGGGCAGTGGCCGGGGCCAGATTGAGCAAGGATCTCAGCGCGCCGCTGGCATGATCACTCACCCGGGCTTCCAGCCAGTGGCCCGTGCTCACGAGTGAGATGATGGCGGCGGCTTCCATGAAGAACACATGGCCGCCAGCACCGCTCAATAATGCCCAGGTGCTGTAGCCGAAGGCCGTCGTGGAACCCAGCGCGACGAGCGTATCCATGTTCGACTGCCCGACTTTGGCCTGCCGCCAAGCGCCGAGATAGAATTGCGCACCGCAGAAAATCTGTACAACACCGGCCAGCGCGAAGGCCAGCCATTGAAACCACGGCGTCATGGCGAGGCCAAACGCCCATTCACCGATCATCAGCGTGCCAGTGACGGCGAGACCAAGGATGAGATTCCATTGCCAATGGCTTTGTTGGGAAGCAGCCATGTCGTCCGAGGAAATTTCTTTGGCGGCAAAGCCGGCTTGCGAGATCGCGGCCAGCACGGCGTCGGAATTTTTTGCAGCCGGTGAATTCCATCGCACGCTGGCGTGTTGGGAGGACAGTGTCACAGTGGCGCTGTGGACGCCAGCCACCTGCTGCACGGCCTCGGTCACGGCGCGGGCGCAGTTGTTGCAGGTCATACCGGTGACCCGCAGTTCAGTTATGGTGGGAACTGACATTTCCGCAGACAGGATGCCATCATTGTGATGGCGCGTCGAATTCAACCGGGAATGGCAGATGACACCCGCGTGACCAGCGGACTCAGGATTTCTTGACCGGCTTCATGCCGCATTGCGCGCATTGCTCCGGTTTGCCCTGGCCGGCTGGCGCTTTGGCCATGGGACAATCATCGGTGTGACCCAAAATAACCTCGGTCTCGTCCTGACATTGCGGGGACGTCTTGCCCCGGGCCAGAAAGTAAGAACCGATGACGATGATGGCCGCGACCACCTGGGCGCCGAGCGTCTCCGCAGTCGGAAAGACGGAGAACCACAAGCCCATCCACGGCGGAATCACTTTGGTCAGCGCATTGATGGGCGTGGTGGAAATCCAGTGCGCCAGTTGCATCTCTTGCGCCTGTTCGCCCACCATCACGAGCAACACCACGCCGAGCATGATGCCGGTGAGCACCAGCATCTTGCGATAGGGCAGCTTGCGATGCGCCACAAAGGTCAACAGGGCGACGATGCCGGTGAAGAAAAGCCCGAGCAAGGCGCCGAGCAAAACGGCTTTCCCGCCCATCCGCAGATAATAACTTTGCAGGAACAGCACGACTTCAACACCTTCGCGGTAAAGCGAAGTGAAGCCGAGCAAGCCCAGACCCCAGAGCAGGCTCGCCTTGGAAATCTCGGGGTCGGAGGCGCTTTCGATCAGGTCTTTTTTCCGGCGATTGTGCATGGTCATCCACCCGCCCCAATAAATCTTGTGGAAAAACCAGTTCATGATGACCAGCAAAACAATGACGGCCAGCAAACCGGTGATGGCCTGCAAGTTGAGCGCAGAGATGCTGCCGGTCAAATCGCTGACCACGCCGGCGGCAATGAACCAGGTGATGATGGTGGCGATGAAAGCGATGCCCGCGCCGGCCATCACGGGGCGCCGATGCGGCTGCTTCTTGCCGGTCATGCTGGCGGTGATGGCCGAGAGCACCAGGATACATTCCAGACCTTCACGGAAAACCAGCACAGCGATATTGAGCAAGGCCGCAGTCGGGCTGGTGTTCGGCGCGGCGGGATCCGGATTGCCGCCCGAGGTGATGCCTTGCCAGACCAATACACCGGCCACGATCAAGCCGCCCAGCAGGAGAGCGATGCGAAACGCAAAACGTCCGCGAGGGGTGGCGGACTGCGCCGGAATGCTGGCTGGTTCAGACATGGCTGATTGGCTTGTTGCTGTCGATTGGTTCACCACAATATAAAAGCCTAACAACAATCAAAAGCCCCGACTTGCGGTGGTTTGCGATAAGTTAGCGGTGAATTGCGGTTCATTGGCGGCAGACGCAGGCATTCTTTCACAGGAATATGCTGCCATCACTCGCGACATCCGTCGAGATTACTTTTGGGCGCCACCAAGATCAGGCCGGAAAATGCCCGGCGCTCCGGCATTTGAGTTAGCGCACGATGCGGATGGTCTGCATGCACTGGTGCCACTCGCGAATGTTCGGCAAGGATTTGGGCAATTTATAATGACCGGAGTAGAGGAAGTTTTCCAACATGCCAAACAGGTCGAAATCCACGAATAGCGGTCGGTCGGCCAGCAGGAATTCCGAATGCGCGAGCATTTGCTCATACGGCACGAGGGCGGTTTCCAGTTTTTTCAACCAGATTTTTTGGTCGCGCCGCCATTGGTCAATGCAGCCGCGGCCGAATTTGCGTTCCTTGAAACGGAGTTGCAGCAACTGCTGGTCCGCGGGCAGATATTCACGGTAATAGATGTCATTCAGCCGGAAGGTCGCGCCTTCGATTTCATTTTCAATGTGCCGCCAGAGCAGGGACTGCACGCCTTCGTGCGCGGCAGGAAACAGGCCGAGCTGCAATTTTTGATCGATATACTTGGCGACAATCTGTTGATCGTCCGTGTCGTCGAAGATGACCTGCTTGCCATCGCGCAGGGTTGGGACACCGTAATATTTGCCGTCAGTCAGTTTCCAAACGAGGGAACGTTCCTGGACGGGGATGTTGGTGACCTTGAATTTGACACCGGAAAATTCGAGGATCTGCCGCGTGGGCAGGCAAAACGGGCTGAACGGAAACTGGATGAGTTCGATCATCTGTGAATTTTCGGCGATCGCGGAGACTTGGCAAGCGCAAAGCCGCTTTACAGTTTTGCCTTACAGGACTACAGTCGCATCATGGCTGGCGAATACGACTCGACGGAATTTATTGACTCTGATTTTACGACGCACAAAGCATCCGCGCCGACGCGCGATGACACGGACCGACGCGTCGTGGAAGCGCAGCAGAAACTCGTGGAATTGAAACGCGCGCAAGAGGAACTGGAGCGTGAACGATCCGGGCTGGAGGAGCTCCGCCGACGCCAGAGCGAATTTCATACCGGCCGCCAGGAGATCATCCAGAACCTTACCCGCGGTCTCGGCCTGCTGGAGGAGGCGGAATTCACCGCCCGCCGCGATGCCGAGCAGATGGCCAAGACCCTCGTCGATTTTCGCACCGCCCTCGCCAAGGTGCAGGCCATCCAGGACGGCGCCTGGACGAAGGAAAATTTCCAGGTCGAACTGGCCCGCGCGTTGACGATCATCGAAAATGCCCGCATGGAATGGAATTCCGCGCGCCTGAAAATTTCTGCGCTCGCGGGCGAAACCAAAAACGCCGCCGCCCCGCTGGACCGGAGCGCGGCCGCACCCGCCGCCGCCGCCTCGCTGGCGGATTTGGGCTTTGGCCAGCTTTGCAAGATCGGTTTGGCGATGACTTGGCCGCTGTTGCTGGGGGCGTTGGGCATCATCGTTCTTCTTTTGGTGCGGAAGTGAGATCGCATGGCGAAGAACAATCCAGATCCGATCTCGGAAAAGGCGCGCGCCCTCAATGAGGAGATCGCGGCGTTGGAGGCGGAAATCAAGAAGCTGGACACGCAACTGACCAAGGCGCCCGCGCCGAAATTTCGTTCCACCGCCATGCCCCAAGGTTTGACGGTTCCACGCGCGGTGGAAAAACCGGCACCGCCCGCCGAACCTGTTTTTGAAGAGGTCAAGGTCAAGCCGCTCCAAAAGCGCGAGGATCCCGCATCGCCGGATTATTATAACGAACTCGGGGTGCGCAAATACGATCTGCCAGCGCTGTGGAACCGCGTCCGCAATCATTTTCGCGGGCCGACCACCAACAATCCCCGGTTGGTGAATTATCTGGCCGCTGGCGGCGTGCAGGGGCTGCGGCCGTTGCGTTATGAAAAGCGCGTGGCCCGCAACCGGGTGATCGTGCTGGCCTCCATCTTGTTTGTCATCGTTTTGGGTATATTGTTATTGGTGCTCAGGCACCGTTAATATGAAAACTGCATTGATTGAACTGCCCATCGCCACGGGTGATGGCACTTATCTGGCGGGTTATTCGGACAAAGGTTTGGCGGAAATGAGTTTTCCGTCCAAGCGCAGCGAACGGATTTCCTCCGAGAACTCCAAGGTTTCGACGAAGATTTTGCGCTGGCACAAGATGACGACGCAGGCGTTGAAGGCGATGCTGGCCGGACGCGAACCGGCCGATTTGCCGCCGCTGGACTGGACGGGTTTTACGGAGTTTCAACAATCGGTCTGGGGCGTGATGCTGGCGATCCCGACGGGCAAGACCAAGAGCTACGGCGAAGTGGCCGCGGCGATCGGCAGTCCGAAGGCGGTCCGTGCGGTGGGCAGCGCGTGCGGGAAGAACCCGATTCCGGTGCTGGTGCCGTGTCACCGCATTTTGGCGGCGAACAACAAGATCGGGGGATTTACGAGCGGGTTGGAACGGAAGTATGATTTGTTGAAGCGCGAGGGGATCACGTTTTAGAGCATTTTTAGGAAAATTGTCGCCATTTGGTTACTCAGCGACGGTCTTTTGAGATTGGGCTTCGTTTAGCCGTTCGCCGAGCCGCCTGAAGGCGGAACTCCAAACTAAGGCCCCTCGCTTTGGGCGGCTACAGTTTTTCTTCAAACGCTTTAGTTTACTGGGCGGTCAGGCGGATGATTTCCCGCAAGGTAGTCTGTGGTTTGAACTTCACGAAACGGTCTAACTTTTCCACCAACGGTTTGCGGCGGCGCATGTCGTCGAAGCCGGGGGCGTAGGCCTGGTCGTAGGGGATCAGTTCGATGCTGGACTGTGAGCCGAGCGTGGTCACGACGAGCTTGGCGAGGTCCAGGATGGAAACTTCTTCGGTGCCACCGATGTTAAAGATTTCGCCGCGGGCTTTTTCGCATTGCTGCAGGCGGATGAGGGATTCGATGGCGTCGTGAACGAAACAGAAGCAGCGGGATTGCGCGCCGTCGCCGAAGACTTTCAGCGGCTCGTTCTTTTTGGCGGCGGCGATGAAGCGGGGCAGCACCATGCCGTAACGGCCGGTCTGGCGCGGGCCAACGGTGTTGAAGAGGCGGGCGACGGTGACGGGCAGGCCTTTTTCGCGGGCGTAGGCGAGCGCGAGAAATTCGTCGGTGAGCTTGGCGCTGGCGTAGCTCCAGCGCGAATGGCCGGGCGGGCCGATGAGGAGGTCGTCATCCTCGCTGAACTCGGGCTTGGCGCTTTTGCCATAGACTTCCGAGGTGGAGGTAAACAGCAGCGGCGTGGAATTCTGCCCGGCAGCGCGCAGAAGGCTCTGCATTTCGTTAAAGCTCGCTTCGAGGACGTGCAAGGCGGATTTCACCACGAGTTCCACACCGACGGTGGCGGCGAGGTGGAAAATGAATTCAGCATCGGCGGCGAGATCGGGCAATTCCGTGCAACTGGAGATCTTGGACTGGATGAAACGGAAATTTTTATTCATCGACACCGCGCGCAGGTTATCGCGGCTGCCGGTGGAGAGGTCGTCGATGACGACGACGCTTTTACCATCGGCGAGCAAACGCTCAACCAAGTGCGCGCCGATGAAGCCTGCGCCGCCCGTGACGATGATGTGTTTCTGCTTTTTCATTTGAGCGCGTTGGCGACGGCTTCGGCGAGATGCTGGCGGAAGTCGCCGGCTTCGATCTTGCTGGATTCGGCGCGGTTGGAAAGGAATCCGCCTTCGACCAAGATGGCAGGGCGATGATGGCCGTGTAGCACGCCCATGAAACGGGCGCGGCGGACGCCGCGGTCTTCCTCGCCGCTGGCGCGCAGGACGGCGCGGTGGATGCGGACGGCGAGCTGAAAATTTTCGCCGTCGTAGCCATTGTTCGGAAACCATTGCGACAATGGATCAGGATTGCCACGCGTAAGCGTGGAAGCCATGCCTTGGGGTGTGAGGCAGTAGGTCTCAAGGCCGCTTTCTTTTTTGTCCGGCGCGGCGGAATTGAAATGCAGGCTGATGAAGACATCGGCGTGATGGGATTCGGCAAAAGCCACGCGGTTGGAGAGCGAGACGTCAACATCGGTCGTGCGCGTGAGGTAGACGGTCCAGCCGTTGGAGACGAGCAAAGGCGCGAGGCGCCGGGCCCAGTCGAGGGTGAATTCTTTTTCGGTATGGCCGTCGAAAGTGCAGATGGTGCCGGCGTTGATGCCGCCGTGGCCGGGGTCGATGACGATGACGCGGTTGGTGCTGTTGAAGGCCAGCGGCGCGTCGGTGAGCAGCGGTTCAAAGCTTTTGCGCAGGTCGAGACCGTGGACGAACACCTGGCCATCGATGAACTCGGGCGGAAAGCCGAAATGAATGGTGGCGCCGTTCCAGGTCGCTTCGCGGCTGCCGATGGCCAGGACCATTGCGCCATGGGGGGAACTGACGGTGTAAGTCGTAAGCGGCGATTTTGAGAGCAGCAAGGGGGCGGTCAGTTTTTGTTCCGCCGTCCAGCGGTTAAGCGAGGTGTAGGCGTAGATGATCGGCGGCTTGACGAATTTGGCCATCGGCTGGTTGGTGCGGATGACGGGGGCATTGGTGGCAAGATTATTGGTCGGGGC
>DASZCA010000161.1:0-27212 GCA_035943555.1 Verrucomicrobiia bacterium
TCATAGGATTGGCCGGATGGCCATGAAAGGTTCACCTGCACCGTCACTGAAAATCCAGCGCAGGCGGCGTATCATTTTGAAATTGAATTTTGTTTCACCGTCCGGCCATCTAACGACCGCTTTAATTTTGACTGTCGCTGACGCCAACGGCAATGGGGTGAACACCTGACAAAATTCAAATGGATGAATCCTCCAGCCAGAATTGCTCATTTAGAACGTTGCAGCATCCAACGGACTTGCCGGACAGGATTCATCGCCGTTCAACATCATTGGGAACACCATCACGGCAAGCGCGAACAGATAGAGCGCGGTCATTTGCCGGTTGGGATCGGCGGGCCCCATCGGTAGGGAAACTTACTGGAGTAGCACGGTGACATCGAGCCCAAGGTGGTGGGCTGGTGGTTGTCTACAAAACCGCAGGCGGCCGCGCGTGATGGAGATTGCGAAAAAAGCGGGCTGGGATTCCTGCCGCCGCCCGGCACATGAAGCAACTGCCAATTAAACCAACTCGGCTTCCAAACGCTCCAGCTTCTCACGCCGAACGTCCAAGGCTGGAGCTTCAATCTGCGCTCTTTCTGGAAACTCGCTGTATGTCCGACCATCGAGCGATCTGCCAGTCGTAGATTTTCTGACTCCACCCCATTGCTTGAAGAAAAAGGCAACGCCCTCCGCACGACATTGCGCACGGATGCTACGAACCCAAGCAGCTTCCATCGGTCGAGCACCTGGACCGCTTTCACCACCGACGATAACCCAATCGATGCCCTTTAGCTTAATAGATCCAAGGTGTTCCAAAAGCGGCTCAATTGACAGAAAACGGACTTTAGCTGGCGCTTGACGCAATAAATCGATACGCGGCAAGCCGTGTTGTCGGTTTTCTACGCTGACACCCCACCAAATATGATTTTGCTCTGCCGCAAAGCGAAGTTTGCCTTTGAGCAAGCTTTGAAGGCGATCGGCACGCTTGGTGAGCACTTGATAAGTGTGCCAATTTGCAGCAGTCATCACACGGGCGACAGAGATAATGTAATCATCTGGTACATCTTTATGGAAAAGATCGCTCATTGAGTTTACAAAAATCATGCGGGAAGTTCCCCAGCGCAACGGGTCGCCGAGTTTTTCAGGAACGATTCGCAGATCGAAACCAAATTCAAAAGGATGGTTGGGTACGCCACGAAAGCGTTCTGCAAATGTCTCGGCATAGCAATGTGTGCAGCCGGGACTGATCTTTGTGCACCCGCGAACGGGATTCCAAGTTGCGTCTGTCCATTCGATTTTAGATTTATCGCTCATTTGCCTGCTCTACGGTTACGATACTTGTTGAAGATGTGTTCTGCAATCTTGCTGCCAGTTGAATTTTGAGACGCAAACACCAAATAGTAGATAATTCGGTCAACAGAATTATACATCGGAAGTGGCTTGGGGACATACTTGAAGCCAGCTACTTCTTTCAACCGTTTACAATAGGCTGCCAAAATGGCCTCATTGCCAGATTCCTTCTCCTCCATCGGACCAAACAAACCTTGTTCAGTCCGATATGCAGCTTGCCGCCAAGACTCATCACCCCAAAACGCAGTCATTCGTTGAGATTGTTCAGGAGCGACAGCATCAGGATTCTTTTTCAGAGCGTTCATGTTTGCATCCATGATCATGAAATTCAGAAAAATTTCGACGCTCTTCATCTTCCCGGCTGTTTGAACCACTTCCCAATTTGGATTTAGCCTGTAAGGATCAAGCAAACACAAAGCGCGACGATAATCCTCATATCGACATTGTGGGAATACGTCTTTGAGCAACACTTCATTACAGTCGCCTTGATAAACTGTGACAGACTTATCTTCACCCATTTTGCGGAGACGTTCGACGCGGTCCTCGCGCATTTCAACAAAGTGATAGTGTGAAAACCGTGGTTCGATAGCCAACGCCCGAGCGGGACTCCCTTTGATGATTTCCCCGCTTCCCTTGGAGATGTGATCACCTGCGCCAGCAAAACCGTCTATGTAAGCAACATGTTTAATGGAAGACTGATTTTTGAGAATCTGGGCGTAGGCAACAGCATACTCCTGCAAAATCTGGAGCTTAATTTCGGTCCAGTGGCCGACGACATCGAGACGCTCAGGGTTCTCTCCCATATCAGATTCCTTTCCCAAAAAGTTTTTCCACCTTCGCCTTCACCGCCGCATCCATCTTGATCAACGGCGGCCACGCGCGTTTGAAACCTTCGCCGGGAATCTTTTTCGTCGCATCAATGCCCATTTTGCTGCCAATGGCGATCTCGCTCGTCGCGTGGTCCAAAACATCCGACGGGCCTTTCGTGAAAATGCTGTCCCGTTGCGGATCCGTATTCGCGGTCAGGTGGAACATCACCTCGCTCGTGTTGTGCACGTTCACATCCGCATCCACCACCACGATGAATTTGGAGAACATCATCTGCCCCATGCCCCAGAGACCGTGCATGATCTTGTAGGCCTGCATCGGGTAGGTCTTCTTGATGCTGACGAACACCAGATTATGAAACACGCCTTCCGCCGGCAGCGCGATGTCGATGATCTCCGGAAAGTTCATCTTGAAGATGGGCAGGAATAATTTCACCGACGCGCCGCCGATATAAAAATCTTCCATCGGCGGGATGCCCACGATGGTCGCCGGATACACCGCATCCTTGCGATGCGTGATCGCCGTGATGTGAAACACCGGGTACGGCTCCGGCAATGTGTAATAACCGGTGTGATCGCCAAACGGTCCCTCATCCCGCAGCGGCTCAGTGGGGTCGATGTAGCCTTCGATGACAAAATCCGCATTGGCCGGGACTTCCAGATCGTTCGTCTCACATTTCACCATCTCGACGGATTTTTTCCGGAGATAACCGGCCAGCAAAAATTCATCAAGCCCGTCCGGCATCGGCGCGGTCGCGGCGAAAGGAAACATCGGATCACCGCCGATGAAAATGGCCACCGGCATCCGTTCGCCCTTTTCGTAATAGCGCCGTCCATGCCGCGCCGCCACTTTCTGCAACTGCCAGTGCATGCCGGTCGTTTTATCGTCATAAATCTGGATGCGATACATCCCCAGATTGCGCTCGCCGGTATCCGGATCGCGCGTCACGACGCAAGGCAACGTGATGAACCGTCCACCATCCAACGGCCAGCAACGCAGGATGGGCATGTTCGCCAAGGTTGGCGGTTGCAGGTTGAACGTTGAAAGTTGATTCACGTCCGGTGCAGCCGGCCAGCTTTGAGCCGGAGATTTCGGACTATCGACCAGATGAATGACATCTTTACACGCGCCCGTCTTGACGGTTTTCGGTTTCGCATGACGCAGATCCAAGGCCAGCGAGAGCAGCTTGATGGCTTCCTTGAAACTGGTCGGCGGCTTGGCCTTCATCAGCGCACCCAGCTCATTCGCCACGGCGTCCACCGATTCCGCGTTCATGCTCATGGCCATGCGCTTGTGCGAGCCGAGCGTGTTGATCGCCACCGGAAACGGCGACACCACGCCGTTGACCGTCGGCTTCTCAAACAACAATGCCTTGCCGCCGCCGGGCAATTTCATTTCGCGATCGGCGATCTCGGTGATCTCCAGCTCGGTGGCGACCGGCTGCGAAAAGCGTTTCAGTTCGCCCGCCTTGTCGAGAGCGTTGACGAAATCACGGAAGGAATCAAAAGCCATAGGGTTGCGAGGCTAACTGAAAACAGCGAAACGGGCAATCGCCGTAAGTTTATTCCGTGGCCGCTTCAAATTAAAAAACGGCCACCCTGCAAAAAGCAAGGTGGCCGTCATGATTCGGAAAAATTATTTCGGCAGCAAATCCGCCACCAGCGATTTCTCTTCCTTCAATTCATTCTCCGTCGCGGTGATCTTGCCCTTGCTGAAGTCGCTCAGCGGCACGCCTTGGACGACTTCCAAAGTCTTGCCGTTGCTGCGGATCGGGTAGCTGAAGATCAGCCCCTTTTCGATGCCATAGCTGCCATCGGAGTGAACGGCCACGCTGAACCAGTCGCCCGGCGCCGTCGGGGTGACGATCCGGCGGACGGTGTCCACGGCGGCGTTCGCCGCGCTCGCCGCGCTCGAAAGGCCGCGCGCCTTGATGATCGCCGCGCCGCGCTGTTGCACCGTGCTGATGAAATCCGCCTTCAACCATGCTTCGTCCTTGATCACACTCGGCACCGGCTGGCCGTTGATCTTGGCGTTCGCAAAATCCGGATACATCGTCGCGCTGTGGTTGCCCCAGATGGCGAGATTGGTGACGGCGGTGATATCCACGCCGGCCTTCTTGGCGAGCTGCGACTTGGCGCGGTTCTCGTCCAGCGCGGTCATGGCGAAGAAGCGGTCCTTCGGCACGCCCGGCGCGTTGTTCGCAGCGATGAGCGCGTTGGTATTGCACGGATTGCCGACGACGAGCACGCGGACATCAGCTGCCGCGTTCTTGGCGATGGCATTGCCCTGGCCGGTGAAAATCTTTCCGTTCGCGGCGAGCAGATCTTTGCGCTCCATGCCGGGACCGCGCGGTTGCGCACCGACGAGCAACGCCCAGTTCACGCCCTTGAAACCTTCGTCCGGGCTGGAGGTCGGCACGAGGCCCTTGAGCAGCGGAAACGCGCAGTCGTCCAGTTCCATGCACACGCCTTGCAACGCGGCCATCGCTTTTTCATCGGCGCGCTCGATCATGTGGATGATCACCGGTTGATCCGGGCCGAACGCCGCGCCGGAGGCGATGCGGAACAGCAGTGAATATCCGATTTGGCCGGCGGCGCCGGTGACAGCGATGCGAATGGGAGCTTTGCTCATAAAATTTGGATAAACAGTATGGTAACCCCGGCCATTTGACGCAAGTTTTCCGGATGGTTAAAATCGCTTCCCGTTCATAACCGCAGCTTAAAAGCATCATGAGACACCGGCCATCGAAAAAACTTTCACGGCTGCACCGGGAGGTTCTGGTTGCGCTTTCAAAGAGAGTGAGCCAGCTTCTCCCGGCAGGTACCACCATCCGTTTTATGAAGAAACAAATCATCCTCCTTCTCGCAGCTAGCCTGATTGTCGCCGGTTGCGCTTCAAAACCGGTCGCCGACCACCACCACTTGCCAACAATGGCGGCGACACCGGCCGCCGACCTGTTGATCATTTCCGCGACGTTTGGCTCCGGGACGAATTTTGCGGATGTCACCTGCCGGGTCAACGACTTGCTCCGCCAGCCGGACGCCGAATTTTTCGCGCGACCCGAGTGGCTCTCCGCCGACCCGGCTCCGGGCTGGAATAAAACATTGGTGATTGTGTACGAGGTCAGCGGACATCGGCACATTTTTGCCTGTGGTGAAGGCGGCAAAGTCAGCGCGTCCGTTTTGTTGAATGAATAAAATTCAAACACCCGAAAGCTGGACGAAAAAGTGGCTCGATTCGGTCGCCGATGGCTCTTACAACATGAGTTCGCGGAAACTCACCTCGATCGAAAAACGCGGCGGCGGACTGAAAATGGCGGCATCCCTGGCCAAAAAACGGCGGGTCCATCTCCTCCTGTTGGAAGACGACAAAGGGGACCAACTTGTCGCCGCCAGCAAAAAACCCTTCAAAATCATCACTTGATAACGGCTTCATCCGGCGGACGCATCCAGACGCAAAAATTTTCCCAAATTTAACACTTGGACGCTTGACTTGATCGCGCCACAAAATCTATAAGTAGTGCAGTTCTTTGAGCGAAGCCACAATTGGTTGTGGATTTGCAGAAAATGCAGCAAATATGAGCAAGTGCCCCATGCCAAGGCTTGGGGAGAATAGGGAAGCGGGTGAAAATCCCGCGCGGTAGCGCCGCTGTAACGAGTGACGAAGGCCCCCAAAGCCACCATCCTGCCTCGCAAGATGGGAAGGCGAAGCCCGTAGGACGACCTCGGAGCCAGAAGACCTGCTTGTTCATGCTCATCAAATCCCGTGTCGCGTGACTCGGGCGACGATCTCGCCAAAGATCGGATGGGGAAAAGGTCGAGCCACATGCCCGCCTTCATTCCCTTGCGAATGGATGTGGGGATTTTTTTGCCCGCGCGCGGTGCGTGAGTGATTCCCTTAGAGATAAATGCGGCCCGGCAGCCGCCAACAAAAATCAACGACATGTTACAAATTGACGGCCAGCTTCCCCTGGCGCAACTCGATCCGCTCCAAGGGCGGAATTTCTCCGTGCACAAACGCGATGGCCGCATCATCCAGTTCGATGAATCGCGCATCCAGCTCGCGATCGAATCTGCTTTCAAGGCCGATGCCGGCAGCCATGCCGACCAGGCGCTGCCGGCAGCGGCACAGGACAATGTCATCCGCGTCACGAACGCCGTCATTCAGGCCGCGATCAAGCACGCCGCGAAAGGCGACGCGCTGGAGATCGAGTTTATCCAGGATTTGGTCGAGACGCATTTGATGGAAGCCGGCCATCATGGCATCGCCCGCCGCTATATTCTCTATCGGGAAGAACGCCGCAAAGCCCGTGCCCTGCGCGGTGAACGCACCGTGGAAGGCCAGCCGCAGGCGCAATTGTTCGTGTCCTTCGCGGATGGTTCGCGCGAAATCCTCGATCCCCAACGCATCCGCCGCCGCCTCATCAGCGCATGCCGCGGTTTGGAAGCGAATTGCTCCGCGCGCGCCCTCGGCGATGAAGCGATCAAAAATTTGTACGACGGCGTAAAGCCGGACGAGATCGAACAGGCGATGATCTTCGCCGCCCGTTCCCGCATCGAACGCGAACCGGACTACACCTATGTCGCCGCGCGTTTGTTGCTGCGGAAGATTTACCGCGAGGCCTTGCCTGCCTTTGATACCAGCATGGAACTCGCGGCCCGTCATCGCGACCATTTTTCCACTTACATCGCCCGTGGTATCGAGGTCAAACGCCTCACGCCGGACCTCCTGCAGTTTGATCTGCCCAGGCTCGCGGCTGCGCTGCGCCTCGATCGCGACCTGCAGTTCACCTACATGGGTGCGCAGACGTTGTATGACCGTTATCTGATCCATCACGAAGGTCGCCGTCTCGAGACGGTGCAATATTTCTGGATGCGCGTGTCGATGGGCCTCGCGATGAACGAAGGCGCGTTGAAAAACGAACGCGCCATCGAATTTTACGAGGTGCTCTCGAGCTTCCACTTTGTCAGCAGCACCCCCACCCTGTTCAATGCCGGCACACTGCATCCGCAACTCAGTTCGTGCTATCTCAGCACGATCATGGATGACTTGGATCATATTTTCAAAGTCATCAGCGATGACGCGAAATTATCCAAATGGGCCGGCGGCCTCGGCAACGATTGGACGAATGTGCGCGGCACCGGCGGCCACATCAAGGGCACGAACGGCACCAGCCAGGGCGTGATCCCGTTCTTGAAAGTCGCCAACGACACGGCCGTCGCCGTGAACCAGGGCGGCAAGCGCAAGGGCGCCATGTGCGCCTATCTCGAAACGTGGCACTTGGACGTCGAAGACTTTCTCGAACTGCGCAAGAACACCGGCGATGAACGCCGCCGCACGCACGACATGAACACGGCGAACTGGATTCCCGACCTGTTCATGAAGCGTGTGAAAGCCAACCAATCATGGACGCTGTTCAGCCCGAACAACACGCCGGACTTGCATGACCTCTACGGCCAGGCGTTTGAAAAACGGTACGAAGAGTACGAGGCGATGGCCGAAGCCGGGAAAATCAAATTGTCCAAGAAAGTCGAAGCGGTCGCGCTCTGGCGCAAGATGCTGACGATGCTTTTTGAAACGGGCCATCCGTGGATCACGTTCAAGGACCCGTCCAACATCCGTTCGCCGCAATCCCACGTGGGCGTCGTCCACAGTTCCAATCTGTGCACGGAAATTTTGCTGAACACCTCGGCCGAGGAAACGGCCGTGTGCAACCTCGGCTCCGTCAACCTCGCCGCGCATTGCACGGACAAGGGATTGGATGCCGACCTCGTCGCCCGCACCATCCGCACCGCGATGCGGATGCTGGACAACGTCATCGACATCAATTTCTATCCGACCGTCGAGGCGAAAACGGCCAATCTCAAACACCGGCCCGTCGGGCTTGGCGTGATGGGTTTCCAAGAAGCGCTCTATAAACTGCGTTTGCCGTATGCCAGCACGGGCGCCGTGGAATTTGCAGATTCGAGCATGGAATTGATCTCGTATCACGCCCTGCTCGCTTCCGCCGCCCTCGCGCAGGAACGTGGTGCCTACTCGACCTTCAAAGGATCCAAGTGGGACCAAGGCCTGTTGCCGATCGATACGATCGCACTGCTCGCCTCGGAGCGCGGTTCGCTGGACATGGACCGTTCGACACGGCTGGATTGGACGCCCGTGCGCGAAGCCATCCGCCAACATGGCCTGCGGAATTCGAACACGATGGCCATCGCGCCCACGGCGACGATCTCGAACATCGCGGGCGTCGGCCAGTCGATCGAGCCGGCGTACAAGCACTTGTTCGCGAAGGCCAATCTGAGCGGCGATTTCACCTCGGCGAACAGCTATCTCGTGGCCGACTTGAAAAAGCTCGACCTCTGGGATGACGAGATGCTGGATGATCTGAAATATTTCGACGGTTTGATCCAGGAGATTGAGCGCGTGCCGGCCGATGTGAAGGAACTGTACCGCACGGCGTTTGAGATCGAGCCGCGCTGGTTGATCGAGTGCGCGAGCCGCCGCCAAAAGTGGATCGACATGGGCCAGTCGCTGAACTTGTACATGGCGCAGCCGAGCGGCAAGCAGTTGAGCGAGATGTATCTGCTGGCGTGGGAAAAAGGCCTGAAGACGACGTATTATCTGCGTTCGCAGGCGGCCACGCAGATCGAAAAATCCACGACGGACACCAACCGCCGCGGCCTCCAGCCGAAGTGGATGAAAAATAAATCCGCCAGCGCGGATATCGCCGTGAAGCGGGAATTTACCGCCGAGGAAAAGAACGCCTGCTCGATCGACGCCATGCGCAACGGCGGCGAATGCGAAGCGTGCCAGTAACCATCAACTCTCAACTTAGAACCAACAACTTTTAAAATGTCCTGCTGCAATACCACCGGCCAACGTCCGGAGAATCATGACCTCACCAAGCGCGTCAACGCCGAAGACAAGCGGCTGTTGAACTGCCGCGCGGTGGACGTGAACCAGCTCATGCCGCTCAAATATAAATGGGCGTGGGAACACTATCTGAACGGCTGCGCGAATCATTGGATGCCCACCGAGGTGCCGATGCAGAAAGACATCGAGCTGTGGAAATCGAACAAGCTCACCGCCGATGAACGTCAGGTCATCATGCGCAACTTGGGCTTTTTCAGCACGGCGGAAAGCTTGGTCGGCAACAACATCGTGCTCGCCATCTTCAAGCACATCACGAATCCCGAGGCGCGCCAGTATCTGCTGCGCCAGTCGTTCGAGGAAGCGATCCATACGCACACGTTCCACTACATCTGCGAATCACTCGCGCTCGACGAACGCGAAGTGTTCAACATGTATCACGAGGTGAATTCCATCCGTGACAAGGACGCTTTCGAGATGAAGCTCACGAGCGACATCATGGAACCCGGTTTCAGCACGGACACGGTCGCGGGCATGCAGCGCTTCGTGAAAAACCTCGTCGGTTTTTACGTCATCATGGAAGGCATCTTCTTCTACAGCGGCTTCGTGATGATGCTGAGCTTTCACCGCCAAAACCGCATGACCGGCGTCGGCGAACAGTTCCAATACATTTTGCGCGATGAAACGATCCATCTGAATTTTGGCATCGACCTGATCAACGGCATCAAGGCCGAGAATCCGGAGATCTGGACATCTGAATTTCAGGCGGAACTCATCGAATTGATCAGCCAGGCGGTTGACTTGGAGATTGCCTACGCGGAAGATTGCCTGCCGCGCGGCATCCTCGGTTTGAACGCCGGCCTGTTCCGCGAATACGTGCAGCACATCGCCGACCGCCGTTTCGAACGCATCGGCCTGCCGGTGAAGTTCGGCGCGAAAAATCCGTTTCCGTGGATGAGCGAAACGATCGACCTCGGCAAAGAAAAGAATTTCTTCGAGACCCGCGTGACGGAATATCAGACTGGCGGCTCCCTTTCCTGGTAAAAGATGAGCATCTTGGCTGATAAGGAAATTCGCCGCCTCGCGGTCGAACAACACATGATCGAACCGTTCGTCGAACGGCAGGTTCGCGAACTGGACGGCGGGCGGCGGGCGATCAGCTTCGGGCTGTCGAGCTACGGCTATGACCTGCGCGTCGCGAACGAATTCAAAGTGTTCACGAACGTGTTCAACACCGTGGTGGACCCGAAAAACTTTGACGAGAAATCGTTTGTCGATATGCAGACGGATATCTGCATCGTGCCGCCCAACTCATTTGCCCTGGCGCGGAGCATCGAATATTTCCGGATCCCGCGTGATATCCTCACGATTTGCCTCGGCAAAAGCACCTACGCGCGCTGTGGCATCATCGTCAATGTGACGCCGTTTGAACCGGAATGGGAAGGACACGTGACCTTGGAGATTTCCAACACCACACCCCTGCCTGCCAAGATCTACGCCAACGAAGGCCTGGCCCAGGTGTTATTCTTTCGCGCCGACCAAACGTGCGAAACCTCCTACGCCGACCGCAAAGGCAAATATCAAAAGCAACGCGGCATCACAACGCCGATGCAGTAAGCGGTCAGATCGCTCTTCCGTTTTAATCTTGGAAACTCCTTCCGCTTTGTTATAGGCTCTTCGCGTTCTTTGAAACGGCGGAAGTGATTCCGCCGATCAATCGCAGTCAAATGTCAGGGAACCCGGTGAAAATCCGGGACGGTTGCGCCACTGTAACGGCTACAATTCCCAATGCCACTAAAGAAGTTGATAGCGAAAAGTTGATAGTTGATCGGAGCAAAGCAGGTTGCCCCTCCATCAACCATCAACTAAAAACTATCAACTAATTTGGGAAGGCGGGAAAAGGTCTGAAGCCCGAGTCAGGATACCGGTTTGATTGCACTCGTCGCTGGGGCGAGTTGACGGTTGTACCTTTTAGTCGTCCGGCTTTTGCCGGCAACTAAAGACTCTCAACCATCAACATCCCCGCAACTTCTCCGCAAAGAGAAGGATGGAGCCAGCCCGCCGATCTGTTTTCGGCGGGACTCGTTGAATGCCTTCATTCCCCGTTTTGCCGGAGTCTGGAGGTTTTTTTATTTCCAAAATCTTCCGGCTTCGCGCTGGTCTTCCCACAGGAAAACTGTCCGCGCAATTTATTTTGCACGGGCAAACTTGAAAGATCAGCACAAATGAAGATCCGTTCGCTGGCGTTGGCCAGCTTGTTCGCCGTCCCTGCCGCCATGTATGCACAGTCCGCCACTTCGGTGATCGGCTACACTCCGGGCACCGGTTTCGCCGCCGGTTTCACGAATGCCGCCACCGCCTTGGGCGCGCCTTCCAGCGGCGGTGCGATCACACCGTTCGCCCCGGCGTTTTCGAAGAGCCAGTTAGTGTCCATCGGCGCGGGCGGATCGCTCACGCTCCAGTTCGCCAACCCGATTTTGAACGATCCTTCCAATCCGTATGGTTTGGACTTTATCATCTTTGGTAACACTTTTTTCGCCACCACCGGCGGGAATGCCAACGGCTCGCTGGGCGGCAACAACACCGGCTCGACCCGCGTGGAAGTGAGCCTGGATGACATCAACTGGTTCACGCTCAACCCGGCACTGGCACCGACGGTGGACGGCATATTTCCGACGGATGGCACCGGCAATCCGTACCAGCCGGTTGATCCCTCGCTCACGGCGGGCAGCTTCACCGGCCAAAATCTCGCGGGCGTCCGCTCGCTCTACGCCGGTTCCGCCGGCGGCACCGGTTTCGATATCGGCTGGGCGCAAGATGGCGATGGCGACAGCATCAACCTCGCCAGCGTGGATTACATCCGGATCGACGTGCTCTCCGGCAAATCGGAGATCGATGCCGTGACCGCCGTGCCGGAGCCCGCGACCGCCGCCCTCGCCCTGCTCGGTGCCTCCGTATTTTTCATCCGTCGTAAAATTTAAAAAAAACCTGTCACCCACACCATGCGCACATCCACTCTTCTATTGCTCGCGTTGCTGACCGCTTCGGTTGGCCACGCCGTCACCTTCACCGAAAATTTCACCGGCGATCCGTCATTGGATGGCTGGCAGGTTTTTGGCAACACCAACCTTTTCCAGTGGAACGCCACTAATAAAAACTTGGTGGCCACCTGGGATTCCACCCAGACAAACACCTATTTTTACCACCCGCTCGGCACCACCATCACGAAGAATGACGACTTCAGCGTGACGTTCGATCTGAACCTGAACGACATCGCCAGCGGCGTGGAACCGGGCAAGACCGGCCCCCTGCAACTCGGCTTTGAATTCCTCAACTTCGCCGGGGCCACCAACGCCAGTTTCCAACGGGGCAATTTTGGCACCGTCCCCAATGTCGCCGGTTTCGACTATTACACGGACGGCTATTATACTTTTGGCTCCTCGGTCTTTCCTTCGGCGGCGGCCACCGTTCCTTCGTTCATCTCCGGGGTCAACAGCTTTGACTATGCCCCGCAAGACATCTCGATTTTTGATAATGAACTGCCGACCGGCCAAGTGGTGCATGTCAGCATGTCTTATACGGCCAGCAACCAGACCGCCATCGTCTCCACCAGCGTCAATGGCGTCGCCATCGCTTCACTGCCCCCGCTGGCACTCAACAGCCCCAATGGTTTTGGGGATCCGACCGATGATTTTTTGGCTGATACCTTCTGTGTTTGCAGCTACAGCAGCGTCGGGGATGATTTTGATTCCGTCCTCGCCCACGGCACCGTGGCCAACCTGGTCGTCAGCGTGCCCCCGCCCGCACAGAACCTCGGCGTGACGTTCACCAACGGGGCCTGGCAGGTTCAGTTCACCGATCATCTCAACTGGCTTTACACGTTGGAACGCACCACCAATTTTAGTTCGTGGACGGGCGCCTCCATCCAGGCTGCCGGCAATGGCACCAGCTTGACTTTGTCCGATACCAACGCACCATCAAGCGCAGCCTGCTACCGCATCCGCGCCGACCGGCCATGAGCCAGAATCCCAGCCTGTGTCCCTTGTGCGGCGGTTTGAACGACTGCCAGATGTGCAGCGTCGCCATCTACAAGGGACCGTGCTGGTGCATGAAGGTCAAGATCCCCGAGGAACTCATCGCCCAATTACCGGCGGAATCCCGGAACCGCACCTGCATCTGCCGGGCGTGTGTGATGAAGTTCCACCGTTCCAAGACGGGCGGCGCCCCGGCGCCGAAAGTTCTCCCGGGCGATTTTTATTTCGACGGCGGGCTCATGGTGTTCACCGAGGTGTATCATCTCCGGCGCGGCTATTGTTGTGACAGCGGTTGCCGTCATTGTCCGTTCAAGGTCGCAACCAATCCGTTTGCCTTCAAATGAACCGCCTTCCGCAACGCATCGTATGCCTTTCCGCGGAGGCGGCGGACTGGCTGTGGCGCATCGGGGCGTGGGAGCGCGTGGTCGGCGTGACGACATTTTTCAACGCGCCGCCGGAGGCGCCGGCCCGTCCGCGGGTGAGCGGTTTCAGTTCCGCGAACGTGGAGCAGATCGCGCAATTGCGGCCCGATCTGGTCATCACTTTTTCCGATGTGCAGGCAAAACTGGCCGCGGAACTCATGCAACGGGGATTGACCGTGCTGGCCACGAACCAGCGAACGCTGGCGGAGATCGAAGACACACTGCTCCTGCTGGCACGTATCGTCGATCGCGAGGCGATGGCGGAAAAGTTATTATCCGTCTTCCGCGCGCAACTGTCGCCCGTAGTATGCACGGTCCGGCTGCGGGTTTATTTTGAGGAATGGAACGATCCGCTCGTCTCTGGCATCGGCTGGGTGGGTGAATTGATCGACCGCGCCGGCGGTGAAGATATTTTTCCAGAATTGCGCAACCGGCGGGCGGCGAAGGAACGCGTCGTTTTGCCGGCGCAAGTCTGCGCCGCGCGGCCCGAAGTCATCTTCGCCTCGTGGTGTGGCAAACCGGTCCGGACGGCGGAGATCGCGGCCCGGCCGGGCTGGGAGCAATTGACGGCGGTGTGCGCCGGCCGGGTGCATGAGATTCCCGGCGAAGACATCCTGCAACCCGGCTTCCGGTTGATCCACGGTTTTCAACAGATGAAACGCCATCTGGAGGCCGCGACATGAAACGACGCGCGTTCACACTCATTGAGCTGCTGGTCGTCATCGCCATCATCGCCATTCTGGCCGCGCTGCTGCTCCCGGCGCTGGGCCGGAGCAAAGCCACGGCCAAACGCGCCGACTGCACGGGCAACCTCCGCCAAAACGGCCTCGCCATGGAATTATATTGGGGCGATTACATCGGGAAGTGTTTCAAGATCTCCGATGGCAATATCAACAATGGCACCACCTGGTGGTTCGGCTGGATCGACAACAGCCAGCCCGAGGGTCAGCGCCCGTTTGATCTGTCCGCCGGAAAGCTGTTTCCATACCTGAATGGGAGCGACGTGCGGTTATGCCCGTCGCTGGACACCTCCAGTCCGCTGTTCAAACTCAAAGCCACCAATGTCGTCTGCAGCTACGGCTATGACAGCCAGCTTTCCCCGGCGGGCGCCGCCTTCGCCGCCGCCGCCATCCGCATTCCTTCCAACCTCGCACTTTTTGCGGACGCCGCGCAGGCGAATGATTTTCAAGCCCCCGCCTCGCATAACCACCCGATGCTGGAGGAATGGTATTACCTCGATGCCGTCACCAATTTTTCCAGCACGAGCTATTATGCGCATGGCCATTTCCGCCACGCCAAACAAGCCAATGTTACATATGCCGATGGGCACGTCGCACCGGAAAAAATGATGGATGGCTCGCTAGACCCACGATTGCCCCAGCAATATCTCGGGCAATTGCGGATAGAAATCCTGACGCCGTAATCGCTGCGATGATAGCAGGTTGCGCTATTATCGTTTTTGCGGTTTGGGGAAAATAGGGATGAGGATCGTTTCAACCCATCAAACTATACAACGCAACGGGCTGTTGGACATTCAAGCGGCGTAAACGCCGCGCCCCGGTGATCACTTCACCGGCGCCAGATCCTTGCCGATGGCGCGATCGAAATTGGCGCGGGCGGCGGCGTAGTCGTGCTGGGCGGTGATCTGTGTGGTGCGGGATTGCGTGAGCGAAGTCTCGGCATCCAGCACGTCGAGCTGGGTGCCGGTGCCGGCATCCGAGCGGGCATTCGCTTCGCGGAGCGCTTCATCCGCTTCTTCCTGCACTTTTTCCTGTGATTCCAGCGTCTCGCGCGCTTGCACGAGATCGGAATACGCCGTGCGCACGCCGAGCTCGATCTGGCGCTGCTGGTCGGCGAGGTCGGTCTTGGATTTTTGCAATTGGGCTTTCGCCGTTTTCACGCGACCGTAGGTGGCGGCGCCATCAAAGATATTCCAGTCCAACTGGGCGCCGGCGTCCCAGCCATTGAAATGATCGCCGAGTTGTTCGGAAAACTCCGAGCTCTGCCACGCGTACCCGGCAAAAACCGAGACGTTGGGTTGATAACCGGATCGCGCGCTGACGACGTTGAGTTTTTGCAAGTCCACGGTGCGGCGCAACGACTCCAATTCAGTGCGTTTCTGCAACGCCTCCTGGATGGCATCCGGCAGATTCACCTGCAAGGGCGTGGTGTCGAAACCGTCCGTCAGGTTCAACGGGATGTCTTCCCAGATTTCCCGCGGCAGATTATAGCCGAGCAGGTTGGCGAGGTTGTTCTTCGCGATGCGATAGCTATTGCGCGCCTGGATCAGGGCCGGGCGCTGGTTGGCCACCGCCACCTCGGCGCGAAGCACATTAAATTTCGGGACGGTGCCGGCATCGAGGCGGTGCTGCTGGTCTTCAAGTTCCTTCTGCAACAGCTTCACGGAAGCCTCGTTCACGGTGATCTGCTGCTCGGCGAGCAACACGTTGTAATAGGCAAGACGCACCTGCAGCAACGTGTCCGCGACGGCCGTCTGGAAGATGGCGGTGGCCTGCTTTTTTGTGACGTTGGCCGAACGCAACGCGGCGATGGATTTGCCGCCGTCGTAGATCGTCTGCGAAATCTTGATCCCAGTGCTCCAATTTTGATGGGGCTGGCCGTTGGTGGCACCCGGAAAATTTTGCACCAGCGACGATTGTTCATCGCCATACTGTCCCGTCGCTGAGATTGTCGGCAGAGCCACCGCCCGGATCGTGATAACCTGCCCCTGCGAGGCTTCGAAATCATTTTGGGCCTTAAGGATGGTGGCGTTCTGGATGAGCGCGGTGTTCAGCGCATCCGCCAGCGAGAGCGGGCGGGAAAGCCACGCCGGCACATTGTTGGTATCGTCCGCCACGCACACATTGACCGCCAGCAATGCGAGCAACCCGGGAAAAATCAGCTTCATCATTTTCATATTCCAAAAATATCCAATTTTTTAAAAATGCATCAAAACCGTCACCGCTTACTTCTTGTTAATAAAACTTTTCAACGCCGCCAGCGAAAACTTGGTGATGTGATCGGCCGTCGATTCGATCTGCGCCGCATCCATCTCGGACTTGGGATACAGGCGGAGCATCACCGGATTGCAATGCTTGTAAAAGGTGCACTGGCTAACGACGCTGAACGCGCACAGCCGCACGCAATCATCGGTGCCCGGCCGGTTCAGGATTTCAGCGACGATCTCGAAAAGCTGGGCGGACATGGGCCGGATGCGTTCCTCGATCAGTGAGTCCAGTGCCGGCGACGGTTCAATCATCTCCCGCGCCATGAGGCGGCCGTGCCAGGAGTTTGGGCCGGTATCAAAAATCCGCAACAGCAGCGAAAAAATGAAGGCGCGCAGTTTTTTTTCTGCGGGGGCATCTTCGGACAGGCCCAGCAACGGCGGGTATTTCTCGACGGTTTTGCCGTGCGAATAACTCAGCACTTCGGTGTATAGCCGCTCCTTGTCGCCGAAATGATAATTGACCGCGGCGATGTTCGCGCCGGCGCGCCGGCAGATTTCGCGGACCGTGGCATTGCGGAAGCCGGCATCGGCGAACACTTCGCCCGCCGCTTCCAAGAGCTGCTGCCGCGTCTCGTCCTGATGGGGGGCGACGGGCTTGGTTTCAGTTTTTAGTCTCACGATTCAAACACAAGATTCAAACATTTGTTTGACACGTCAATAAAAATTTCGTTCTTTCGTTCCCGGCAACCGAATACTCAATGAAAACCAGCCGTTTTTTAACCTTTTTCCCCGTCAGCTTATTTTTGGCGGTCATGCTGGCCGGCTGCTCCGGCAAGCCGCCCGGCACCTATCAAGGTTATGTCGAAGGCGAATATGTCTACGTGGCGTCACCTCTCGGCGGCGCGCTGAATAAATTGACGGTCGCGCGCGGGGACACGGTGAAAGCGGGGCAGATGCTGTTTGAACTGGAACGCCAATCCGAAGCTGCCGCGCTGGACCAGGCACAAAAAAATCTCGCCCAGGCCACCGCGAGCCGCGATTTGGCGGCGTCAAACTATCAACGCCGCAAGGAACTGCGCGAAAGCCCGTCCGCCGTGGTCTCGGCCGAAGAACTGGATACCGCGCGCGCCGACCGGGATACCGCCGAAGCGCAGCTTGCCTCCCAAGCGGCGGCATTGGACAAGGCCAAATGGTCCTTCGACCAGAAGCAGCAAGCCGCCCCGACGAACGCATTTGTGCAAGACACGCTGTACCGGCAGGGCGAATGGGTGGCGGCGGGAAATCCGGTGATCGCCCTTTTGCCGCCGGACAATCTAAAGGTGCGGTTTTTTGTTCCGCAGGAGGACTTGCCGAAGATCAAGACCGGCGCGACCGCGAACGTGACCTTCGACGGGACGGCAAAAGTGTATGCCGCCACGGTAAATTATATTTCCGCGCAGGCAGAATTTACGCCGCCGGTGATCTATAACCGGGAGAACCGGTCCAAGCTGGTTTTCATGATCGAAGCGAAATTTTCCGCGGCCGATGCGCCGGAATTGCGGCCGGGGCAGCCGGTGGATGTGAAACTGCCGTGACCATGAGCGCGAGCGAATTCGTCATCGACGTGCGCGGCGTGACCAAGAAATTTGGGACGCGCACGGTGGTGAACAACATCGCCATGCAGGTGCGACCGGGGGAGATTTACGGATTTCTCGGGCCAAACGGCAGCGGCAAGACAACTTTTTTACGAATGCTCTGCGGTTTGCTTAAACCCGATGGCGGCGAGGGCAGTTGTTTGGGCTATGATTTTCGCACCCAGAGCGCCGAGATCAAAAAACATGTCGGCTACATGACCCAGCGGTTCAGCTTCTATGAAGATCTGACCATCGAGGAAAATTTGGATTTCATCGCGCGTCTCTACGAAATTCCGTCGCGCAAAGCCGCCGTGGATAAAAGCTTGGAACGCCTCGGCATGATCGAACGACGCAAGCAATTGGCGGGCACGCTTTCCGGCGGCTGGAAACAACGGCTCGCCCTCGCAGCCTGCCTCATCCACGAACCGCAACTGCTGTTATTGGATGAACCGACGGCCGGCGTGGACCCGAAAGCGCGCCGCGATTTTTGGGAGGAGATCCATCAACTCGCCGCCGGCGGACTGACCGTAATGGTCACGACGCATTACATGGATGAGGCTGAACGCTGCCATCGGCTCGCGTACATCGCCTATGGCAATTTGCTAGCGAGCGGCACGGTCGCGGATGTCTTGAAAGGCGCCAAGCTCACGACCTGGTCGGTGACCGGCAAGAACCTGCACGTGTTGGCGGAAAAATTGCGCGGACTGCCGGGGGTGGAACAAGTTGTCGCCTTCGGCACGACGCTCCACGTCAGCGGACGGGATGCGGAAAAATTACGTGCCAGTGTGAATCCGTGGATGAACCCGGAGTATCACTGGGAGAAGATCGAGTCCGGGCTGGAGGATGTGTTCATCAGCCTGATGGAAACGGCGAAGGATAATTTCTCGTGACCTTGCACTCTTTTAATTTCCGCCGTTTTTGCGCCATGGTGGTGAAGGAATTCATCCAGATGCGGCGCGACCGCATGACGTTCGGGATGATGATCGGCGTGCCGATGCTGCAGTTGATGCTGTTCGGTTACGCGATCAATTCCAACCCGAAGCATCTGCCGACCGCCGTATATTCGCAGGACAACGGCATCTTCGGGCGCACCATCATCTGGGGCATGCGTAACAGCAGCTACTTCGACATCGTCAAGGAACCGAAGAACGAAAAAGAAATCCAGACGTTGCT
The DNA here is from genome assembly GCA_035943555.1 of Verrucomicrobiia bacterium. Taxonomy (GTDB): domain Bacteria; phylum Verrucomicrobiota; class Verrucomicrobiia; order Limisphaerales; family UBA11358; genus UBA11358. The sequence continues at coordinate 19,214 of DASZCA010000161.1, forward strand.
CGCAGAAAATAAGGTGCAGTTCGTCGTGGAGATCCCGGTGGATTTCTCACGGAACGTACTGCGCGGGGAACGGCCGGATCTGTTGCTGGAAGCGGATGCGACGGATCCGACGGCGGTGGGCTATGCGATCGCCGCCATGAATTCACTCACGCCGGTGATTTTAGACCGCGACCTCAAAGGGCCGCTGGCGAAGCTGCACACAGCTTCCGCCCCGTTCAACCTGGTGGTGCAGCAACATTACAATCCGGAAAACATTACACAGTACAACATCGTGCCCGGCCTCATGGGTGTGATGCTGACGATGACCATGGTCATGATCACTGCCTTGGCGATCACCCGTGAGCGGGAGCGGGGCACGATGGAAAATCTGCTGTCCACGCCGGTACGACCGGGCGAAGTGATCCTCGGCAAGATGATCCCCTACATCATGGTGGGCTATGTGCAGGTGTTCCTGATTTTGCTGGCGGCGAAGTTCCTGTTCGATGTGCCGATCTTGGGGAGTATTCCTCTGCTGCTGGTGTTGGTGTTCATGTTCATCGTGGCGCACCTGGCCGTGGGCATCACATTTTCGACCGTGGCCAAGAACCAGTTGCAGGCGATGCAGATGGCGATGTTCTTCTTCCTGCCGTCGCTGCTGCTCTCCGGCTACATGTTTCCGTTCCGCGGCATGCCGGGCTGGGCGCAGGTGATCGGCGAATGCCTGCCGCTGACACATTTTTTGCGGATCGTGCGCGGTATTCTATTGAAAGGGAACGGCATCACAGAAGTGGCGCCAGATTTGTGGCCCATCGCGCTGTTCTTCGTAGTGATGGTGACCATCGGCATCAAGCGTTACCGGCAGACGCTGGATTAAGGCTCAGGGATTTTTTCGCGCCGCGACATCACAAGCGCCGTTTTCACAGACCGGACCGCCGAAAAGTTTTCCAATGGACATGCGGTTGCGCGCAAACCATTCATATCCCCGGTTCGAAATGCCGCGCAGCACCGGCCAGCCGGTCGGTGCGAGCAACCAACCCATTCCCAAGCATTGATAAGCCTGGCGGAAAGCGGCCAGTTTGGTGACGACCCGTCCGTCGGGATAGACACCATGCATCACCTGCATCACTTGCTCATGGGTCAGTCCGTAACGCGACGGTTCGAAACCCGGCATAGAAATGTCCTCAAAAGCCAATTTGCCTTCGCGGTTCCGGCTCTTCAGCCAGGCCACTTCGCGGCGGCACATCGGGCATTGACCATCGTAGAGCAGCTTAAATTCCCATGGTTTGGTTTCCGGCATGGAGAAGGATAGTCCAATCCCTGTGATACGGCAAATGACGAGACTCCGCCACCGAACAGGATTGGCTTCCGGCGCACTTTGGGCAAAGCTGGCGCGTGCCTGTCATTGATCATCTTTTTTCCATCGCACCGGTCCGCAAGGCCATCTGGCGGTTGTGGTATCCCTTTCTCACACGGCGGTTGCGGGGCGATGGCATCCTTTTTTTGAATTACGCGTTTGAAGAAGCGCCGCCGATGAACATTCCGCTGGCTCCCGGCGATGAGGTGAACCGCGCGTGTATCCAGCTCTATCACCATGTCGCGACGCAGGCGCCGTTAGCAGGGAAAAATGTCTTGGAGGTAAGTTGCGGACATGGCGGCGGGGCATCCTATCTGACCCGGACGCTACGGCCGAAAAGCTATACGGCTCTGGATTTGAACCCGACCGGGATCGCTTTTTGCCACGAGCGTCATCGGCTGGGCGGATTGGAATTCGTGCAAGGTGATGCCGGCAACCTGCCATTTAAGCCCGAAACGTTTGATGCGGTCATCAATGTGGAAGCCTCGCATTGCTATCCGGATTTTCCGCGCTTTCTGGCGGAGGTGGCGCGGGTGTTGCGACCGGGCGGGCATTTTCTGTACGCCGATTTTCGGTTTAAAGAGCGTTGGGCGGAATGGGAAGCCGCCCTTGCGGGTGCGCCGCTCGAATTGCAACACACCCGCAACATCAATGCGGAGGTTTTGCGGGGCATGGAACGCAATTCCACGACCTCGCAGGCATTGATCGCACGGCATCTGCCGAAATTTCTTCACGGATTGGGACGGGACTTCGCGGGAACGCGGGGTTCGCGCATCTACAATGCTTTGGCCGGGGGGGAACTCTCTTACCGATCTTATTGCTTCATAAAACCGGCTGGCGGCGCGGTTAAAATAGCACAGTGAACGCACAGTTTGCGGTGTAAGTCTTTGTGTCAAAAAAGTTTAAATTGACTTTTTGGGCGGCGGCGTATGCCGTTCAATGCGTGTGAACTTGCAAATTGGGCCGGTTTGGTTTCTCTTTAGCTGAAATGTGGCGAGCTTTTGCCCTGTGGCTGATCATCGTTAGTGTGCTGCGGACGTCGGTGGGCTTTGGCGCGGAAACCGCCGAGGTCAACTTGGACTACGTGGCCCAGCGTGCCTTGGACCGGGCCAAGGCGCCGTTCCACTCGCCCCATGTGGACCTGCCCTCCGTCTTGCGGCCGGAAAACCTCGATTACGACAAGTACCGGCAGATCGAGTTCAACCATGATCGCGCGCTCTGGGCGGCGGCGGGATTGCCGTTCCATGTTGAATTTTTCCATCCGGGTTACATCTACCACGAGCCGATCCATATCAATGAATTTTCAGCCTCGCACACCCAGCCGATCCGGTTCGTGCAGGACTTTTTCAATTATCACAGCCTGAACATCGGTAAACAGATCCCGTCGGACGCGGGCTACGCGGGTTTTCGCATCCTGAGCGAACTCAACGCTACGAACCGCTGGGATGAACTGGGCTCGTTTTTAGGCGCAAGCTATTTTCGCCTGTTGGGGAAAAATCTGCGCTATGGCGAATCAGCGCGGGGGCTGGCGCTGGATTGCGGCGAGAGCGACCGGTCGGAGGAATTTCCCATCTTCACCGATTGGTGGCTGGGCAAACCGGCCAGCACGAATGAAGATTCGCTGCATCTTTTTGCGATCCTCGACAGCGTGAGCTGCGCGGGGGCATATGAGTTTGACATCCATCCCGGCGACACGACCACGGCCAGCATCCGGGCGGTGGTCTATTTCCGTGACCCCAAAAAGATCGCTGCCGCAGACAAGAACCGCCGGCCGACGAAGACTTTCGGCCTCGCGCCGCTGACGAGCATGTTCTGGTTCGGCAAGAACACGGAACGGAAGTTTGATGATTACCGGAGCGAAGTGCATGACAGCGACGGGTTGCTCGTTCACATGGGCAACGGCGAAGTGTTCTTCCGCCCGCTCGACAACCCGGCGCAGATGCGGCACCAGGTTTTTTCCGCGCCGAACATCAAAGGTTTCGGCCTGTTGCAACGGGAACGGAATTTTGCGGCATATCAGGACTCGTTCAATCTTTATCATCAGGTGCCGAGCGTCTGGGTGGAACCGGATGGCAACTGGGGTGATGGCGACCTGCATCTGCTGGAATTGAGCACCGGTTATGAGGGGTTGGATAACGTCGTGGCGTTCTGGGATCCGAAGAACAAGCCGGCACCGCTCACGCCGTACCGTTTTGGCTACACGCTGCATTGGGAAGGCGGCGATGCGGATATCAAACGTTCGCCGGATCGCGTGGTGGCAACGCGCGTAGGATTGGATGAGCAATTTAAGGGCGCACGCCAGTTCGTGATCGATTTTGACGGACCGAAATTTGACAAGATTCCCGAGGACAAACCGCCGACGGCGGTGGTCAGTTGCAGCGGCGACGCGCATATCGTGGACAGTTTCGTCATGCGGAACACGTTTCTCGGCACATGGCGCGCGATCGTGAAGATGCAGCCGAAGCCGGACAGCCACGAAACGGTGGACCTGCGCTGCACGTTGCAGCAGGGCACGAACGTCATCGGTGAAACTTGGGTGTATCAATGGAGCCCGCCTTAAAAATTCTGCCCGATGTGTCCGGCGAGATCGCCGGGCGCTCGCTGGAGGAGTGGAACGCGGCGTATGTGAAGGTGGAGAACTACTTTCACGCCCTCCGCATCCGCAACAAACCCCTGTTGGGGCAGCTTGTGCTGCGCGTGCTCGAACGCGCCCAGCGCCGCGCGCCCAAGGAACCCAAGCGCTCCGCCACAGAGATCGCCGCCGAGGAGATGGACCACATCGTGACGGAGTGGTTTGCGGAAGTGTTGCAGACCTCGCCGATCGGCAGCGAACAGACGCTCTCGACGCGCGGACGGCTGGCGCTGCTGCTGGCGGACATGCCCGGCAAATGGCAGGATCAATTTTTGCGGCCCGGGCCGTGGCCGCAGGATTTTGTGGATTCCATGCGCGAAAGCTTCTTCCGCGCCGGCCCGGATTTTCAGCTTTCCAAGATGGCCCCGCGTCCGCTGGATCTCGGCCCCATCACTACGCTCACGAATTTTGGCCGGCTGCCGTATGTCCGCATGGTCGTCGTGTGGACGGGGTTTGCGTTGCTGCTGGTGGGTTTGTTCTGGCTGACACACGGCGGCTTTGAGACGGTGAAGGCCCAATTCCAAGGGATCATCGACTGGTTCAAGGAAAAATGACTGGCGCACCGACCATTGTGAACGCCCCGCTTCCGCGCCTCCGGCGCGGCTTGCGGTTGTTTTTATTTTTCACCTCGGCGCTGGTGCTGACGGGATTTGTCTCGCTGCTGTTCGCCGACCTGCTGTGGCGCAGCGGATGGAGTGCCTCGCGGACGGTGTTGCTGGTGCTGTTCATCATCCTGTTTCTGCTCACGGCGGTGGGTTGCATGCACGGGGTATACGGTTTTTTTATCCGCCTGTTCGGCACCAAGCGGCGGATCACGGGGCTCAAGCCTTACAAGGAACAGAGCATGGAGGGCACGAGCACCGCCATTATTTTCCCCATCTACAATGAAGATTCCGTGCGCGTGCTCGAGGGATTGCGCGCGACGTATGAATCCTTGGAACGGACCGGGCAGATCGGCAAGTTCGACTTTTTCATCCTGAGCGATTCGACCAATCCGGATCGCTGGGTGGAGGAAGAATCCAACTGGTGCGAACTGGTGCGGGACCTGGATGCGCTCGGCAAAATCTATTACCGCCGCCGGTTGTTCAACGAAGAGCGCAAGAGCGGCAACGTGCGCGATTTTCTTAACACGTGGGGCAAGCGGTATCGCTATTTTGTGTGCTGCGATGCGGACAGCGTGATGCGCGGCGAAACGTTGGTGGACCTCGTGAAATTGATGGAAGCGCATCCCACGACCGGCCTGATCCAGACGGTGCCGGCATTGGTGAACGCGGAATCGCTGTTCGGGCGCATCCAGCAATTCGCCAACCGCCTGTATGCGCCGGTGTTCATCTCGGGATTGAATTATTGGGCGCTGGATTTCGGCAATTACTGGGGCCACAACGCCATCATCCGCACGGAGCCGTTCATGCAGTACTGCGATCTGCCGCATCTGCCGGGGCGCAAGCCGTTCGGCGGGCAGATCCTCTCGCATGATTTTGTGGAAGCCGCGCTGATGCTGCGGGAAAACTGGGCGGTGTGGCTGGCCTATGATCTTGAAGGCAGCTATGAGGAAGCGCCGCAGGCGCTCATCGAAAACGCGCAACGCGAACGGCGCTGGTGCCAGGGGAACCTGCAACACGGGCTGGTCATCTTCGGCAAAGGTTTGCGCGGCGTGAGCCGGCTGCACCTGTTCTTCGGCATCTTCGGCTACATGGCAAGCCCGTTGTGGCTGGCGTTCCTGGTCACATACGACTGGATCTATTGCATGCACAAGTACGAGGGGCTGTCGGACATCCAGGTGCGGGCTTTCAACCCGTATCTCGCGGGGCTGAGTCCCACCGAGCATGCCTTCCTGATTTTTATCATCTGCATGGTGGTGATCATGCTGCCGAAGTTACTGTCATTGATCGATCTCGCGTTCGACTGGCCGCGCCGGAAGGAATTTGGCGGACTGCTCAACGCAACCGGCGGGGTGATCGGCGAAACCATCTTCTCCACGTTGCACGCGCCGCTGCTGATGTTGTGGCATACGCGCTTTGTGCTGACGAACATCGCGGGTATCAGCGTGGGTTGGACGACACAACGGCGGACGGCGGACGGCACGGACTGGCTATACGCCGCGCAACGGCACTGGGGTCATACGTTGATCGGCGTGGCCTGGGGCTGGGGCACATGGGAATTGGATCCCAGTTTGTTCTGGTGGTTCACGCCGGTGCTGGCGGGCATGGTATTTTCCATTCCGTTGAGCGTGCTGACCAGCCGACGCTCCTTGGGCGGACGCGCGAAAAGTTTGGGCCTGTTCCTGACGCCGGAAGAAACGAAGCCGCCGATGGAACTGGTGTCGCTGCGGTCGCGGATGAAGATCCACGAACTCACCGAGGACGAGACGGAATCCAAGCGCTGCCGTCCGCATGCGGGCCTCGCCAACGCCGTGCTGGATCCGTATGTGAACGCCATCCACGTGACGTTGTTGCGGGAAAAACAATTGAACCCTGTTTATGCAGAACATCTCACGCGCATCGGCGCGGGCACCGATGCGGTGCGGGAACTGGGAGAAAAGCTGCTCGCGGCCGGACCGGAAAAATTGAAGCCCGCCGAACGCATGGCCGTGATGGCGGATCAAGGCGTGATGGTCTGGCTGCATCAACAGGTCTGGGTGCGGCCGGAGGAAAAGCTCGCGGCGTGGTGGAAAGCGATGATCCGGGAATTCAGCAAGCGGGAGGGATGAAAGCGGTGGACGATATGTGAAAGCTAGCGATTCAAATATCTCAACCCATATGAAATCTTTGATAATGTTGCTGGCGACTTTGCTGATAATCACTCTGGTCACCATCACATGGGCGCTCACACGAGTATCGGCGTGGATTGTTCTGCACGACCCGGTTTGGAATCGAATGGACAAGGAAGGAGCTAATGTTGAACACCTGATTGCAGAGGCTTTCATGGCTGCACGCAACATGTACTTACCGGCCTTCACAGCAGCGATCGGTTTTATTTTCCTCGTCTTGTTATGGCGGAAGTTATCGGACCAATCAAAAAAGAATTAGCGATAATACATGCCCCTCTTCCAAAACATGCAAGCAAGCAACCTGCCCGAAATGGCCGGCATATTCGTCTTGTGCTGGCTGATTCTCGGGGTGCCCTGCTTGCTGCTGGTTTTGGTGGGAAGTTATTTGATCAAACGCTTTCAGATTCATTGCCGTGGCTTTTTGAAGCAGGTGCGGTTTACGATGCTTGTCTGGGCGGTGCCGGTGGCGGGGCTGATCTTCGGGGCGGGCTCAGGTTATTTGACGGCATGGAGCTATCGCTACGACCTTGAAACACGGGGGAATCAGAACTGGGTGGATGTGCTGGCCATACCGGGCGCGCCGGGAGATGCGATGGCCAATGTCTACGGCGGCGACTGGCAGGATGATGAAGCGTGGGATTATCGCGATGACATCGCCACGTGGGATGCGTTGTTTTGGGCAAGCATCGCGAGCGCGGCGATGATGGTGATTTGGTTCATGTTTCGCGTAGACAAATGGAAAAAGGAAATCGAAGTCAGTTCGAACGCCCAGCCTCACCTGCTTCCTCTTTCCCCCGGCCAGCCATCAGCCACAATTTTAGATGCCGGATCAAAAATGTTTTGATTTGTCGGACGCTGTAAAATAAAAAAACGCGCTCGGGCCGGTGAACGTTGAAGCGGCGTAAACGCCGCGCCCCGTCCGCAGGAGCGCGACTTTTAAGTCGCATCAGCACTCGCTAACACGAGGGCGTTGTCCGCCCACCATCTCAGATACTAAATCAATTTTTCCAACGCGGGGAACAAATCGGCGGCGGTGGAGAAATGTTTCTGGCTGCGCGGGGTGACGATGTTAAAACCTTTGCCGTAGGCGGGGCCATTGGCGACACAGGCATCCGTAGTGCAGGCGGCGATCTGTTTTTTGGCGCTGCGGAGGGCGTCGGGACGCAGGCCATCGGCTTCGAATTTCCAACCGATGATCTTTGTTTTTGGAAACCAGGCGCGCAGTTCGGCGATGATCTTGGGTGTAGGAACAAGTTCCACGAAG
>DASZCA010000162.1:0-10774 GCA_035943555.1 Verrucomicrobiia bacterium
GGTGGAGACAATGGACAATTTTTTAGCGTTGCGTGGCAAAGCGTTTTTTCTGGTGCATCCCGGTTTTGGCATTTCAACGCCTTGGTCGTATCAAAATCTCGCCCGCTTTCCAGAAGCGTATGGCAAGGCTGGCCAAGCGCAAAGATTGGTGGAAAAGCTGAAGCACCAAGACCTGTCCGCAGCGGCGGTCGAAATCTTCAATTCATTGGAAGCGCCGGCGTTTGACAAATATCCGGTGTTGTCGCTCTACAAAGAATTTTTGCGCGAGAACGGCGCGCTGGTTTCGCTGATGTCGGGCAGCGGCTCGACAACGTTCGCTATCGCCGAAAATCTGGCGACGGCGGAAAGCCTGGCAGAGAAATTCAAGGGCCGTTTCGGCGACAAAGGCTGGATCGCAACGGTGGCTATTTAAAGCGCTTAAATTTTATCAGCAAGAGGCCGGTCATTTCCTTGGCGGCCGGGATTTTGCAAAGCATGGCGGTGAGTCCGTAGATGCTTCCGGCAATGGTTGCCGGGACGAACACGGCACCGATCTTGAGCAGGAGGGTTTTGTGGCCAAGCCATTGTTCCCAACACGTCCAAGTGCACCAGGCGACCACGCAGGCAAGCAGCGCGCCCAACACCAGCGGACGGATAGTATCGCGGAGTGATTGCATCTCGAGCTTCCCTAATTTTTTGCGCAGCGCAAACAGCAGCAAGGCCACATTGATGATGGAGGTGGTGGTGTTGGCGATGCCCAAACCGCCTTGCTTCAGCGGAACGACGAGGATAGTCGCCAGCATCAGGTTCAAGGCCAGGCAGACCAGGCTGATCTTCATCGGCGTCTTGGTATCTTCCAAGGCAAAGAAGGCGCGAGCCAAGACGTTGACCGCCGAGAAGGCCACCAGCCCCGGGGCCAGATAAACGAGCGCGATCGCCGCGCGGCCGGTGGAATCGGAGGTGAATTCGCCACGTTCGAACAGCAGCCGCATGATAGGTTCCGCGAGTGCCACCAGCAGGGCGGCGGCCACAAGGTTGACAAACAGCAGTGAGCCCAGGCCATGGCGAAGCTGGGCTTTGAATTCCGGATAATTTTTGTCCAGCGCCAGGCTGCTCAACGTGGTGAGCAGATAGGTGGCGAGCGAGATGCCGAACATGCCTTGCGGCAATTCCATGAGACGCACAGCGTATTCGAACGAGGCATTGATGCGCGGATCGATCCAGAAAGCGAGACCTTGTACGAGGAGAACGTTGAGTTGAAAGGCGGCCACGCCGATGGTGCCGGGGATCATGCGGGTGGCGACGAGCCGGACAGTCTCGTTTTTCCAAGGCGATACCCAACGGAACCGGAAACCCTCACGCCACAAGGTGGGAGTCTGAAAAGCCGCTTGGGCCGCGCCGGCCACGAGCACGCCATAGGCGAGCGCAAAGATCTGGACGGGCAGCCGGCCTTCCTTGGGGAGATCGAGGCCCAATCGCGGGGCGAAGAACAGCACGGAGGCGATCATCACCAGGTTCAGCGTAGTGCCGCCCATGGCGGGAATGAAAAAATGGCCGCGCGCATTGAGCATCCCCATCATCACGGCGGCAATGCATACCAGAATCATGTAGGGAAACATGACGAGCAATAACCGCAGCATGAGGCCGGTGCTGGCATCGAAGCTGTGGACGGCGAGAACAATGGCGATAATTGCCATCACAACGCCGCTCAAGACCGAGGCGACGATGACCAGGCCGGAGATGACGGCGTTGGCGGCATGCCACATCTGGACTTCGCCGTGGTTGCGTTCCCGTTCCTTGAAGATGGGAATAAAGGCGGCGGTCAAGGCGCCTTCGCCGAGCAGGCGGCGGAACAGGTTGGGGATCTGGAATGCAAACGTGAACGCACCGGCCACCCACTTGTCGCCCATAAAATTGGCGTAGACCATCACGCGCACCATGCCGAGCACGCGGCTCAACAAAGTGGCGGCGGCCATGGCGCCGGAGGCTTTCAGCATCTTTGACACGCGCGCAGGGTAAAGATGAAATCGCCGGGGCCAAAGTCCAAAGTGTGTCGGCAAATGGAAATGACATTTTGTACCCGTTGTTTTATCCTTTCCGAGTGAGCATCTTGGAAGAATTGAAATGGCGCGGCCTCGTGGCGGATTGCACTGACACGGAGGAATTGACGAGGAAAATCGGCGCGCCCATCACGCTTTATTGCGGGTTTGACCCGACGGCGGACAGCTTGCATGTGGGCAACCTCGTGCCGCTGCTGGCATTGCGACGTTTTCAGATGCTGGGGCACCATCCCATCGCCCTGGCGGGCGGTGCGACGGGATCAATTGGCGATCCGAGCGGAAAGACAGCGGAACGTCAGTTGCTCACCCGCGAAATTCTCGATCACAACATCGCGAGCGTGAAGGTACAACTCGCGAAGCTGTTGGATTTTGAGACAAAACAAAACCCGGCGCGACTGATGGACAATGCGTCGTGGACGGCGGGCATCTCGTTCCTCGATTTTCTGCGGGATATCGGCAAGCATTTTTCCGTCAACCAGATGGTGGCGAAGGAGAGCGTGCGGTCGCGGATGGAAGACCGCGAAGTGGGCATCAGTTACACGGAATTCAGCTACATGCTGCTGCAGGCGTTTGATTTCATGGTGCTGAGCCGCGAGCAGAACTGTGAATTGCAGATTGGCGGCAGCGATCAATGGGGCAACATCACCGCCGGCATCGAACTCACGCGCAAAAAACTCGGCAAGCAGGTGTTGGGGCTGACATTGCCGCTCATCACGAACACGGACGGCTCAAAGTTCGGCAAGACGGCGGCGGGCGCCATCTGGCTGGATCCGAAGCGCACGAGCGTCTATAAGTTCTACCAGTTTTGGATCAATACGGCAGATGCGGATGTCATCCGTTATCTGAAATATTTCACGTTCCTGACGGCGGAAGATATTGCCGCACTGGAAGCAAAACACACGGCAAATCCCGGCGCGCGCGAGGCGCACCGGGCGCTGGCCAAGGCGGCGACGGATCTGATCCATGGCGAACACGCCACAGCGGAAGCCGTGCGTGCCAGCGAAATTCTTTTCGGCGGTGAACTGTCAGGCGTTTCGGAAGCCACTTTCAATGACATCGTGGGCGAGGTGCCGACGAAGGAAGTTGAGAAGGCCAAACTGGATGGCACCGGCATTCCTTTGGCGGAACTTTTGGTGCATGCGGCCTTATGCCCTTCGAAAGGGCAGGCTCGCAAGGACATCGAAGGTGGCGGCGTGAATATCAACAATGTGCGCGAGGCCAATGCGGCGCGCGCGGTAACGTCGGTCGACTTGCTGTTTGGCCGGCATATTTTGCTGCGCAAGGGGAAGAAGAATTACGTGGTGGTCACGGCGAAGTAATTTTAAACATTGCCGGCCAGTTCTCGGTTGCGGAGGGATTCAACGAAAGGCGGGACGGGGCAGTTGAAAGAATCGGCGATGGCGCGGAGGAGCTCGGCTTCGCGATCGTTGACGTGGTCGTTGGCGACGACCGTGCGGCCGCAGGCAAGAAGGACGTTCAGCTTGAGCGGTTGGTGGTAGCTGGCGAGCTTGGTGAGCGCAAAATCCACTTTGGAGAGGTCCCATTCGCTGCGCGTGAGGAATTGTGGTTTGGTAATTCGGATGTCGAGAAATTCCACCCCGCTGGCGAAGGCCGCCCGGGCTTCGGTTTCATTTTCCGCACCAACATGGGCGATGGCCGAGAGGACCACCGAACATTCCGGCAACAAATCTTGCAATCGCCCGCCGCGCCCCTGGCCCAGGTCCGGGCCGGAAAAATACGCGCGCAACTGGCGCGCGATCATCTTCATCAGGGTGTATTCAAAAAGATCAATCGAACCTTCGCACTCGATGAGTTGCTGCATGATCCGGTTGAAAGTGTCGTTGGCCATCGTGGTGTTTTGACGCAGGGCGGGCACGGCGAATTCGGCCAGCGTAAGCTTGTAGCGGTCGCCGAGCGTGTCGATTTGCGGGGCCAGTGTGACGATGTCGGCCAACAGCTCCGGCGAGAGATTTTGACGCAAGATGTCCGATTGCGCCGCGCAGACGGAATCGTCATTGCTCAGGAGCAGGGAGAAGATGATGCCCATTGCACCGGCGGGCGTGCGCAAGGCGGCCTTCAATTCGGGCGGCAGGTTGATGCGCATCAGTGCCACCTGCCGGAGATGTTCGCTGGTCGCTTGACTGTCCAGCCCAAGCGAAAGGTCGGGCAGAATTTTTTTGGCGGTCAGGACATTGCCCAAGGCTTCGGCAAATACCTGGTCGCGCTCAAACTGGTTGGGGGCCAGCATGGTCACCTTGGGAAATTGGCCGTCAAAGGCGGGGTCGATGGCGGTGATGCGTTTTTTCAGCGGCGGATGGGTGGCGACGATGTTGAGCCAGGGTTCGTAATGAGAATCAGCAAAATATAAATGACTGGCGACCTCGGCATGCGGACTGGCGAGCCGGCCACGTTTGTAGAGGCCGCCGATTTTCTTGAGCGCGCCGGTGATGCCATCCGGATAGCGGGTGAACTGCACGGCGGCGGCATCCGCGAGCCATTCGCGCTGGCGGCAGATGGCGCTTTTGATGAGCCTGACGAACGGAAGGCTGATACCACCCAGGATGACAAAGATGAAACCCAGCGGGGCGGTGGGGAGAATTTTGGGTTCATCGCGTTTAAACAGGAAGGAATTGCCATCCGGTTCCGGCGTGAGACTGCCATAGATAAGGACGCGACCGATCAGGGTGGGCCAGAAAAGACCGTGGGCGAGCCCGATCAGCTGCATGTTGAGGCGCGTATCGCCGTTCAAAATGTGGCTGAACTCATGGGCGATGACGCCTTGCAATTCATCCCGCGTGAGCAGTTGCAGGCAGCCGCGGGTGACGCCGATGGCGACATCATCGCGCGTGTGGCCGGCGGCAAAGGAATTGATGCCGCGTTCATTGTGCAGGATATAGACCTCGGGGATGGGCGTGCCGGAGGCGATGGCCATTTCCTCGATGACGTTGCGCAGACGCCGTTCATCAGGATCGGCGGTGTCGGCGGGGATGCGGCAACCGCCGAGAAAGGTGGCGACGACGTGGCCACCGGCGGACAGTTGGCGAATTTTGTAATAGCAGCCGGCGGAAATGGAGAGCAAGGTGGCGAAGGAGATTGCACACATGAGCTGCGGATCCCAGATCAGTTGCAGAAAATGACGCGGGTAAACCAAAGCTTCGCCAAAGAGATAAATGCCGGTTGAAATGAATTCCAGCTTCAGCGTTGGATGCCGGAAGATAAAGCAGAGCGAGGCGATCAGAAGGTTGTTCACGAGGAGCACGGCCAGCACGGCCAGTCCGAACAACCAGACCAGCCTCCGGGTTTGCTTCTGAGCACGCGCCGCACGGTCGAAAAAGTCCATGGCTATAAAAGGTTTTTAGCAGAATGGAGGGATTGGGAAAGTTATTTCGGGGTGCGCCTTTTGAAAAGAAATTTATTGGTCTTTGACTGTGGCCTTTTCCTTCGCCCTCTGGGAGAGGGGACAGCAGTTGAACAATTGCTTTAGATTCAACAAACAACGAGTCGAAGGCCGATTTTGGTTTGCGGGAAGGCCGGCGCGAAGCAGCCTCAGGCAGATGCCAGAATTTTATTCGTGGCACGGAGGCGTTCAACGAGTTCCTTCATGACGTGCGTGGCGAAAAACGGATTTTGCTGGATGAGAAAATGGAAACGGCGCTGGTCCACCTTGACCAGGCGTGAATGGGCGGTGGCAGTGACGGTGGCATTGCGCGGCGCCGGATCGATCAAGGCCATCTCACCGATGATGGCGCCGCGGGCGGCATGTTCGACCACCTTGTCACCGACGCGAACATCCAACGTGCCTTCGAGGACCACAAACATGGTGTCGCCGGCATCGCCTTGGCGGAAAAGCGTTTCGCCGGGAGCGAGGTCAAGGGTGTCAGTTTGGTGGGCAAACAAATCTGCCGGATTCATCCGGACATGATTGGGCAGGCAATGATGGGCGGCAAGTTACGAACAGGTGACGAATTTTTGGAGAGGAGGTTGGAACCCCTGACGTCCGGCTGCGACGAGTTATTTATGTTGCGGACGGTTCTCGAAGAGGCTGGGGGCGGAGGCGCGCGCAAGTTCGAGGCAGCGGACATAGATGTCCCAAGGGGACTCGCATTGGAGCGCGAATTCAGCGAGGGCTTTGGTCTCGTCGAGCCGGATGCGACGGATCATGTATTTTACTTCAGGCAGGACGGCGGGGGCGCAACTCAATTCATCCACGCCGAGGCCGATGAGCAGCGGCACGATCACCGGATCGCCGCCGATCTCGCCGCAGACACCGGTCCAGAGGCCGTTTTTGTGCGCGGCATCCACAGTCATCTTGATGAGCCGGAGAATGGCGGGATGCGTGGGCTCGTACAGGTGCGAGACCTTTTCGTTCGTGCGGTCGGCGGCGAGCGTGTACTGGATGAGGTCGTTCGAGCCGATGCTGAAAAATTTGACGCGGCGCGCGAGGCTTTCGGCGATGAGCGCGGCGGACGGTATCTCGATCATGGCGCCAACTTCGAGAGTCTCGTCGAACGGAATGTTTTCCGTGCGGAGCTCGGCCTTGCATTGCTCGAGCAGGGCGGTGGCACGGTTCCATTCATCAAGGCCGGAGATCATGGGATACATCATCTTGATGTTGCCCTCGGCGCTGGCGCGGAGGATGGCGCGGAGCTGGGCGCGGAACATTTCCGGCTGCGCGAGGCAGAAGCGGATGGCACGCCAGCCGAGGAAGGGATTCACTTCCTTGGCGAGCTGAAGATTGGACGCAAACTTGTCGCCGCCCAGATCCAAGGTGCGGATGATGACTTGCTGCGGCTTCAAGGCTGCGGCGACTTCACGGTAGACCTTATATTGGTCTTCTTCATCGGGCAGCTTTTCGCGGTTGATGAAAAGAAATTCGGTGCGAAACAGGCCGACGCCTTCCGCGCCATATTGGAGGACGGCTTCGACATCGTATTGGTCTTCGATGTTGGCGGAAAGATGGATGGCCTTGCCATCCAGCGTGACGGACGGCAGCCAGAGGATCTCGCGGAGTTTTTCATCGAGCGAGGCCTTGTTTTTTTCAAGCTGGCCGTATTCGAAAAGCGTCTTGTCCGTGGGGTTGATGACGACGGTGCCGTTGTAGCCATCGACCAGCGCGTAGTCACCGGTCTCAAGTTCCTCGCTAATGTTGTGGAGGCCGACGATGGCCGGGATGTCCAGCGAACGCGCCATGATGGCGGTGTGTGATGTTTTGCCGCCGATATCGGTGGCGAACCCGAGCACAAGTTTTTTGTTCAACTGCGCGGTGGTGGACGGGCTCAAATCATGCGCGATGAGGATGCACGGTTCGGAAAGGTGTTTGAGATCGAACGCATCTTTGACCTCGAGCAGGTTGTCGAGGACACGGCCGGTAAGGTCCTTCATGTCGGCGGCGCGTTCGCGGAGATAATCGTCTTCCACCTGTTCCATGGCGGCGATGTAGCGGCCGGAAATGGTGTGGTAGGCAAAGTCCGCGCCGACCTTTTGCTCGCGGATCATGCGGATGACTTCGTCGATGACGACGCGGTCTTCGAGCATGAGCAAGTGGGCTTCAAAAATGTCGCCCTCGGCGTCGCTCATGCTTTGGGAAACACGGCGCTGGACTTCCTTGATCTGGGTGCGGGTGCGGACGAGGGTATGTTCGAAACGCTTTACCTCGGCGGCGACGGAGTCGGGGGCGACTTCACGGCGCGAGATGATGTGCCGGGCGCGATGCAAGACAAGGACCTTCCCCCGGCATACTCCTGCTGACACGGCGATGCCGTGATATGTTTTTTCGCCCTTTGGCTGCGTTGACATAGAGGCGTTGGCACAGAGATAACCGAAGCGATGGGGGTTGCAAAGCAATTACACGTAAAAGTTACAATGGTTTGCAAAATGCGCGGGCTCAACAGGTGGATCAATGCGTCATTCGCGGAGCAGAATTCGGACAATAAAAAAGCCCGCCGAAAGGCGGGCTTTTGCTGAAATTAAAATGAACGGCGTTCAGGCGCGTTCCATGTATTTGCGGGTGCGGGTATCAATCTTGATCTTTTCGCCGGTCTTGATGAACAGCGGGGCCTGCACAGTGATGCCGGTCTCGAGCGTGATCGCTTTCTGGACGTTGTTGGCGGAGTCGCCGCGAACACCTTCCGGGGCGTCGGTCACGGTCAGGATGACGCTGGAGGGAATTTCGACCGAGACGGCCTTTTCATCGACGAAGGTCACGGTGACAGTGGCGTTCTCGACAAGAAAATCTTTGGCTTCGCCGACGAGCTCGGCGTTGAGGGTGACAGTCTCGTAGTTTTCGGGATCGGTAAAAACGAAGTCCTGACCATCCTTGTAGCTGTACTCCATCTTGGTGGTCATCATCGGGATCGGCTCGATCTTCTCGGTCGAGCTGAAGCGCACGTCCGAGGCCTTGCCGGTGCGGATGCTGCGGAGGGTGGCTTGCACGAAGGCGCGCAGGTTGCCTGGGGTACGATGTTGAAAGTCGAGGACAACGGAGATGTCGCCGTTGTAGTTGATCGCCATGCCGCGGCGGAGGTCGCTTGCTGTTGCCATAAAGTTAAACGATAAAAGTTATGCGTGCGGGAGTTATTTAACCGCAACGCGAGTCGCAAAAACTAACCTAAAAAAAGGCGAAGGCAAGAGCCGTTTTCAGCCGTTTTCGTTAACTGGAGAGCTCATCCGGCCGGTTTTGGTCAATAACCCCTTCTTGACACCACAAAATTATGTGTGTTAGATAAAGCCGACCACTATTACATGTGGTTTTATGCGTTGCCCCAAGTGCGGTTGTCAGGAAGATAAAGTCATTGATTCGCGTGCCTCCCGGGAAGGCGCGACCATACGCCGCCGCCGTGAATGCCTGGGCTGCAACCACCGGTTCACCACCTACGAAGAGGTTGAGCATGAGGGACTCATGGTGCTCAAACGCGATCACCGGCGCGAAGAATTTTCCCGCGAGAAACTTTTATCCGGCATCCGCAAGGCCTGTCAAAAACGTCCCGTCAGCCTCAAGCAGATGGAAGACCTCGTGGACCATATCGTGGCCGTGGTGACCACCAAATACGAAAGCGAAGTGCCCGGCGACGCCATCGGCAAGATGGTGATGGACGGGTTGCGCGAACTGGATGACGTGGCGTATGTGCGCTTCGCGAGCGTGTACCGGCGGTTCCAGGAGGCGACGGATTTCGTGCAAGAGGTGCAGAAATTGGAGGCGAAAAAATGATCGCCCTCCAATCCGACCATCTTTTATTTCAATTGACGAACGGCGAGAGCGTGCCGTGCTCGGCGGAGATGATCACGATCGAGATCGCGGGCAACGCGGAAGGCTATCTTGATCCGGAAGTGTTGCGCCACGCGGCGGCATCCGTCTTTCATTATTTCAAGGTGGAGTTGGAACGCGAATCCGTGACGGTGGGTGAATTTGCGCAGGCGTTGGAAAAGGCCTTGCACGGATTGGGCATGACGCTATACGCGGACCATTCGGTGACGACGGACGGCACCACCCGCGAGGCGAACCTGGACGTGATCGCGCGCGAGAATTCGGAAAATCTGGAACTGTTCTTTTTTCCGCGCTTGCGCGATGAGTTGCGGGCGCAACTGCGGTATTCGCCGCGGGTGGTGCGGTTCCGCGGATTGCGCGGCTGCGCGAAGCAGTTGGCCGGCGCGCAGCGCTGGAGCCCGCGCTGTGAGAAGATGCAGGAGCAGATCGTAGATTACTTGCGCGAGTGCCTGGTGGCGGAGCCGGAGCAGAATGAGTGCGCGCTGGTGGTGGAGTAGTCAGGCAGTTTTAAATTTTTAAGGTGAGTCGTCTTCCGCGGTGAATTTCCAACTAAAAACTCAAAATTGAGAATTTAAAACTTGATGAAAACCCTTTTTGAAAAGATCGCGACGCGGGAGATTCCGGCAATGATCGTATACGAGGACGATTTTGTGATCGCGTTTCGCGACATCAACCCGCAGGCGCCAACGCATGTGGTGATCGTGCCCAAGAAGGCCATTCCGCGCATCGCGGAGGCGGAGGCGGATGACCAGTCGTTGCTAGGACACCTTTTATTAAAGGCGGCGGACGTGGCAGAGGAACTGGGGTTGGCAAAAGCGGGTTACCGGCTGGTGATCAATAACGGGCCAAATGGCGGCGAGACGGTTCCGCATCTGCATTGCCACATTTTGGGCGGGCGGCACATGCAGTGGCCGCCGGGGTGATTGTTTGCTTCCGATTCCACCGAAAACGCAGAGGTACGTAGAACGTGTAGATACGTGGAAAATTTACATGCTTTTCAGTTTGGCGGTTTTGATTCGCAATCTTCCAATCACAGGACTGGGCGGAGGAAGTCTTTTGGATTTTGTTTCCCTGGTCTTGCGATGTTTTACCTTCAGCATCAGGCTGGGTTTGACACCCGCCACGGCGGGTAGCAGATGATTCAAAACCTGTTCGGCGGTCATCCGGAATTTTCGCCCGCGGGCGCTGACTTTCAGCCAGCCGGTGCGATCGCGATAGTAACGCTCGGTGAAATTTTTGGTGCCCAGCAGGATCAGGTAGCTGTCGTTGGTCAGTTTCATGGGAGATGGCTAATCGAATCAGATTGGAGGGGATTGCCTTGGAAAAACAGGAAAATGGGTGTCCCCAACGCGTCCCCCATTTGTACCCAACACTGGTGACAAGCCAAACCGCGGGGATGTGTTAACCTTTTGGCGTTGGAAGTAGTGCCTCCAACAAAATATTTAGAATGTTGTTCTTATTGAGCCCGGAG
>DASZCA010000163.1:0-45634 GCA_035943555.1 Verrucomicrobiia bacterium
TCTGTCAGGGTCCGCCCCGTCATCAATAACTCCACCGCTTCCTTCCGGAACGCTTTGGAATGCTTCTGTTGGCTCTTGAGTTGTTTCATAAGTCGCTCCCGAAAGCTTACATGCTTTGTCCACTTTCGTGGGGCAAGCTCACGGTCGTTTGAGGTATCCTGTGTTTGGTGTATTTCACGGCCCATATTTTTTAAAAAAGCGGGTGGAAACCGGTAGAATTCGGTAGAAACCAGTAGAAACGGGTGGAAATCGGCATGCAAATTTTCATAAAATTCTGCCAATTCCGTTAATTCTGTCTCAATCTCCACCCTTTCCGCTGCCCCCTCTGCGCCTCGGTGTCTCGGTGGCGAAATACATCGGCCCCATGCCCTCGCACCCCAAGCCCCGCACCACCTTTTTTCCGGCCCTTTGATTCGCCGGTCCCTTTCATAATTTTTTTTAAAAAGCAGGTTGAATTCGGTTGAAACGGGTGGAAACCGGTGTGCAAATTTTCATAAAATTCTGCCAATTCCGTTAATTCTGTCTCAAGCTCCACTCTTTCGGCTGCCCCCTCTGCGCCCCGCAGCGTGTGTCTTGCAACCGCCGCTCCGATCACTTCCGCGACGCCCACCAATACCATTCGTCATTCGGAATTCGTCATTCAAATTCAGATTCGCCGCCGCAACGTGTGCCGCCCGCGCCTGCGCAAAATGTTTCATGCACCGGCAAGCCTAGCATAGGTCCCGAAAAAAAGAATTCGTGTGGAGAATGTAACTGGCAGATTTATGCCATTTATTTTCATTTTTCGGGAGTGGGAATGCCCTCCAAGCCAAAAAATTGAAAATGCTTTTGCTACCTGCTGCTGTAAAGCGTGTTACATTTTCTAACTCACCTCAAAAACGCCCCCAAATTTTAAAAACATTGGCCTTTTGAAAGATTTCCGAAATCCAAATCCGGCCGGACTGCCGGTGGGGCGAGACTCCGTCGAGCCCATAATAAACCCCGGCTTTGCCCCGACGTTTTAACTGCGAAACCTACCGCGACGGCCACCGCCCTTCTTAACTTGTAGGCGACGACGTAAGGAGGCTCATATTTTGTTCCCACCCGAAACGGCACTTCCGGCCTTCTCATTCCATGTCCTGTCGCGCCGTAGCCTTGGCGAAGGCGGATCGTCCTCGCGCCCTGTAGGAACCGGACTTCATCCGCCGCCCGCACCGCAAAGCGGTGCCAGAAATTAGCCGGGGATTAATCCCGCCTTGCGGGAGACATCCCCGGATACCGCCCCACAGTCCATTGCACCCCGGCGGGGTGCCAGCAACTCAAACGATCCGGCGTCCAACTTCCCTCTCTCAACCCTCAACCCGCAGCTCCCAGCCTCAAAGAGGCGACCGACAATAGAGTTTTGACAGAAATAATGCAGCGCGGCGGAACGAGGATTTTTGATTTTCTGACGAGGCTTCAGCGAGAGAGCATGCCCAAATGGGCCTGTGACCGAGCCGAAACGAAGTCAGAAATCAAAAAGACCGTGTTCAGTGCAAACTCCGCCGTGCTGCAGGATTTGTGGAAATGCTCCCGCCCGCAGTTTCAACTGCGGGACCCGCCCCAAATCGTAAAAGTCCCACCGGGACGGCTGACCACCTCTTAACTTATAGCAGCCGACGTCAGAAGGCTCCAAATTTTCCCCTGAGGATTACCCATTTTTTGGCCAAAATTTTTAATAGCTAAACAAAACTGCGAGGCATTTGTTTAATGATTAAACATTTGTAGCCGATAGTCCACAGACCTAGGGCTTGCAAACTGGCATAACATGGCCTTTATGCCGAAGCACGATAAACAGTAAAATTCAAATCAAGGGCACGCCACAACGGATCAAATACTCGGCGGTGGAATCAAATGAACTCGGCAAACGCGTTTCATCTGAAACGTCACCTTGCGGAATCCAAAGGATCAATCCGCGGCGCGCACGGGTGAGAAGAACACGATATTTATTAAGGAGGTATTGACGGCTGATTTTATGTTTTTCGGTTTCATTCTTTAAGATGCCCCACCGCGACCCGCTAAAATTCCGGAATGACCATCCATTGGTTGCTGGGTCGTATGATAAATCGCCACCCCAACAAAGGCCGACCCAATCTAGTTCCAAACCCTGGCATTCAAATTCGGATGCCGCGACTTCGAGTTGGTTGGAAGAGCGTGTGTCTGGCCGATGATTTAGAAACCAATTCACATAGATATCGCCATTGCCTTGCCGAAAGCCTGAGGATAATTCGAGTCCATCAGCACGAAGGCGAATTGCACCAGAACTCGCAACCAGCCCAGCGCGTTGTTGTCCGCGCGCATGCTTATGCAGCCATTGGCGGGTCATTGGTAAAGAACGAGTGAGAGCGAATGGGAAATGATGCAAGTCGGGAACAATGGACGTTGCCTTTGCAGCATCGCCCGCCAAGACCGCTTCAACCCAATCTGTAAGTTTTTGAGCTCGGAACGAACGCTCATTGACTTTCAGGTGAAGCGAAGATTCTTTCTGAATTACAAGTGAACCGGCATTTCCGTCAGCAAATAATTGATGGCCGGCGGTGCTGGAATCGTGTTTGAGAGCCATGGGTGAGACAGCGATCTTCCAACGTGGAAACTTATCTCGCAACGTGCTGCCCCATTCGGCTAAGCCAGCTTCACCGCTATGTATTTCTTGGCCACCTCCAACGAGGGCAACTACAACCGCCCAATCATGATGCCGATCCATGATTGAAAGCATTGTTTCCGCTTCAGAAACATCCAGCCCATTCTTCTTTAGATTTTGATCTGAATTCCAAGCGCGTTGAGCTTCATCAAAAACCACTACTTTCTCAGCCGGTGGTTTATCGGCTTTCTCTTGCCCTTCCCGGACGAAAACATGGACGTTCTGAATGAATGTTCCAACCGTGCGTTCGCCATCGGTTTTACGGACACGGCGTTTATGGTCGCGTGCTATTGCGGCTGAAACAATTTTGACCAATGGCCCGTTGCCAGAAAGAAAAACTCCGGCTGGACGACCTTGACCCCGTAAGGCTGGATTATGAACCACATTCAGTCCGGCGAGCGTTTTCCCAGCCCCGGGAACGCCGGTAACAAAGCAGATGACTTTTTCTGATTTGCGCTGCGCTTGTTGAATGATTTCGACAAGACGACCCGATGTGATTGTTAGGTTAGTTGCGCCTGCATAAGAATGGGCAATTTCGCTAACATTGTGGCCGGCAAACAAAACCTCGGCAGCCTCAATAATGGTTGGGACTGGACGATATGGTGAATTGTCCCAAAGAGCCGGATCAATCGGTTGTGAATTGTCACGGCGCTCGGCGTTAAAAGCTGTTAAAACCTTTTGTGCCAAATCAGAGGCGTTTGCCAGTTTCACATTGCGCACAGTTTCTGTTGAAAACTGGTCGTCCGAATCGGCCGCAGGCGGAGCTTTTGGTGCGATGACAATCGGGACAATGCGCCGGTTACAGCTAGCTTCGTGGAAATCACGAAGGTCGAGCGCGTAGTCTTCCACTTGTCGCTGCGGCTGCAAGCTATGCGCTTTATCTTCTGTTTTGAATTCCAGACAGATGATTACGTCCGTGGCCAGCAATACAGCATCAAGCCGTTTCTGGCGGCGGGGGATGGGGTATTCCAAAATCAGCGACCACTTTGCGGCGATTGGCGCAAGCTGGATAAGCTCCGCACAAGTCGCCTTTAATATCACAACCTCCTTTTCCCATGCCTTAGTCTGTTTTTTTTGTAACTCGTTATGCTGGTAGGAATGGAGAAGTGCACCGAGAATCTCTTTTGGAGTGTCTGAGAGAAATTTTGAGAATACTGCTCTATAGAATGCAGCCATGGTTCAATCCTTTACCCCAAGCAGCAAGGTCACTTTGACATCTAGTGCTTTTGCGAGAGCGA
The DNA here is from genome assembly GCA_035943555.1 of Verrucomicrobiia bacterium. Classification (GTDB taxonomy): domain Bacteria; phylum Verrucomicrobiota; class Verrucomicrobiia; order Limisphaerales; family UBA11358; genus UBA11358. The sequence continues at coordinate 3,898 of DASZCA010000163.1, forward strand.
CAAGCTCAAAGTCGAGAACGCCGCGGATACCCGTTTCAATCTTCGCGATACCGGCGCGGTCAATCGAAACGCCGAGGTTGGCCAATTTTTTAGAAAGTTCTTCCTGCGTGAGTGGCGGTTGTGCTTTTCCCCGCGCATCTTTCACACGTTTGCCAATAAGATTCTGGCTGACTTGTCCCATGAAGCAGCCAGGCTAACAGGTTCAACTTCGAAAGTGTTGTTCTAGTATAGAACATTTGAATTGAGTTATTTTTCGTATTTGCTAAAGAATTGGAATGCTTTTGGTGGAATCAGTCAAAAGTCAAAGCGCATTTTGCATCTTCATTGATACGGTGTGCGAAGGTCGCATCCCGGCGTGGCATGACGGAAATTCAATGCCAGTTGTTTATCCCACCGTTGAAGCCGCCCAGCGTGATATCGCCGATGATGTGATCGACAAATTAAACCAATTTCTTGAGGGCGAGCGTGATTTTGACGATGCCATGACCGTTGAAGATTACATTTTGCCAGTAGATGTTTTGCCGGACGGGTCAATCGTTGATGAAGATGGAAATTGCTTTGGCAAAAAGGACTGGTGATTTTTGTTCGCGTATTTCGCGGTTGCCACGCCTTTCCCCTCGGTTTTAAATCTGTGCCCATCTGTGTTAATCTGTGGCCAAGAAAAAACAAATGGCCGACATCTTCACCAAAGCCAAGCGATCCCATGTCATGTCTCTCATCCGTTCGCGGGGCAACAAAGACACGGAAGTCGTGCTGGCGAAGATGCTCCGCCGCCACAAAATCACCGGCTGGCGCCGCCATTTACTGATACGAGTAGCCACCAGAGTTGCCAGTTCAAAGTTGAGTGTTGAGAGCCGAAAGAAATCAAAACCTGAGCGCGGAACGCCGCGAACCAACAACTCTCAACCATCAACTAAGACCTCTCAACTGACCCTCACCGTCCGCCCCGATTTTGTCTTCACAAAATCGCGGGTGGCGGTGTTCGTCGACGGCTGCTTCTGGCATGGCTGCCCGATCCATGGGACCAAGCCGAAAGGGAACCGTGCCTTTTGGAAAAATAAATTCGCCACCAACATCGCCCGCGACCAGCGCGTGAACCTCGCCCTCCGCTCCGCCAAGTGGCGCGTCCTCCGCATCTGGGAACACGAACTCAAACAAGAACCCCGCCTCCTAAAACGCCTCACCTTAAAACTGGTTTAACAGATTTAAAACGGAATTTTTAACCGCGAAACACGCTAAATACGCTAAAAAAGACCCGGACGAAATCATTGGGGAAGCTGGCTTTGCAGATTTTCCCTTTCGCGTATTTCGTATATTTCGCGGTTAAATGCTTTTTTTTCCGGTTTTGACAGCATGCCAAGATTGTTCCTAAATTTTTTGCGATGAAAAACGGGGAGTTGGAACGGAATTATTAACCGCGAAACACGCTAAATACGCGAAAAAAGGCACGAACGAAATTGGTAGAGAAGTTGGCTTGGCCGTTTCCCTTTCGCGTATTTCGCATATTTCGCGGTTAAAATGCTTTGTTTTTCCGCTCTTTTTGGCAATTTGCCGCCATGAGCCCTGAAATTCTCTACAAGGAAGAAAGTTATAAGATTGTCGGCGCCTGCTTCGAGGTCTACCGCGAAAAGGGCTGTGGATTTTTGGAGCCAGTCTATCAGGAATGTTTGGAGATTGAACTGCGCTTGCAAGGCATTCCGTTTTTATCTCAAAAGCCGCTCGCGCTGGAATACAAAGGCTGCCCCTTGCTTTCAAAGTACCAGCCGGATTTTATCTGTTACGAAAAGATCGTGCTGGAATTGAAAGCGGTCACCGAATTGACCGATGAACATCGCGCGCAGGTGCAAAACTACCTCAAGGCCACTGGCATGAAGTTAGGTTGCTGGTAAATTTCGGTCATTATCCCAAGATTCAAATTGAAAGAATTGTCGCCGAACGTGGACGTTATGGAGGATTAACCCACGATTGAAGCGGAACAAACGGGGAAGTTTTTTGCTTTCCCTTTCGCGTATTTCGCATCTTTCGCGGTTTAAAATGTCTTTTCCCGTGCCTTAAACCGGCTTAAAACTCGCCCGTTCCCTCGCGCTCGCATCCCGAAAATCACTCAGCTTGCCCTTCTTAAGCGAGCCATCCGGCAGCTTCAACGCGATCTGCGGCGGCCATCCCGCCTGCGCCAGCACCACATCATCCACGACGCCCAACGCGCGGGAAATTTTATGCACCATGATTTCGCCGACATAGCCTTCGCCCGTCGCGGGAATTTTAGATTTGCCCATATGTCCAGTATGCAGAAAAAACAGACATCGACAATGGCCGAATACAAACAATCACGGAGCAAAAAGGAGAATCATAAACCGCGAAACACACGAAATACGCGAACAAGACAGGGCCAAATTCCTAGATGAAGTTTTTATGCTGGTTTCCCCTTTCGCGTATTTCGCATATTTCGCGGTTAAAAAGTCTTTCTTTCAGGTTTCGGATTTGGCCTTAAGTTTCAAATCGTAGTTCGACGGCCTCTTTCAAATTCGCCACCGCTTCCTCCCGCGTGGAACCAAAACTGGAGACATCCACGTTAAGGCATTGGGTGACAAAGAATTCGCCCTCCCGGTAAATGACGTAGTTCATTTGTTTCACAAGTTAAATCTAACAGTCGTCCTTCCAGATTGGAACTTGGCCGTTGCCAGCTTTCTGTTTCTACATTTCCCCCTTTACGCCTCAAGCCCTGCGCCTCACGCCTCGCCCCCGTTTCCTAATTCCTCTTCCACGCCGCCAAAACATTATTCGTGGTGAACGTCAGCCGCAGGCTCGATTCATACGTGTTCGGTCCGATGTTCTGCACATAGCCGACCCCGCCCGGCCCGTAACCAAATCCCGAGCCGACCATGACGCTGTTATTGGCATAATGCCGCGTCACCCATTCGGCGACCGTATCGCCATCAGAGAGCTTGGCCTGCTTGTCCGGCGGCCCGAGTTCAGTGACCGCCTGGTCAAACGTGAACGTGCCGACGCGCGCATTCCAATCCACCCGCGCCGTCGCACAACCCGCAACGATGACGAGAAACAAAGCCGCCACCACCGCGCCCAACCTGAGATTCGTTTTCATAACCCAAATTTAATGCGTGCCGAAAATTACGCAATGGGTGAATTGTATCAGATACCGGAGGTCCCCAATAAACGCAGAGACGCGGAGAACATGGAAATGCAAAGTTTCTAAATCATCTCCGCGACCCTCAGCGTTCTCCGCGCCTCTGCGTTTATCGCTTCATTCTTCATTCCACTTGAGGAGAGGAAACCGATCAGGGCGAGCGTCACACCGGCTATCAACTATCAACCATCAACCATCAACTTCCCTCATTCCATCCGAAACCCCGCCACCACCGGCCGATGATCCGAACCAATCCCCCAGTTTGGAATCGTCGGGATATACGTCTCCTCCGGCAGCCAACGCTTCTTCATCGCCGGACTCAGCAAAATGTAATCAATCCGCGCGTACGAATCCTCAATCCCATAATAATGCGTCCACACGACATCGCGCGGTTCGTAGCGTGGATTGGGATTCGGCAGGTTGTCGCCATTGCGCTCCGCCGGACGCGTATCAAACAACCGCCCCTTGCCCGAGCCCATGACCGCGCGCGTCGAAGACGCATTGTGCGTGTCATTGAAATCACCCAGCACAATCAGCCGCGCCTGCGGATCGGCCGCGAGCCGCGCATCGATGATCCGCCGCAGCGCCTTCGCTTCCTCCAACCGTTGCGCCGCCTCATCCGCCTCCGGCGAGGCGAGCTTGGATTTCAGATGCGCGCCGATGAGCGTGAAACTGAAATTGGTCCCCACCGCGATATCGACTTCCGAAAACCCGCGTTTGACCTGGAAGCGTTGGCCATCGAGCAAAAAATCTTCATTCGTATGCGGACGGCGGGCGGTGAACGGAAATTTGCTCAACACCGCCACATGGATGCTGTCGTCAAAACTTTGGACATGTTCCCAGTACGGCAAGTCGCAGCCCTCGGCCTTCAGCGAAGCGCGCAATTCCAGCAGGGCATTCGTCGTGCCCATCTCCTCGAGCGCGAGCACATCGGGATTGATGGCCTTGATCGTCTCGCGGATCTTCGCCTTGGCCGCATCCGATTTGACGGCGTGCCGCGATTCCGTCGGCTGGTCGAGATAGTTCTCCACGTTATACGCCGCCACGTGAAAAACCCCGGCAGCATTGACCGACGCCGACAGAACCACCCCCAACAGCACGATAAAAAACGTTTTCATACCCATGGGCAAAGTGGCAGACGGGTCAAAGGAACAAAAGCGGAAAACCAGAAGAGGTGGACAGGGTTCGCGTCCCATTCCGCCGAAGCCTTGGCGAATGCGGATGCGACCCCTGTATGCCTGCGCAACAGACACTTTGAGGCGCACTATTCTCAAGACACCACCCATCAACCCGTAACCTCCTGTCTCCCTCTCCTCCATGCAATGGAGGATGAGGGCCGGGGAGAGGAGGTGCTTTTCCCGCCCACGCTCACGCTGCAAAAAAGCAGAATCTTCCGCCGCGCGACAGGCTCCTCTAAATTACTGAGTGGGCGCTCGCCCTCATCGCGCCGCCCGGTGCGCAAATTTCAAATCAATTTGCAAATATGCCGGATGCTTATGGATGGCTAAGCGACGGCAGGGGGCTAAGCTTTTTTTGTTCCCCAAGAAATTTGCCACGAACCCACTGCGCCGCAGTCACATCCTGCCTATGAACTCAAAATCCATCTCCGCAAATATCGCCGCCTGCCTCCTGTCCATGGTCATCGCCATCCTTGCGACATCCGCCCGCGCGCAAAGCGCCGGCGATTACCGTAGCGTCAGCAGCGACGTCTGGAGCACCGTCGCCATCTGGCAAAAATACGACGGTGCCAACTGGAACGCCGCCACTGCGGCACCCTCATCCGCCGACGGCGTCATCACCATCTCCGCCGGGACAGCAGTGACGAACACCGCCAGCCGCTCGGTGGATCAGGTGGTCGTGGCGGCGGGCGGTTTGCTGGTCGTCAGTTCCAGCACGCTGACCATCGCCCACAACACGGGACCGGACTTGGACGTGTTCGGCACGGTAATCCAGCTCGGCGGCACCTCGGCCCTCACGCTCGCCGCGAATGCAGTGGTGAATGTTGAGAATGGCGGCGTGATCGTCCACAACGGCACTTCGAACGCCGGGATCACCGCTGGCGCCGGTAGCTCGGTAAATTTCCTCAGCGGCGGGAAATTTCAATTGTTAAAATCCGGCGGCACCATCTTCACGGCGGTCTGGAGTCCGGGCTCGATCTGTGAGATCGCCTATGCCGCAGCCGGCGGCTCCAAGCCCGGGGCGGCAGGATTGGCCCAGACATTTCAAAATTTCAACTGGAACTATCAGGCGCAAGCGGCCTCCATCGACATGGCCGGATCGCTGGCGAACGTGGCGGGAACTCTCACGGTGCTGGCCGGCCCGACCAATGCGGCCACCGAATTGAAACTGAACGCCGGCATCACCATCGGCGGCGACTTGGTGATCGACAACGGTTCGCTCAACCTGGCCGGTTCGGGCGGGCCGTGGACGTGGAACCTCGCGGGCAATCTCCTCATCGCCCCCGGCGCGCAATTCAATCTGACGGACGGCACCGGGGGCATCTATACCTTCGTCTTCAACGGGGCAGGCGTGCAAAATTATGTTAACCAAGGTACCAACATCGCTTCAAAACTGAGCTGGACCGTCAACGCCGGTTCCACCCTCAGCTTGAGCAACAGCGTGGCTTTGAACACCGGCAGCCGCACGCTCACCGCTAACGGCAGCCTCTATCTGAACGGCAACACGGTCCTGGTCGATTTGCTGGCAGGCACCGGCTCCATTGTCAATCGTGGCGGCGGCAACGGTCTGCTCAATCTCGGCGTGGCTGGCGGCAACAACACGATCGACGGTAACCTCGCGCTCGGTGACGGTACGGCTGGCACGCTGGGACTGGTCAAAAGCGGCGCCGGCGCGCTCACCTTCAGCGCGAACACGCCCATCAGCGGCGGCTTGGTGATCAGCAACGGCACGGTGTTTGTCAATAACACCACGGGCAGCGGCACCGGCAGCGGCACGGTGACGGTCGCCGGCGGTGCATTGGGTGGCACGGGCATCATCAGCGGACCGGTAAATATCCAGAGCGCCGGCTCGCTGGGTATCGGCAGCGGCACGATCAGCACGTTGACCATCAACAATAACGTCACGATTGGCGGCAATTGCAAAGTGCAGGTCAACACGGGCAATGTCCCGACCACGGATAAATTCACGGGCATCAACACGCTGACCTACGGCGGCACGCTCACGGTCAATAACACCGGCGGCACCTTGACGACCGCCAACAGCTTCAAGATTTTCAACGCCGCGCACTACGCCGGAGCCTTTGCCACCATCAGCCCGTCCACTCCCGCTGCCGGCCTCGCGTGGGACACCAGCACGCTGGCGACCGATGGCACCTTGCGCATCGCTTCCGGTGTCAACTTGACCCCGACGAACATCACCGTATCCCTCACCGGCAACATCTTAAACCTCTCCTGGCCGGCCGATCACATCGGCTGGCAGCTCCAGGCGCAGACGAATTCACGCACCGTGGGTCTCTGGACTAACTGGGTTACGATTGCTGGGTTCAACACCACCAACCAGGTCACGCTCCCCATCGATCCCGCGAATGGAAACGTGTTTTATCGCCTGACCTATCCGTGAATAAAACGGCCGGAATGACCTGCCGAAATGGTATCCCCGAATTCGGTGATTAAAATTCCTCGCTTTCGGCGTGGCTGAAAATAATGCTGCCCTCCAGCACCATATTTTTATGCCACGCTCCCCCAAGCCGCCTTGTTCCGTTGTTAAACAGCTCAGGAATGGCATCGCCTTCCTGCTGATCTTCTCATCGCTTGCTGCCTGCGCGCAGGCCGGTAATGCCACCAAGCGCAGCCCGGATCAAGTATTGCTCGTAGTCAACACCAACAGCCCTATTTCCCTGGCCATCGCCGCCGACTATGCGCAAAAGCGGCAGGTCCGGAATGTCCTTTCCATCCAATGCCAGGATTCCGCGTTGAACACCAAAAATGAAACTATTCCGCTGGGTACTTACACCCAATTGATTGAGAATCCCATCCGCGATTATCTGGCGCTGCACACCAACATCGACTTCATCGTGCTGACCAAAGGCGTGCCGATCCGGATCCACGGTTCCTCCATGGGCAGTTGTGACGAACACAGTCATGAGCCCGCGGCCACCCGCGGCCATCCCTCGGTTGACAGCACGCTGGCCGCGCTGGGCTATGCCGATCTGCCGGGCACAATGAAGATCGATATCACCGGCTCAGGCGCCATCGGCTGCGCCTATTCCAACCGTTACTGGAACGCGACCGTTCCTTTTTCGCACCGGCAATTTGGCGGCTACCTCGTCACCCGTCTGGATGGCTACACGCAAACCGATGCCGAAGCGCTGGTGACGAAGGCCTTGGCGGCCGAGCAAGGCCTCACCAACGGCAGCGTGTTGCTCGACGTTCAACCAATTTTTGGTTTGGGAAACAAAACCACCCAACCGGCACCGATCACGGGCACGACCATTTTGCGCGAATCGCCTTGGAACGAATACAATGCGGACATGCAGCACGCGCATGACCTGCTGGCGCAACGCGGCATCGCTGACGAACTGGATCTCAGCGAAACCTTTGTCGGCGGGCGTTCCAATCTGCTGGGCTATTTCTCGTGGGGCAGCAATGACGCCCGCTATTCTGCCGCCGCGTATCAAACCCTCTTTTTTGCGCCCGGCTCATTGAGCGACACTGCCGTCTCCACCTGCGCCCGGACCTTTCTGCCGACCAAAGGCGGTCAATCGCTGCTCGTCGATCTGATCGCACACGGTCTCACTTGCGGTAAGGGATATGTAGATGAACCGCTCCTGCAGGCAAACGCCTCACCGACGATCGTGCTGGACCGGTACACCTCCGGTTACAACATGGCGGAAAGTTTTTATGCCGCCTCTCATTTTGTCGGTTGGGAGGATGTGATCATCGGCGACCCGCTGTGCTCCCCCTACGCCAAGTAATAGGTTCGGCTTTCCAGTCCCCAGTTCCTCAGAAGTTCTGTCACCGCCTCCGGGCGCAACAGAACGTTTTTGCGATTTGCCGCATCTCTGGTATTATCATCCCATGTCTCGAATTGCGAAGAAGACCCGTCCGGTGAAATTGGACGACAAGCAGAGCGAACGCGATCACCGCCAGTTGCGCATCGACAAGGTCGGCGTGCGCGGCTTGCGGTTCCCCATCCAGGTGCACGACAAGTCGCGCAGCATCCAGAACACCGTGGCGACCATCGGCATGTTCGTGGACCTGCCGAAAGAATTTAAGGGCACCCACATGAGCCGCTTCGTGGAAGTGCTCAACGCGCACGGCAACATCATCCACGTCGAGAACATCGCGCAGATCTTGCACGAGCTGCAGGCCAAGCTGAATTCCGCCACCTCGCACCTTGAGATCGAGTTTCCCTATTTCATGTCCAAGACCTCGCCGGTCTCCAAGCGCGAGAGCCTCATGGATTATATCGCCCGCTTCGATGCCTCCGCCTGCGGCAAGGAAATCGATTTCGTTCTGACCGTTAAAGCCAACGTCACGACCCTCTGCCCGTGCTCTAAAGCCATCTCCAAGCACGGCGCGCATAATCAGCGCGGCGAGGTCACCGTGGCCTTGCGTTCCAAGAACGTCGTGTGGATCGAGGACGTCGTCGGCATGATCGAAAGCTCCGCGAGTTCCGAGCTGTACGCGCTTCTCAAACGGCAAGACGAGAAGGCCGTGACGGAGCGCGCCTATGAGAACCCGGTTTTCGTCGAAGATTTGGTGCGGAACGTGGCCCTCAAGCTGAATGCCGACAAGCGGGTAGGGTGGTACAAAGTGGAAGCTGAGAATTTCGAGAGCATCCACAATCACAACGCCTATGCCTGCATCGAGAAAGGTTAGGCGACCCCTGCCAATGCAGGGCGGGGCTTTGGATGGCATTTTCCCCCATTTTATGACCCGAAAATTTCCGAAGATTTTAGTGGCGCATTCGTTGTGCTTTGATACATTCCCGCGCTCTAGTTGAACCGGCTTTAGGGCTGGAAACCAATTTAAATTTTGTGATACCGAAGAAAAAAGAAGTCAAGAAAGCGGCACCCCGCAAATCGCCGGGTACGGCGACGTCCGCCGCCATCTTGGGCCGGCCGATGACCAAGAACGGCACGCTCATCGAGACCAAGAAAGTGAAGGGGGAGTGGCAGGGCTACTATAATAACTTGCTCGAGCTGCGCGACCAGTTGCTGCGCCAGATGAGCGGCCTCGCCAAAGAATCGGCGCAGGAATTGCCCGGTTACAGCCTCCACATGGCCGATTCCGGCACGGATAATTTTGACCGCGATTTCGCATTGAGCCTCCTGTCCTCGGACCAGGACGCGGTGTTCGAGATCGAAGAAGCGCTCAAGCGCATCGAGCGGAAGACGTACGGCGTTTGTGAATTGACCGGCAAGACCATCCCGAATGCCCGCTTGGAAGTGATTCCGTGGACCCGCTTCACGGTCGAGGCGCAAGCCCAGTTGGAAAAAGACGGCGCCCTCAAATCACGCCGTCTGGGCGCGCTCGGCTCCGTGGATTCCGTTGGCGTTACCGATGTGGAAACCGACGACGACGAGGCGGCACCCGAAGACACCAAGGCAGTCAAAGAGAAAGAATAATTTATGGCACGCGAAACCATCACCATCGAATGCACGGAAGCGCGCAAAGAAGGCAAATCGCCTTCGCGCTACACCACCAGCCGCAACAAAAAGTTGCAACTCGAAAAGCTGGAAGTTAAAAAGTATAATCCGGCCCTCAAACGCCACACCTTGCACAAAGAAATCAAATAATTATGCCACGCAAGACGAATACCGACAAAGACAAGAAGGGCAACCGCCGTGCTGAAAAACGCACGCCCCGTCCGAAGCCGAAAATCGACTTCACCGAGGACGCTCTCGATTTCAAGAACGTCACGCTGCTCCGCCAGTACGTGACCGACCAGGGCCGCATCCTGCCGCGCAAATATACCGGCATGCCCGCGCATTATCAGCGCCGCCTCACCAAGGCGATCAAGCGCGCGCGCCAGATGCTCTTGATGAAGTGATTTCACCGCCGTCTGGTCGCCCTCGGGCGGTCAGACGGTTTTTTGTTGGATTATATTGCAAACGATTTGCATTTGAGTGAAGATGGATTGCCGCTAAACGATCATGGATTATCTGGTCCTGCTATCAAGCATCATCCTCGGCGCCGCCACGGTCATCGGCCTGAAGCTGAACGATCCGCGCCATGTGAAGGTGTTGAACGCCTTCACCGGCGCGTACTTGCTCACGTTGGTGATGCTCCACTTGCTGCCGGATTTATACGAGGCCGAACCCGGCGTGGTGCTCAAGCCGCTCGTCATCGGTGGATTCATCCTCTTCGGTTTCTTTCTCCAGATCGCGATGGACACCATCTCGATGGGCATCGAGCATGGTCACGCGCATGAGATTCGCGGTCGCATGGCGGTCGGCATCCTGGCCGGTCTCTGCATCCACGCCTTCGTGGAGGCGATGGCGCTCGGCCAGTCACCCGACCATCAAACCGTGCACGACAAGGCCGCGCATCATTTCCTCCTCGTCAGCGTCGTGGTGCATAATTATCCCATTTCCATCGCGCTGCTGGGTATGCTCCTGCAGAGCGGCATGAAGCGGTCTTCTGCGCTCGCGTGTCTCGGCCTCTTCGCCATCATGGCGCCGATCGGCATGTTCACCAGCACTTTCACCGGGCTCGCGGTCTATTCGCATTACCTGATGGCCATCGTCATCGGCATCTTCATGCACATCTCCACCACGATTTTGTTTGAAAGCGAAGATCATCACCGCTTTCCGATGACCAAACTGTACGCTGTGATCGTTGGACTTGCCCTGGGGATCAGCAGTATAGTGTTTGAATCGTGATGAAAAAATGCGCGCACAAACATTCCCATTCGCATTCCCATTCTAAGCCCGAACTGCCCGCGCTGACCGACCGGCTCCGGCGGCAATCGCGCAAGATCACCGGCCCGCGCGCAGCCATTCTGGATATCCTCCGCCAGCATCCGCATCCGTTGACGAACAAGGAAATTTTTTCCGAGATGCCCGCCGGCGAATGCAATCTCGCCACCATTTACCGCTCCATGCATCTGCTCGAGAAGATGGGCATGGTCAAGCGGTTCCATTTTCACGACGGCTCCGCGCGGTTCGAACTGGTGGAAGAAGGGGATGACGGCCATCACCATCATCTCGTTTGCACGAAATGTTCACAAAGCGTTGAGCTGGAGGAATGTTTTCCGGCGGAGATCGAGAAAAAAATTGCCGAGAAGAACGGCTTCAAGGCTGTTACTCACAAACTTGAATTTTTCGGGATCTGTCCGGATTGCCAGCGGTGATTCTTCCTTCACCACCAGCCCTGTCTTAACACGGCTGGCTCAAACTGGACACTTTGAAAAAAAGTGTGCCGGAAATGTCTACGCAGCTTCCTCGGACATCCAGTCGCCGAGGTTCAGGTATTCTTTGATCTTGCGGCGCTCATAACGGTTTTTGAGCGTCTTTTTGGGCTGATTATCAGCCTTTCGGAAGGGATGTTTTGGATTACGGACCGCTTCACTGATGACTTCCATTGTTTTCATCATAGCATTTTTTCCTTTCGCAAAACTGTCGCCAGAATTACAGCCTAAATGATGCCAACCGAAATTGCCTCATTCAGATTCCGGATACAATCAGAAATTGAGACCCGTCCCCGTCAGGAAGTGTTCAAAAAGAATTTGGAACGTTTTTGAAAAAAATTTACGCGAAACAGAAAGACCCGGAACGCCATTCATTCTCGACCTTGCTGGCAACGAGTTTCAGGCCCAAATCCTCGAATGCGCGCTGGACCAAAGAAAATTCCGCCGCCAGAATGCCTGCCAGCACCAAAGTGCCGTCGCGCTGGACTTGCGCCACAATTTTCTTTTTTTCCGCGATTAGCAGATTGGAGATAAGGTTGGCACAGACCAGATCGAACTTTTTTGCCGTGCGAGGCGGCAATTTTGTCACGTCACCGCGCGTGATCTTCAATTTGCGTTCCACGTCGTTCACCCGGGCGTTGGCCTTGGCCACGCGGACCGATTCCGGATCGAAGTCAAACGCGCTCACCGGCTTATAACCAAGCTTCGCCGCGCCGATCGCCAGAATTCCCGAACCCGTACCGATATCCAAAAATGATTTTACGTCACTGGAAGCGGACAGCCGGGCGATTTCTCCCAGACAAAACGAAGTTGTCGGATGCTGCCCCGTGCCAAAACTCAATCCCGGATCGAGAATGATCACCGCTTGGCCCTTGCGCGGCTTTTGTTTGATCCAGCTTGGCTTCACCAGCAGCGAATGGCCGATCTCAATGGGCTTGAAATGCTTTTTCCATGATTCCGCCCAGTCTTCGCGCTTCACTTTGGCGATCTCAGCCGTGCCTGCCCCGATGTTCAACCCGCAGTCCTTGATGCGTTTCAGGCCGTCCGCGATATCGGCGCGGATTCTCTTGGGAAACGGTTTGTCACCGAAGACGCTGATGATGCTGACCCGCGTTTCGAGATTAAAATACGCCGCCGCCGGCCCGCCGGCCAGTTCACCCAGCAATTCGGTCACCGCATCCTCGGCTTCCAAATAAGTCGTCACCGAAATGCGCCAGAGCGGTTTTTTACTCATGTTAAAAAATTAACCGACCAAGTCGCGCCACGGTGTGAAATTCAGCAGCTCGATCTCATTCATGTGCTGATGCAACGCCACTTGCGTGATGCTGGCATATTCGATGTCGAAATGGTTGGTCTTCGGCAGCGACAGCTTCAACAAAACTGCCAGCATCATGCGGATCACGCCACCATGGCAGAAGATCGCTACATTTTCACCGGGGTGTTTGGCGATGATTTCGCGCAGACAGGGCTCGACGCGCTGGCGGAACACCTTGCCGCTCTCGCCATTCGGCACGCCGTGCTTTTGGATCTGATGTAGCCAGCGATGCGAGCGGAAGCCGAACCGTTCCTCCACATCTTTCCAGCCTAGCCCGGACCAGTCGCCGAAATCGATCTCGCGCAAGCCCGGATAAATCGTCTGCTTGAGCTTGCCCTGTTTCAAGGTCGGCGCCAGCGTCTGCTGCACCCGCTTCATCGGACTGGCGTAAATGGCATCGATGGTCTTGCCGCGCAGATAGTTCGCCAGGACCTTCGCCTGCTTTTTACCGTTGGGCGAGAGATCCATGTCGATCGCTCCGCCGAACTTGTTGTGATAATCCACATGCACCTCACCGTGGCGGATCAGCAACAGCCGCGTGGCCGGGGGCGTCGGGATGGGAAGCTTGCGTTTGGATTGCAAAGGAATGGCCATGAGAAATGGGAGTATCAGCCTTGCGCGATGGCGGCCTGTTGCGCGGTGAGCAGATCGCGGATGCCGCCCTTGCCGGCAGCGATCAATTCGGCCAGTTGCGTCTCGGTGAAAGTCGCTTCTTCGCCGCTGCCTTGGAGTTCGATGAATTCACCGGCCGAATTCATCACCAGATTCATGTCCACGGTCGCCGCCACATCTTCCGTGTAGCAAAGATCCAGCAACGCCTTGCCCTCAACGATGCCCACGCTGACCGCCGCCACGCCCGCGCGCAACGGACTTTCCGTGAGCTTTTTCTCCGCGATCAATTTTTTGACCGCCAGCGAAAGCGCGACATACGCGCCCGTGATCGCCGCCGTTCGCGTGCCGCCATCCGCTTGCAACACATCGCAATCGATGCAGATGGTGCGCGGACCAAATTTTTCCAGGTCCACCGCCGCCCGGATGGAACGGCCGATCAGCCGCTGGATTTCCGAAGAACGTCCGTCGAGCTTGCCCTTGCTGATATCGCGCGGTTTGCGTTCGAGGGTGGAGTAGGGGAGCATCGAGTATTCCGCCGTCAGCCAGCCACCGGTGACCTTCTGTTCCTTCATCCAGCGCGGAACGCCTTCCTCCACGGACACGCCGCAGATGACGCGCGTCTTGCCCCATTCGATTAACGTCGAACCGGCGGCATAAGGGGCGATGTGGTTTTGGAATCGCAACGGCCTTAATTGGTTGGTGGAACGCCCGTCAGCGCGGATAAAATCAGCCATAAGTATGCGCCATGTTAGACGTCAACCGCGTAACCGGGCAATGAGGAAAAATAAAAATGCCTGCGCGAATTCGCTGGAATTTTTTTACAGCATGCGCCGGCCCTTCTCTTCGCCCCCAAAGAGGAGAAAATCATTTAACCCAAGGGTTGCCCCGCGAATGCGGGAAGCTACCCTGGGTTGACGTCGAAATAATCACCGGCCCTGAAAGGGTTGTATCCTTTCTGCCGCGAAATTCAGTCAAAGTTCACTCCAACTTTTTCGGCCACTCCAACCCTTCGTCCGCCCGCTTCAACGCTTCGACGATTTAACCATTCAACTCTCTATTTTTCCCCTGCTTCAATCCCCGCAAACAAACTCTCCGGCGTATTCAACGGCGCTCCTCAGTTGTTTGCCACGCCTTCCTGAAATCCGGATTCATGTGGAGAACGGAAACTGAAAGCATTCCATTTGATCACTGGGTGAAATGGGGCGGCTCAAAATTACTGGGTGACCCTGTAAAACCGATACGGATAATTCGTCGAAGCCAGATCGATAAAGAGGATCGAGTTTGTCGCCAGTTGGTTGGTGAAAAGCGGTGTCCACGTCGCCAGATTCGTCGATGCAAAAATGATCAGCGCGCCGAAATTGTTTGTGGAGTTAAGTTCGACCTGCGCCTTGCCGCTCAGATATTCCAGGCCAAAAGCCGGGAGGATCTTAAACGGTGTGCTGAGGGCCGGCGTCAGGTTTGCTGCCCTGGCCAGAAGCGTTTTGGTGCCGGCCTGGCTGAAGCTGATGTCATTGAATGTCGCCTTGCCGCTGGCATCGGTGATTTGCGTCAATGTCCCTTGCAAGCCGCTGCCAGACAGCGTGACTGCCACGCCGTTGCTCGGCGCCACATCCCCCGCCGGATGTTCGACTTGTACCACGAACGCGGGGAGGATCGTATTGGTTAACACTCCGCCGGTCGGTTGGGTGGTGAAGGCCAGCTTGTTGATGGACGCCACGGTCACGGTGAAAGTGGTGGCGGTATAATTGGTCGTCCATAGCGCGGCGGCCGGAAAATCCGAATTCGTGTAGATGCCGGTATGCGAGTCGAAGCTGACAATCGTAAATGAATTGTTCAGGGCCGGCACATAACCGTTCAGCCAGTTTACCCCGACCGTGCCGCCCAACGCGGCGTTGCCGGAAAATTTGATCTTCCCAAAATCGGTCAGGCTGTTGAGCCCGCTCCGCACCTCGCCATTGGTCGCGGTGAAGCTGCTCACGAAATTGATGGTGGCCTTATCGGCCTCCACCAGGCCGTTGTTGCTGAATTTTGGATTGATCGTGCTGGTGCCGGTACCCGCGTCTTTGCGGAAAGTGCCCGCGTTGTTGATAAATTCGAGGCCAAAGACGGCGGTCATCGTGGCATCGCTTTGGAGGTCAAACAATCCGCCGGCCAGGTTATAAATCGCCCCTGCATAGGTTGAGGAGTTGTTGTTATAAACATATAACTGGCCGGCGCCGGTCCAGTTCACGGTACCCGCATTGGTCAGCGCCCCGTAAACGTACTTTATCGCGCTGCCGCTCATGTTCAACACGCCGGTGCTCGCCACCGTCAACGAACCGTTGGCCCCGCCAAGGGTGCCGCCAACGCCGCCGCCGCCGTTAAGGTTCAGTGAGCCCGTCAATACGTGGTTGCCGGTCAATATCGCGCCGCTGAGTGTCAAGTTGGTGATGCTGCCGCCTTGAAAAACCGGCCCCAATATCACGGTGCCACCGTTCAATGCCAGGCCCGGAACAGGATTGGTGAATAGGACCAGGTTCGCGCCTGTGAACAGGCTCTGCCCGCCGCCGCTGAAAACCGGCGCCCCGGAATTCGTGAAATTGCCCGTGGCCAGGTTGATCGTCGTTCCGCTGGCGGTCGTGAACTGCCCGTCCAGGCTGCCGCCACCATTGAGCACCAGCGTTCCGCTGTCCATCGTGACCAGGCCGGTGTTGCGGAACGCCGGTGCCACCGTGCTCGTGCCGGTGCCCGCGTCCTTGCGAAACGTGCCGGCGTTGACAAAAAACTCGAGGCCAAAAATGGTGGTCATTGGCGCATCGCTCTGGAGGTCAAACAGTCCGCCGGCCAAGTTATAAATCGCCCCCGCATAGGTGATGGAGTTGTTGTTATAAAGACATAACTGACCCGTGCCCGTCCAGTTGACGGTACCCGCATTGGTCAGCGCCCCGTAAAGATATTTGGTGGCGCTGCCGTTCATGTTCAACACACCGGTGCCCGCCACCGTCAATGAACCGTTGGCCCCGCCGAGGGTGCCGCCGATGCCGCCGCTGTTAAAATTCAATGAACCTGTCAGTACGTGGTTGCCGGCCAATGTCGCCCCCGTGAGGGTCAGGTTGGTGATGCTGCCGCCTTGGAAAACTGGCCCCAACACCACCGTGCCGCTATTAACAGCCAGTCCCGGAACGGTATTGGTCAGGAGAACCAGGTTCGCACCTGTGAACAGGCTCTGCCCGCTGCCGCTAAAAACTGGCGTTCCGGAATTTGTGAAATTGCCCGTGGCCAGGTTGATCGTCGTTCCGCTGGCGGTCGTGAACTGTCCGTCCAGGGTGCCGCCGCCGTTTAGCACCAGCGTTCCGCTGGCCATCGTGACCAGGCCGGTGTTGCGGAATGCCGGCGCCACCGTGCTGCTGCCGGTCCCCGCGTCCTTGCGAAACGTGCCGGCGTTGACAAAAAACTCGAAGCCAAAAGCGCCGGTCATCGGCGCCTCGCTCTGGAGGTCAAACAATCCGCCGGACTGGTTATAAACCGCCCCCGAATAAGTAGGGGAGTTGTTATTATAAAGATATAGCTGCCCCGAACCGGTCCAGTTGACGGTACCCGCATTGGTCAGCGCCCCGTAAAGATATTTGGTGGCGCTACCGTTCACGTTCAATACGCCGGTGCCGGCGATCGTCAACGTCCCGCTGGCGTTGCCGATCACGCCGCCGCTCCAGTTCGCCACCGCATTGCTCGCGACCACCAGGGATCCGCCGATGGTTCCGCCGCCGATATCCAGGATGGCAAATGTCGCCGAGGCCGGAACCGTGACGGTGCCGATATTGATGATGGCGTGATCGCCCGCGCCGGGAACTTGCTGCGGGTTCCAGTTGACGGCCGTGTTCCAGTTGCCGCTCGCGGCATTGGTCCAGGTGATTGTCGTCGCCCGGCCCGTCCGGGTGGCCGCCGCCCACAAGGCCGTCGTTAGCAGAAAAATATGGATGATCTTCATGTTTTATTGGCAGGTTGTTAGCGTCTTAGATTCGTTCTTTATTTAAATTTTTTCCTTGGTCTTCATTGCGTCCGGCACTTCGGAATAAAGTTTGCCGCCCGGCTGACCGGGCCTTTGATCTTAATCCGCCTGTGTGTTTGCAGTCAAACATCATTGGCCCAGTTTGAGGATGTTTGGCTGGAGGAACAAATAATCACTATTATTAACCGCCGGAGCTTTCCTCAGCTGGAGTGCTTGCAACTGCGGGATTTTCCGCTGGGTATTCAATTGATCGAGCGCGGGCCTTTTAGCCAGCGTCCATCCGTTTAAATCGGAGCGGGATTAGCCGCAGCGCATGATATCTGCCACGACCGCCAGATCACCCGCGAAAAATAATTTAACAATTCAACCCTTCAACAATTCAACACCCTACTTTTTCCCCACTTCAATCCCCGCAAACAAACTTTCCAACGTCCCCAGCGGTGCCACGGAGGCCTTCGGTTGCAAAACCTGCCGGATATATTCAATCGCATCCGGAACATTACGGACAGATTTTGGCAAAATCGCCCCGGAGGCATTGGCATGGCCGCCGCCTTGAAATTTCTCCGCCACCTTGATCGCCTCGCCATTCCGGCTGCGAAAACTGGCGATGACCAGGTTGTTCGACCGCTTAAACAACGTCATGAGCACCGGATATTTCGTCGTCTCCGATTCCAGCAATTGGTGCACGATCAAATTCGTGTTGCCAATGATCGTCTCCACATGACCGACCGTCGGCGACAGTTCCGTCACGAAATTTTTGCTCCACGCCAGGCCGATCGGATCTTCCACCTCCCTTTTCACCTTCATCACTTGCAACAGCGGATGATCCAAAAGCTTTTCAATATCGTTTCCGATCAGCGAGTGCAGATGCCAAAACTGATAAACCTTCACCAAATTCGCGTAGTCACAAGCCACGGCAAAATCTGGATCCTCCTCTAAGAAGAGATCGGCGACATTGTTCAGATGCACCAGTCGGTCAAGGGCAGGGGAGCCAAGACCGTATTCTTTGCAGAGTTCATAACACAGCGTCCCGGCGGATTTGCCCAGATCATGGATGAGCAGCGCATTTTTCGGCTGCGCTTCCGTGGTATGGTGATCGATGACCGCCCAGTTCGGCTTGTCCAGACGTGTTTCAAAAGTGAAATCCGTTACCCACGCCGATTTTTCCCGCAGTTCCCGCTGCTTCCAATAATTGTAATGATACGCCTCCAGCGGCACGTCCGCGCCATGCATCTTATTCGCCAGCCGCTGCAACAGCGCGCCCGCGATAAAGCCGTCGAGATCGCTCTCATGCGTGATGATGACCTCCGGCTTCGGCAATTCCTTCATGACCGTGAGGCTAGATAAAACCAAGCACCGTGGCGAGCGGGGAATTTCTTTGTAGCGGCAGGCGTCCCCGCCTGCCGTAGAGCCAGGGCTTCCAGCCCGGCGGAAAAAGCATTCTACAATCGGCAGTGGATTTTTCGAAAAACGCAGGGAGCGTTTCCCCCTCTCCTTGGAGGAGAGGGCAGGGGTGAGGACGGTCGTTCCAACTTTTCCGCAGGCTATGTTAAAAACAAATCACTTATCATCTTCCGGCAATCCTTCATAGGCGCGCAGACCTAAAAGAACGTCTCTGCCCGGCAAGGGAACCTTACCTCCGCTACTGTAAGCCACAACTAGCCAATCTTTATTGGGGGTTGTTTCCAAGCGGCAAAGAACCTCTCCCCATGAAAATTCCCGCTGCCCGGCCAGATCCAAACTGATGACTCCCTCATGAAAAGTTCTGCGCTCGGCATCATTAACGGTGTTTGGGTCATAAAAACTGTGCCGATGTGACAAGAGAACCACTTGAATACGATCCTCCTCTGCCGAAAGTGCCTCTATCTCAAAAGCTCCGTGTTCTGAAATATGGATGCCGAGAACGTGGCGTTTCCAGTCTTTCAACGATAGTTTTTGGGTCGTGACAATCGGCAAAGTTTCCACGTTGATCTTCAGTGATCGGACCAAACAATGCGGGGTGATATGCAGTCCGTCCTGAAAGCTGATTTCTCCTGACGTTCGATTGATCATTCAAACAGTTGGAGTGAAAACTTCCTGTCGGCAGCGCTTGTTCTGCTTCACCCCTCCCGACGTTCCGCCACCGTGATCCCTTGCGCCGTCAAAAACGCCTTGCCGGTCTCAAAATGATCCGCCGTGATCCAAACCGCAGAATACATGTCGCCCTCGCTGATGTGCAGCGACAGCAACCGCCAGTTCTTTTCCCGGTTCGCCCGGTCAAATCCCTCAAACTGGTCCTTGGTCCGCCCCGAACGCACCTCCACCAACGCACCCGTCGGCACCCGCCAGAAGAGATAACGCGTCAACAATTCCGTCGAACATTCGCAATAGATCGGCAACAACCCGATGTTCCGGTTGAAGTCCACCGCCGCCTGCATCAGGTCGCGCGACATCCACCGGGTAAAACTGTGGTGCCGCAGCGTTTCAATGTCACCAGCCAGCAATTTTGAAGGAATGTAAGTGGTGGGTGTTTCCATGATTTTGACGGTATTTCCACCCCTCCCTTTTGTCGAGAACAATTCAAACCTTAGGCAGCGATGTAAGGCAGGCTTTCCAGCAGCTCTGTAGAAACCTTTCTAAAACCGCCGACTCAATGGGCGTCGGCTGTGTTTGGGGAAAGGGACCAGCCTCAGCGCGTGGCCTGCAACCGCAGTGCCCGCATTTAGACCCCCTTGCCAATCTGTTTTTTTCAGGTGCAAGGTTTCTACAGGGCAGTTTTCCAGTCTGCCGTTTCCTCCCACGGGGCCATCCCTCACGACTTATCTTTTTTACCCAACCTCACCGCTTCGAAATGCCGCGCCATTAAAACCCCGATCAACGCAAACCCTGCCAAAAATAAACCAAACCCTAAATTCAATCCAATGACCACACCCGACACCGACCAAAGAACCATACCGGCCACGAGATTGACAAACCCCCAAACAAAATTCACCCGCGCGGACGAGAGCCCGACGCCGTGCGGTTTGGCAAATGGCGTCGGAAACCGTTCGCCTCGCAATCCGCTCGCGAGATGCGGGATTGCGTTGCAAAGGAAAAGCCCGGCGAAGAAGTTGCCGATGTAATATCGAATCATCATGGGAACGGTTGGGCGATCATTCTACATACTTGATGACCACCATGGTGAAGCGTGGGCGTCGGTGATAACGAAGATGTTCAGCCGGATCATCCTCTGTATCGACGGATGGCTCTGCGTCCATGGGTTTGAATGTCGCTGAAGATTTGGGGATGAAGAGCACCCCGTCACCGCCATTTTTTCGTGCCGTACGGGCGATTTCTGAATCACGATCGCTGGCATCTGACCTGGCCATGGAGTCGGGGTCAAGGGCCCATGTGTGCCGGCCTTTCGGTTCTTCCATCATGCCTAAAATCCTGTATTTCCGCGCCGGATCGCCACTCGTCCAGAATTCGATCCCGTCCACCGGACGCATCTCGCCGCCTTTGCCCACGATGACGTCCGAACCTTCATACGCCACATACTTTGCAGTTGAACAGCCGCAAATCAGCAGCGTGCCCGCGCCGAGCGCGCAGAGCATGAGCGCGACAGTTCTTTTCATGGTGTGGTTTTGCGGTACGGCTTGTTTCACAATTTGACCTTATTTCCGCACTTTCGTTTTGTCGAGGACAATTCAAGCTTCCGTGTTGGCTGGGGATTGCGCTTTGCACTCTGCCAAAGGGGATTTAAACTGTGGGGATGTCTTGGTTCACCGACCGGCATATATTTTTGCTCGCCGTGGTTTTTTACGGCGTTAGCTCCGCATACTCGGTCTTCCTGTGGCGAAAAGGTTTTCGCACGGATGACCGCGTGAATTATTTCCTGCTGCTCGCCGCCGCCGCGCTTCACACCATCGCCATGTTCAAGCGCGGTTTTTCCATCAATCAATGCCCCGTGAACAACCTGTACGAGGCGACCGTGTTCATCGCCTGGACCATCGCCGCCGCGTATCTGGTGCTGGGCATGTTCCAGAAACTTCGCTTTTTGGGCGCGTTCGCCTCGCATGTCCTGTTCTTCATCGGCGTCTTCGCCCTCATGCCCGCGCTTGATCCGCCGCATGCCGCGCAGCCGGATTTTTCCAACGGCCTGACCAGCCTGCACGCCGCGCTGGTCCTGCTCGCCATCGGCTCCTTCGGTCTGAGCGCCGTGGCCGCGTTCATGTTTCTCACCGAGGAGCATAACTTGAAATTTCACAAGCTGCGCGCCGTCTTCTCGCTCCTGCCGCCGATCCAGCGGCTGGAACGCGTGATGAGCAACCTGCTCGTCGTCGGCGTCATCCTGCTCACGACCGGCCTGTCCTTCAGCCCGTTCCTGCTCAAGCAAAAATACGGCGTCTACTTCAAGAACGACCCGTTGCTGGATTATTCCATCTTCATCTGGTTGTTTTATCTGGCTCTCCTGGTCGCCCGGTGGAAATTCGGGCAGGGCGGCCGTCGCTTCGCGTGGAGCGCGTTGGGCAGCTTTGTGTTCATCCTGCTCACCTTCTGGGGATTTCTGCTGCTGTCGCCCGTCCATCGGCCATGAATTTCGTCGTCATCGGATTAAGCCACCGCACCTCGCCCATAGAACTGCGCGAGCGCTTCGCCTTTGCCGACGCCAAAATTCCGGACGCGCTTAAATCGTTGCGCGACTCCGGCATCGCCAGCGAGGCCACCATTCTCTCAACTTGCAATCGCGTGGAGATCTACGCCGCCACGCCCCTCGCCACGGACAAAGCCTTCGCCGAATTAAAAAAATTCCTCGTCGCCCATCATGCTTACACCGGCGCGCTAGGCGAGGAACTGTACGCCATTGACGAACCCAACAGCCTGCATCATCTCTTCAAAGTCGCCGCCGGCCTCGACTCCATGGTCATCGGCGAAACCGAAATCCTCGGCCAGCTCAAACAAGCCTACGATCTCGCCCTGCAACACAAATTCACCGGCGCGCGGTTGAACAAGGCTTTCCAGCGCGCCTTCAACGTCGCCAAACACATCCGCACCGAGACGAACATCCAGCGCGGCAGCGTCTCCGTCATGTCCGCCGCCGTGGAACTGGCCGAAAAGATTTTCAGCAAATTATCCGAGCACGAAGTTCTCGTCATCGGGGCCGGCGAAACCAGCGAGAAGACCGCGCGCGCCCTGCAATCGCGCGGCGTCAAAAAGATCACCGTCACCAACCGCTCGGCCGAACGCGCGGAAGCCCTCGCCAAAGAATTGGGCGGACGCGCCGTGCCCTTCGATCAATGGCCGGAGGAATTCGAGCGCATCGATATCGCCATCAGCAGCACCGCCGCGCCTCATCATATTCTTGATCGCGCCAAGCTCGAACCCTTGATGAAGCGCCGCAAAAATCGCCCGCTCCTGCTCATCGATATCGCCGTCCCACGCGACATCGATCCCGCCGTCAACACGCTCAACAACGTCTATCTTTACAACGTTGACGACCTCCAAAGCATCGCCGCCGATTACCTGAAGCTGCGCCAGGACGAAGTCGCCCGCTGCGAAAAAATCATCGCGGACAAAGTGGCGGCATTGCAGGCAGGAAACAGGCATTTTGACGCTGGTGGAAAAGTTGAAATGTAGGTCGCGATTTTCCGTGACTCTGAGCCTGTGCGAGACTTTACTGTTCTTGGTAAAAAACTCCGAAGAGAAATTTAAAGAGGAAAGGCAAAAATGGCAGCTGATAATCTATCCGATTTGGAAGATGTTGAAGAACTACCTTCAACGCATGAATTTTGTCTCGAAATTCCATTGTATCGAACATTTCAGTTTGATGTAGATGAGCAGAATGCGCTCTCCGAACTTGAATTTTATAAAGGAACAATCGATTGCTATTGTCACGGGTGTCAACGACACAGCGTGTTAGATTGTGCCGAAAACGAATACGTTCGCCGGTTTTCTTACGATAATCATATCTTCCCACTGAGTTTTATTTGTACCCGTGACCGATCGCACATCACTACATTTTTATTCAGGGCGCACGAAGGAACTGTTCAAAAAATCGGGCAATATCCATCGCTTGGCGATCTTGTCGGTACCGATCTTCAAAAATACCGACCTGTTCTTACCAATGAACATTATCGTGAATTAGTGCGAGGCGTTGGACTAGCATCGCATGATGTGGGAATTGGAGCATTTATTTATTTACGACGAGTCTTTGAACATTTGATTGAATCTGCTCATTTGAAATTTAAAGATTCACCCGGATGGGACGAGAGCGCCTTTGAGCAAGCTCGAATAGATGAAAAGATTCAAATATTGAAAAGCTCTTTGCCGCAATTTTTGGTGGAAAATCGAGTGCTGTATAAAATTTTAAGCTCAGGTGTTCATGAGCTTTCTGAGGAAGAATGTCTCAAAATATTTCCAGCCGTAAAGATTGGCATCGAGTTGATTTTGGATGATGAACTAGAACGACACAAACGAGACAAGAAAATTCAATCTGCCAAAGAAGCTCTCAACCAGACGGCGCAAAAGTTGAAGCGTTCCAAGTGACAGTTACGTTATTAAATTTTTGATACTATACGCGGCATTTTTTTTCCTGATCAAAACTTCGGCGCCGCCGTCTTTTGAGCGCGCGTCGTCTTGATGGCGATAACCTGCAGCATGCTCGGTTTCGGCAATGTGCCTTCCCGCTGCCGGTCGCGGTTCGCCCCCAAAGTTTCCCAGCGTAATTTGTAATACAATCCCTCAACGCCGCTGCTTCCCGCATCACCCGACCAATGCACGTCCAATCTGGGGAAATTACCGGTGGCCCGCTCTAAATCCGACGGGATGGTTTCTCGGATCACCCTGCCGGTGGCGCGCAACGTTTGTGGATCCAGCACCCAAGTACCGTGGCCAAATTTGAAATGCCCAAACTCCATCAGCAGAGAGCCGTCTAAATTGGTGTAGACCGACCCGATGCGGATTTCGACCGGCAAGGTGCCGGTGCCGCTGAAGATGGCCGGCGCCGGCCAGTCCGCCACCTGGTGCAACGCCCAATGACCATCCTCCAACCGGGCCACAAACGGCTGGGTGTTGCCGTTGGTATCATTTTTGTGATAGCTGATGGTCACGCGGCCTATCGCATCAAAACCGATCTTGGTGTTGCCGTTGATCATGCCGCCATGCTCCGGCACAGGATCCACGATGTCACAATTAGCCAGCCGGATGGGCAACGGCAACGGTCTGCCCGTGCTCGTTTCCCAGTGCTGCAAGTCCCGGCTCCGTGCGTAAGTCAGGTCATGGCAGGTCGCCGCGTCAGGCTTCGCGCGCCAGACCCACGCGAGATGAAACCAGCCGTCCGGTCCGCGTACCGGTCCGTCGAAATAAGCATTGTTCGTCCCTTGCCCGTCGGTCAACGGCGCGTCTAGAAAAGACCGCCACGTTTTCGACTTCAAATCGTAGCAATTATAAATCTGGTTTCCGTTGCCGCTGCCGCCGCTCCGGTACGTGAAGAGCAACCGCCCGTTGGTACCGAGTAAAAATTCCGGGTAGGTGCAATGCTCCTCATTCGTGCCGGTCATATGCACGATCCGTTTGAACGTGGCCGCGTCCCAAGGCTTGCTCGTTCGGAAATAATTTAACGGCGACGCGTGCATGTCCGCGCTCAAATGCAGGTAACCGTCGTCATCCGCTGTGAGTGCGATGAAATTGTGGCTGTCCCAGCCCGTGACATCCGGCAATTTGTTAAAGATCCACTTCCGTTCATCCAATTTGCGTTGCGCTACCGTCAACCGGTGATCACTGCCGTAAAAAGCGGCAAACTGATACGGCGGATGCGTCAGCAGGGCAAAACCGACCGGATAATCCGCCGCCACGCTCGCGACATCCCAGGAATCCACCGCCACCGCGCTTTGGATCACGCGCACGGGCTCGTCCGCCGCCATGCCGGCCGCTGTCCACCAAACCAGGCTTAATCCGAACAGAACGCGACAACAATTCATCTTCCAATTTTGTCTGAACTGGAAAAAGAAACAATGGTTTGTTTCATTTTGGCGGAGAGCGCTGTCTTTTATCGGTTTGAATCAGCGGTGTTTGCTTTTCATCCGTGCCCATCTGTGTTCATCTGTGGTTGAAGATTCATGGCTGAGAAACCCATCATCATCTGCACCCGCGGCAGCGCCTTGGCGCTGGCGCAAGCCAATATGGTCGCCACCCAATGCCGCGCCGCCTTTCCGGCATTGACGTTTGAGATCAAGCTCATCAAGACCACCGGCGACAAGCTACAGACCGCCTCGCTCTCCAAAACCGATCCCAGTCTGCCCAAAGGCCTGTTCACCAAGGAACTCGAAGTGGCGCTCGCCAACGGCGAAGCCGACCTCGCTGTCCACAGCCTCAAAGATTTGCCCACCGAACTGCCTGCCGGACTGATCCTCGGCGCGACACCCCCGCGCGAAGACGTGCGCGATGTCTTGATCTACCGCGCCGAAACTTCCCAGGCGCGCGGCTTCAAGCCACATGCAAAGCTGAATGACTTTACGCACGGCGCCACCATTGCCAGCAGCAGCACGCGGCGCACAAAATCGCTGCTCGCCGTGCGACCGGATCTGAACATCGTCGAGATTCGCGGCAACGTTCCCACGCGTGTGCAAAAAGTCGCTGATAATCCGCAACTCGATGCCACGATCTTGGCCTTGGCCGGCTTGAAACGCTTGGGCTTCAAGATCAATGCCGACGGCGCCTTGAGCGGCGAAGGCGTTCCCGCCGGAATTCTCGCGACGGTTTTGGACTTGGACGTGATGCTGCCGTGCGTAGGGCAGGGCGCCATCGGCATCGAAATTCGCGCCAACGACGAACGCATCGCCAAAATCGTAGCCAAGCTGAATCACGCGGACACCTTCCATGCCGTGACGGCCGAGCGCGCCTTCCTCAGCGGCATGGGCGGCGGCTGCCAAAGCCCCGTCGGCGCGCATGCGGTGATTTCGGGTGGCATGATTTCGCTTAAAGCGATCTCTTTTCGTGATGAAACCGTGAAGCGCGGCGAGGCCAGTCGCCCGGTGACAGAGGCTGCTTTGCTGGGTCAGCAGATAGCCACACAGTTGAAATAACGAAGGTGGAGTTTGTCGCGCTGCGACAAACTATGACTGCGCAGCAGTCACTTTGGGGCATGGCGATGCCTCGACACATCTTTAATCTGCTGCCGGTAAATTTTCGCACCACAAAGTGCCTGCTGCGCAGGCAAACAACGTCGCAGCGCGACATTGTCCACCTTTCTACCCCTTTCGATCCGGCTTTGGTTTGACCTCGCGCCGTCCGGCTGTTAAAAACCCGCGTGATGTTTTGCGCGCTTCCATCCCCATGACCACCGCCAAGAAATCAAAATTCTCCCGCAAGCCGGCCGGGTTGTCAAAAAACACTTGGCAATCTCTGGTTTCGAGTCTCCATCAATTCACCTCTGATTTCATGGTAGATCGTCATTACGGCGTGATGAGCTGGACCGAGGGAAAAAAACTGCGGACCCGTCGCGGGTCGCGTGTGAGCAACGGCAGATGGGCAACGTAGGCGTGTGCGCCGATGAAAAAATCCGGCAGTGGACGCGCCTTTCTTCCACCTGCGCGCCGGTATTTTTCAAAAGCCTTGCCCGCTTGAAACGCTGCGTTCAATGGCAACGGCAGGCATGTAAAGGCGGAAAGCCGGTGCTCCAGTTCTTTTGATGTGTCAAATTTTACGGAAAGCTTGGCGAAAATGATGGCGTTGTAACCGACCGGACCGCGATTCGCCCAATGCTCAACCTGTTCGCCCGACCATTTGAACCAGCCCGGATCCTTCGTGAAGATGTCCGCAATGACGCTGGTGTCCACCAGAATCATGCCTTGCCTCGCGTCAATTCCAGCCAGCCTTTCGTGCGTCCCTTGATTTTCCTGCCGGCCAGCAAGGTGGCCAGAACGCGCCGCCCGCGTGTGAGTTTGGGGGCTTTGACGATGAGCACGCCGTTCGGCTGGTCAATGAGCCGCACCTCGTGATTCGGCAGCAGGCCGTGCCGTTTGCGCATTGCTGGCGGAATGGTGACCTGTCCTTTATCCGTGACTTTCATGAAATAAACTTTACGCGCCAATCATGCAAATGCAAGCGCCTTTGGTTTGACCTGACGCCATCCGGCTGCTAAAAATCTTCGCGATGTTTTGCACGCTTCCACTATGACCGCCGCCAAAAAAAATAAATCAAAAGCCAAATTCGCCCGCATCCTTCTCAAGCTGAGCGGCGAGTCGCTGGGCGATGCCAATGGCGTGGGCATTTCCCCTGAATCCGTCCTCCACATGGCCGAACAGATCAAGGAAGTCCGCGATCTCGGCGTGCAAGTGGTCGTCGTGGTCGGCGGCGGCAATATTTTTCGCGGCCTGACCGGCAGCGAACGCGGCATCGAGCGCGCCACGGGCGATTACATGGGCATGCTGGCCACCATCATCAACTCCCTCGCCTTGCAGGACGCGCTGGAAAAGCTCGGCGCGCCCACCCGCGTACAAAGCGCCATCGCCATGTCGCAGGTCGCTGAACCGTTCATCCGTCGCCGTGCCGTGCGCCATTTGGAAAAAGGCCGCGTCGTGATTTTCGGCGGCGGCACGGGCAATCCCTATTTCTCCACTGACACGGCCGCCGCCCTGCGCGCCAACGAGATTGGCGCGGAAGTCATTCTCAAGGCCACCAAGGTGGACGGCATCTACGATTCCGATCCCAAGAAGAATCCCAAGGCCGTCCGCTACGACAAGATCAGCTATATCGACTGCCTGCAAAAACAGTTGAAGGTCATGGATTCCACCGCCTTCTCGCTCTGCATGGACAACAAGATGCCCATCATGGTGTTCGATTTCTTCAAGCCCCATAACCTCAAGCGCGTCGTCCTGGGCGAAAAGATCGGTACGATCGTCAGCTAGGCGCAGCGACATCGGATTGACATGCCAGAACTTCCCGAAGTCGAAGTGCTCGCGCGGCACCTGCGCCCCGTGCTACGCGGCAAGACCATCCGCAGCGTCCGCGTCAATCGCGCGAAAATTCTCCGCCCGACCACCGAGGCGCAGCTCAAGCGCGCCCTCACCGGCGCAAAATTCAAATCGCTCTCGCGCCGTGGCAAATACTTGCTGTTTGATTTTCAACCCAGGACCGACGGCAAAACCGTGACCCTGCTCGGTCATCTCGGCATGACCGGCCGGATGTTCGTCGCCGACAAGGACGCCCCGCTGCCCAAACACGCGGCCGTCGTGTTTGAATTGAACAAGGGCGTCTTTGTGTTCGAAGACACGCGCTACTTCGGGCGCATGACCTTGGACCTGTCTTCCATCGCCCAACTCGGCCCGGAACCGTCGGAAAAAGATTTTTCACCGAAAGGTTTCGCGCAGGAATTGAAACGGTCCCGTCAGCCGATCAAGGTGAAGCTGCTCGATCAATCCCTCGTCGCCGGCGTGGGCAACATTTACGCGAGCGAGGCCCTGTATCGCGCCGGGATTTCCCCGAAGCTCGCCGCCAACCGCCTGACCTTCGCGCAAGTGACCAAACTGCACGGCACCATCCGCCAGGTGCTGGCCGAGGCGATTGAATCCGGCAGCACCATTCCGTTGAATTTCTCCGGCGGCAAAAAGTCTGACGGCCTGTTTTATTTCGGCAGCATCCCCGGCGCGCCGGATTATTACGAAGAACGTCTGCTGGTGTACGATCGCGCTGGCAAGCCCTGTTTGTGCTGCAAATCCCCCATCAAGCGCATCGTGCAGGCGGCGCGCAGCACATTTTATTGCACTCGTTGTCAGAAATGATGGCGTAAACAACCGGCACCGGCAGTTGCGGCAGTTGCAAGAGGGAAAAGTTTTAGGGACGAAAGCCATTTTCAGAAATTCTTCATGACGAAGAACTTAAAAATGGCTCCAGAGGAAGGGCTCGAACCTTCAACATCACGGTTAACAGCCGCGTGCTCTACCATTGAGCTACTCTGGAACACAAACGGGTGTGCAATGTACAAACCCTCCCGCTCTCCGTCAATGGGTTTCCGCATCATAATCGCATTGTCAAAACGGATGGCAAATCCACGCGTCGAAGCCGCCTCTGCGCGTTGATTCATGTGTGAGAGCATTTCGTTTGGTTGTAGCAAGGCAACGCGAGCAACAAATAAATCCAGCCCGCAATTTTCTAACGTGGCTTAAAAACCGCTGTCGAAATTCCGAACGAAATTTTTTATGCACTCTCTCGATCCCAAAACCACCGCGCTCGTCCTCATCGACCTCCAAAAGGGAATCATCAGCCGTCCCTTGGCGCCGCACTCCGGCGCGGACATCGTTAAGAATGGCAGCAATCTGGCCGCGAAATTTCGCCACGCCGGGGCGACGGTGGTGCTGGTGAATATCGCTTTCTCGCCGGATGGCAACGACATTCTGCGTCAACCGGTCGATAAACCGAATCCAACACCGCCCGGTGGCTACCCGCCCGATTTCAGCGAATTGGCGGATGGCTTAAAGCAGTCCGGTGATATTTGCATCACCAAACGCCAGTGGGGCGCGTTCCACGGTACGGAGCTGGATTTGCAACTGCGCCGTCGCGGCATTCAGACCATCGTGCTAGCCGGTGTCGCGACAAATATCGGCGTCGAGTCCACGGCGCGGCAGGCGTGGGAGCATGGCTATGCAATCATTCTGGTGGAAGATGCCACCACAAGCCGCTCCGTGGAGATGCACAATTTTGCCATCAACAACATCCTGCCGCTCATCGCAAAAATTTCTAAAACGGCGGAAATTGGATTCAAAGCAAGCGCTTGAACCGTTCGTGCCAACCACTTTACAATCAACACAATGGACGAACTGAAAATGCATTTTGCATGATTTGTCCGCATTTGAACCGAATTTTCATTGCGAAATGCAATCTGCGGAAATTTGCGAAAAAGATTCTTCAGGATGTTGGAATTTCCGCTTGTCACAAATCCCGTCTGACGGCTTTACTTCGTTATAAATGAAACTGCAAAAACTGTTCTCTTCTAATTTTCTGAGAATAGTTTTTCCAGTTGGCAACGCTTTTGCAGGGGTTTTAGCGTGAGCAAAACCAATCCATCCGCGCTCGGTCAGGAAATGCTCGATGATTTTTTTGCCGAGGCGGATGAACATCTCCTCAACATCCGGCAGGCACTGCTGGATTCGGAAACTGTCGGGGGCGAAGCGGGCGATCCCAAGATGGTCGCCGACCTCTTTCACAATTTTCATTCGTTCAAGGGCATCTCCGCCATCGTCGGCTTGGAACCCGCCGAAGCTCTCGCCCACGCTGCTGAAGATTTGCTCCGCCTCATGCGCAACGGCCAGGTGCTTGCCAGTGACAGGGCGATCAGCGTCCTCAACACCCTCACGCAAAAATTGGAGCAGATCGTCGCCGCGTTCCGTTCGCGCAAACCGCTGCCCTCCCATGAAGCCTTGCTGGCGGAAATAAAATCCCAATATCCAAGTTCATCCGCGACCGCCGTCGCCGTTCCTGCCGAAGCCGCACCGGCCCCAGATGCCATCGTCGCCCCCGTAAAAAGTGCCGATAAAGCCGCGCCGCCGGGAACGACCGTGTGGAAATATATTTTTTCACCGACGCAAGAACTCAGCGCGCAGAAGATCAACATCAACACGATCCGCGAGCAGTTGGCCAAGATGGGTGAGATTCTTAAATCCACGCCCATCGTCAAAGGCAGAGGGCTCATCACGTTTGAATTTCTCATCGCGCTGGAGCAGCCGCCGAAAGACGCCAAAAAGTGGGCCGCCAAAGGCGTGGTCATTGAAGCGGTGGCTGAACAATCATCGGCGCCCGTGCCTTCCGCCGCTCCAGCAGCTCCTGCTGAAACCGCGCACAGCCCGTTCCTTGCCCCGTCCCATGTCGTTCGCGTCGATCTCAAGCGCCTCGACGACCTCCTGCGCATCGTCGGCGAAATGGTCATCCACCGTTCGCGCCTCGATATCCAATTGGCGAAGTTAAATGCCAATGGCGCCCGCATCGATCTGCGCGATGTCCAGGAAGTTAACCGCATGCTCGGCCGCTCCTTGCGCCAGATGCGCGAGGACATCATGCGCATCCGCCTCATTCCCATCGCGGAAATTTTTGCGCGCCTGCCGTTTGTCGTCAACGACCTCGCCCGCCAGACTTCCAAGAAAGCGCGGTTGAAATTGGAAGGGCAGGAGACTGCCATCGATAAATATCTCATCGAGAAACTCAAGGATCCGCTGCTCCACATGGTGCGGAATGCCTTCAGCCATGGCATCGAGACGCCTGCCGAACGCGTGGCCGCATCGAAGCCCGAGGAGGCTACCATTGAACTCAGCGCCTCCACAGTGGGCGACCTTGTCATCATCAAAGTGCGTGATGATGGCAAGGGCATTGATGCCAAGGCGATTTTCGAGCGCGCCAAAAAACTGGGGCTGAAAGTTCCGGCCACCATGGATAACGATGCCGTCCTCAACATCCTCTGTTCGCCCGGGTTTTCCACGCGCGATGCCGCCGACCTCACTTCCGGCCGCGGCGTGGGCATGAACGTGGTACAAACCACCCTCAACGAACTCGGCGGCAAACTGACTTTGGAAAGCCAGCCCGGCAAAGGCACGCAATTTACGTTGCGCCTGCCGCTGACCGTGGTGATCGCGGAAACGTTGCTGGTCTCCGCCGCTGACCAGACCTGCGCGGTGCCGCAAAGTTCCGTCCGCGAAATTTTTCACGTCACGGAGGCGGAAATCAAAAAAGCGGACGGCATCGAGCTGGTCGCCTATCGCGGCGGCGTGCTGCCCATCACCCGCCTTGCCGGCCTTTTCCATTTGAAAACCAAGGGCGAAGGAGTAAGGTGCGTTTTGGTCATCACATCAGAACGGGGGAGCATCGGACTTCTGGTGGAAAAGGTTTTGGGAAAGCGTGAGGTCGTCGTTCGTGCTTTTCGTGATCCGTTGATCCGCGTTTCCGGCGTTTCCGGCGCGACCGAGCTGGGCGATGGCAAACCGGTGTTGATTTTGGACGGGGCGGTGTTGACCGCCGGCAAGGTCCGTCCGCCTGACAGTTTAAATTTAGCGTATGCCTGATCATCACGCTCATAAAAGATGAATGCCAAAGCGGAATCCTACGTGCTGTTCGAGCTGGCCGATAATATCTACGGACTCCCGAGCCGCAGCGTGCTGCACATCGACATGCTCGAGCACATCACGATCGTGCCCAATGCCAATGCCGCCATTGATGGCGTTGTGTTCTCGCGCGGGCAGGTGATCCCCGCGTTGAACCTCCGCGTGCGTTTCGGTTTTCCGCGCAAGGAAAACAATCTCCGCACCCGCATAGTATTCGCCACCATCCACGACCGCACCGTCGGCCTGATCGTGGATTCCGCACGCGAATTCAAAAGTTTTTCCGGCGACAGCCTCCGGCCGATCGAGAAAACGCTCACCGGCATCAATGACAAATATCTGACCGCCGTGACCAAGCTGGGCGACAAGCTCGTGCTGATCCTCGATCTCGAAGCCGTATTGAAAGTGGAAGATGTCGAACTGCCGGCGGATGCCCAAACCGCTGCCTCTACGAACGCTAACTCTTAAACTCCTAAAATTATGCCCAAGAAAAGTGCCTCCCCGGAAGTCAGCGATGCCCGTCCCGCCACCCAACCCGCTGCCCAGGACGGCGCGCTTGTGGAGATTGGCCAGATTACCACCCGCCTCGTTGCCGGTATCGATAAACAAAACCTCGGTTTGAAGGCCACCACCGCCGACGCGGATGAACTCGCCAAATCGCTCAAGGAAACTGCCGGTCAGGCTGCGTCCGTCACCGCGTCGTCCGAGGAAACCGCCTCTTCGGTGAATGAGATCGCCGCCTCCATCGAGCAGGTCACCGTCAATATCAACCAGGTCGCCAGCAGCGCCACGGAAACGGCGGCTTCCGTGAAACAACTGGCTGGCTCCATCCAAGGAGTGTCGGAAACGGCACAGGACATGGCCACCTCCGGCATCGAGATCAGGCAGGCCATGGAGGAGATCGCCGCTTCCTCCAAGTCAGTCCGTCGTGATACCGAAGACCTCGCCAGCAGCATCACGGAAAATGCCGCCGCCATCGAAGAGATGGGCCAGTCCATCAAAAATGTTTCCCGCAACAGCGATGACCTCACTGTGGCCGCCGAGCAGACCTCTTCCGCGATCAATGAAATGGCGTCCTCCATTGAGGAAGTCGGCGGCATGAGCGAAAGCCTTGCCGCCGCCGTGGAAGAAACCGGCACGTCCATCGAGCAGATGGCCAAGTCGATCCAGGCCGTCGCCAAAAACGGTGAGAACATCAAATCTTCCGCCGCCGATGCCGCCACCAGCGCCGGCCAGTTGGATCAGTCCAGCCGCAGCGTCAACGGACTCATCAAGCGCAGTGAGGAGATCGTCCAGCGCGTCGCCCGCCAGGCGGATGAAGGCGGCCAGACGATTCAAAAATCCATTTCCGGCATCGCCCGCGTTTCCACCGCCATGACCCAGTCCACTACGGTCATGCGCGAATTGAACAAACGCACCCGCGACATCTCGGGCATCGTCGATACCATCAATGTCATCGCCGAACGCACCAATTTGCTTTCCCTGAACGCCTCCATCGAGGCCGCCCGCGCCGGGGAGGCCGGTCGCGGTTTCGCCGTCGTCGCCGAAGAAGTCCGCAACCTCGCCGACCGTTGCGCCAAGGCCACCGCCGAAATTTCCGAGATCGTGCGCGGCCTGGAAGACGCCACGCGCGAAGCCACGGATGCCGCCAATTCCGCGTTCCAGATCGCGGAGGAAAGCAACCGCCTTTCCGAGGCCGGTTTGGGCGGCCTGAAAACCATCATGACCGGCATCGCGGAAAGTTCCGGCCTGGTCACCCAGATCAGCCGCGCGGCGGATGAACAGATCGTCGTGGTCCGCAAGGTCACCGATTCCATCAACAGCGCCACCGTCCAGGCGCGGGAGATCGCCGTCAGCACCGCCGAACAGGCGCGGGGCGCCGCTCAGATCGTGCAGGCCGCATCGCAGATGCGCAAAGGTGCCAAGGAAGTTTCCCAGGCCAACAACGAGCAGGCCAAGGCCGCGCGCGAAGTCGTCAAGGCCGCGCAGATGACCTCGAACATCGCCGCCCAGGTCCGCAAGGCGATGACTGAACAGTCCGCCGGGGCCGCCCAGATCGTGCAGGCGATTGAGTTGATGCGCAAAGGCGCGGCGACCACCACCCGCGCGGTGGCGGAACAGTCCACGGCGGTCGAACAAGTTTCGAAGGAGACGGAAAAACTCACCGTTCAGTTCGCCGGTCTCGCCAAGACCATGACCGAGCAGGCCAAAAACTGCCAGGAGATCACCGTGGCCTCGCGTGATTTGCAACAACAGACCCACGAAGCCGGCGGCGCGATGAAGGAACAGTTGAAGGCCATGAAAGACGTTCGCTCCGGCGCGGTCAACATCACCAGGCGGATCAAATCCATCACGACGTCCAACTTGGAAAATTCGCGTTCGGTCATTTCCATCTTGGACCGGATCAAAGGCATCCAGGCCACGTCCAAACAGAACGGCGAAGACGCCAAAAGCATCCAGGGGCTGGTCGGCAAAAACCGTGCGCCCAAGGCGTCCGCCAAGAACCGGAATGGCGGGGCCTGAGCAGCGTTAATCACTAGGCCACACTTTACTCATAAGGTCACACCCTGAAATTTAGCAGCCCGCTTGTAAAATCTGAGGTCAAGCCCGTGCGCGTCCCCGAGGGTGTGCCGGGATTGCTGCGTGATTTGATCCACGACAAGACCGGAATCTTTTTTGAAGACGCCCGCCTGGATGACTTGATGCAAAAATTGGAACCGCTGGCACAGGCCGGCGGCCACCCGTCTTTCCTCGATTATTACTATGCGTTGAAAGACAACCGGCCCGTGGCGTGGGACCAGGCGTGGGAAGCCCTCTCCGTGCAGGAAACGTATTTCTGGCGCGAGACCTCCCAAGTCGAGGCGCTGACCGAAATCATCATCCCGCAATGGTTCCAAAAACGTTCCACGCCTTTTCGCATCTGGTGCGCCGCCTGCGCCACCGGCGAGGAACCGTATTCCATCGCCATCGCCATCGCGGAGGCCGGCCTGTCCGCGCATCCCATTGAGATCATCGCGAGCGATGCCAGCCCGCAGGCGTTAAAAAAAGCCAGGGCTGCCGTGTATCGGGAACGCTCTTTCCGGACCCTGCCGCCGGGACTGCGGTTGAAATATTTCAAGCCGGCGGGGGAATTTTCCAAGCTGGATGGCGAAATCGTCTCGCGGGTGAAATTTCGCCCGGCCAATCTTTTCGAATCCGCTGATGTGGCTGCCTTGGCCCGCGTGAATGTGATCTTTTGCCGGAACGTGTTCATTTACTTTTCACCGCACGCGGTCCGGCTGACCGTGGCGAACATGGCCGCCAAAATGCCGGAGGGCGGCCACCTGTTTGTCGGCGCTGCGGAGTCGCTGCTGCGGCTGACGTCAGATTTTGAATTGAAAGAAGTTGGGAAAGCTTTTGCCTACGTGCGTACCCGCTGATATGCGCCTGATCAGAACATTGGTCGTCGACGATTCCGCGTTTGTCCGCAAGGTCATCCGCGAAATCTTGGCCACCAATCCGTTCATCGAAGTGGTCGGCTTCGCCAAAAACGGGAAGGAAGCCCTGGAGATGGTCGAGACGTTGAAGCCGGATGTGGTCACATGCGACCTCAACATGCCGGAACTGGATGGCGTGAGCTTCGTCAAAAAACAGTTCGCCCGCCGGCCCGTGCCCATCATCATCCTCACCGCGTCGCCGCAGGATACGGATCAGGTGGTCGAAGCCTTGGAAGCGGGCGCGCTGGATTTCGTCCAAAAGCCGACCGCGCTGGCGACCGATGCGCTCCGCCTCATCCGCGAGGAACTCATCGAGAAGATCAAGTCCGCCGCCGATGCCGCCTTTCACGCCACGCCGCCCGCTGCCAAGAAACCCGTTCCAACCAGCGCCCCTTCGCGCGCGGCCCGAAATGTGGATATTGTCGTGCTCGGCATCTCCACCGGCGGTCCACAGGCGTTGCGCTATCTGCTGCCGCAACTGGCCAAGGATTTTCCCGTGCCCTTGGTGATGGTGCTGCACATGCCGGTCGGGTACACCGCGCCGTTTGCCGAAAAGCTGGCCGAAATCTCCCAGTTAGCCGTGAAGGAAGCGTATGAAGGCTGTCCCGTCATACCCCAACAGGCCTTGCTCGCACCGGCCGGCAAGCATCTCTCGTTTCAGCGCGATCCATCCGGTCAGGTGAAAGTGCATCTTTCCCAGAAACCGGCGGGCAAGCCGCACAAGCCCTCCGTGGATGTCATGTTTCAATCCGCCGCCGAAATCTATGGCCGGCGCGTACTGGGCGTGGTGATGACCGGCATGGGCAACGACGGCACCGAAGGCGCCGCGTGGATCAAGGCGCAAGGCGGAATGATTTTGACCGAGTCTGAGGAAAGTTGTATTATTTATGGGATGCCCCGTTGTGTCGTGGAATCAGGTATGAGCGATGGGGCAGCGGGGCTCTCTTCGATGGTAGTGGAGATCAATAACCGACTATGAAGAAAAAAATATTGGTGGTGGATGATTCCAGCCTGGCCCGTCGCTTGACGCGCAAGATGCTCGAAGAATTGGGCCACGAAGTGGAGGAAGCCCCCGGCGGTGTGCAGGCCCTGGAGCAGTACGCGCTCGGCCAGCACGATGTCGTCGTTTTGGACATGTTGATGAGCGGCATGTACGGATTGGAAGTTCTCCAAAAACTTAAAGAGCT
The DNA here is from genome assembly GCA_035943555.1 of Verrucomicrobiia bacterium. GTDB lineage: Bacteria > Verrucomicrobiota > Verrucomicrobiia > Limisphaerales > UBA11358 > UBA11358. Next base: position 41,035 of record DASZCA010000163.1, read on the forward strand.
GAATCCCGGTCTGCCGGTGATCGTGGCCACCGCCGACATCCAGCGTACCACCCGCGACCAGGTGAAAGAAGCTGGTGCCGATGCCATGATCAACAAACCGGTCAATGCGGAAGAACTGGCTGAAGTCCTGGACCTTGTTCTCAAGGGAGGCACGTCATGGAATTGACTGTCGGCCAAAAAGACGCGCTGACCGAACTGATCAACATCGGTTACGCCCGCGCAGCCGCCTCCCTGTCTGATTTGACCGGTCATCGCATCTCTCTCGAAGTTCCAGAAGTGGCCCTCCACACCATTCCCGAGATCACGGACAAACTGCAGCATCTGCTGACCGGCGAGGTCGCCAGCGTGAACCAGGTGTTTTCCGGACCCATCACCGGCAATAGTATCTTGTTGCTCGACCGCGAAGCGGCCATGCTGCTCAACCGCCTTCTCACTGATCGCCCGGACGTTACCGGTTTCGATGGCGCCGCCCGCGAAGTTATCACGGAGGTGGGCAACATCGTCTTGAACGCCTGCCTCGGCGCCTTTGGCAACCTGCTGAAAATCCAAGTTTCTTTCACCGTGCCCTCCCTGCACATCGAATCCGTGCAAAATGTGCTGCACACCCTGACCATCGATGACCAGCATTTGGAATACGCCCTGATCATCCATACCTGCTTTCATCTCCGCACCAATGATGTCAAAGGCTACTTGGTGATCATTTTGGGCGTCACCTCCTTTGCCACGTTGCTGAAGGAGTTGCAGAAGTGGGAAGACCGCGAACTGAAATGACCGGACGTCCTAATGCCTAATCTCGAGGAACATCCGGGCATCAAGCGGGAACTGGCGCTGCTGGCGTGGATCCAGCAATTTGCGCCGTATGGCATCTTCACGCTGGATGAAAATCTGCAGGTGCAAAGCTGGAACCGCTGGATGGAATCGCACAGCGGATTGTCCGGCGTGGAAGTCATCGGCAAGGCCATCTTTGATCTTTTTCCCGAGATCGCGGAACGCAAACTGACCGCGCATTTTCAAAGGGCGTTGACCGGGGAATCCAGCGTGTTGTCGACGGCGCTGCATCATTATCTGCTGCCCCTCAAATCACCGATCAGCGGCCGCGAAAATGATTTGATGCAGCAAACCGGCCGGATTGCCCCGTTGCTGGCGGATGGCAAGGTCTGTGGTGTCATCGTGGTGATCGAAGACGTCACCCAGCGGGAGAACCAGGCAAGCACGCTTGTCCGCCAGCACCGGCGTGATGAAGTGCTGTCTTGGGCGCTTGTCCATCTGCTGAAATCAGAAGAGCCGCGTAAAACCGTCCGCCAGCTTTTTTTCAAGATTGCGGAGCATTTGGACTTCGACACTTTTTTTCTGTATTTGCGCGATCCCGCGAGCGGTGCGGTCACCCTGTACACGGCCGGCGGCGTTACCGATGATTTGCAAAAGGGCTTTGTCAGCTATGAATTGCTTGCCGGTGTGGCCCAGGAAACGGAACCGGCCATTTTCAATGTCGTGCAAAATCACCACGAGCCCGCCTATGCGTTGTTGCGGGCGGCGAAGATTTCCTCGGCGGTGGCCATCCCGCTCCGCATCACCGATAAAACCCTGGGGGCGCTATGTTTCGCCAGTTGGAGCCGCGAGCACATCGCTCCCGAGGAAACGGACCTGCTCGGCACCATCGCCCAATATCTGGCCACGGCCGTCGACAAGGAAAACACGAACAAGGAATTGCAGCGGGTCGAGGCGGCCAACAATTGGATGGGCGCCATTGTGGCCTCTTCCGATGATGCGATCATCAGCAAAGATCTGGACGGCATCATCAAAAGCTGCAATGAGGGCGCAGCGCGGCTTTTCGGTTACGAGATTCCGGAACTGGTCGCTCAGCCGATGCGGATGCTCATCCCCGACGATCATCAGAACGAGGAGACCGAGATTTTGGAGCGCATCCGCTCCGGCCAGCGCCTCGAACATTTTGAGACCGTTCGCCGGCGCAAAGACGGCCGCCTGATCGAAGTCTCCATGATGGTTTCACCCGTGGTGGACGCCACTGGCAAAATCATCGGCGCCTCCAACATCGCCCGCGACATCACCGAGCGGCGGCAGGGCGAGAAAAATTTGGACGAAAGTTTTCAGCGGGAAAAAATGGCCCGCGAAAAGGCCGAGGCGGCCAGCCGCACCAAGGATAACTTTCTGGCCGCGCTCTCGCATGAACTGCGCACACCGCTGAATCCCGCGCTCCTGATCGCGAGTGAATCGGCGGACAATCATGAGCTGCCCGAGGCCGTGCGCCTGAACTTCGAGACCATTCGCAAAAACATCGAACTGGAGGCCTCGTTGATCGATGACTTGCTTGATCTGACCCGCATCACCACCGGCAAAATGGTGTTGAACAAGGCGCCGGTGGATATCCTTGAGATTCTGACGGACGCCATCGCCACGACCCAGGCGGAACAGCAGGAAAAGAAACTGCACCTGGACATAATACTAAACGCCACCAACACGCGGGTGGAAGGCGATCCGGTCCGCTTGCAGCAGGTGTTCTGGAACGTCCTGAAAAACGCCGTAAAATTTACGCCCCTCCACGGCAAGATCACCTTGGAGACCTCGAATCCCACCCCAGAGCACTGGCAGGTCACCGTCACGGACACGGGCATCGGCATGAGCGCCGATGAGGTGGCACGCGTCTTCACGGCCTTTGCACAGGGAGATCACGCCGTTGGCGGTGGCTCGCACCGTTTCGGCGGCTTGGGGCTGGGGCTGGCCATCTCCCGAAATTTGATCGAGATGCACGCCGGCAAGATCACCGCCACCAGCGCCGGACATAATCAAGGGGCCGTTTTCACCATCACGCTGCCCCTGGCAAAAGAATCCAAAGCCACCACCCGAGCGGCGCCCGCGAAACCGGCCGCGCCCCATGTGTTTCAAGTGGCCGTAACGGAAATGGTGGTGTTGCTCGTCGAAGACCACGAAGTCACCCGCGTGGTCATGGCCCAGTTGCTGCGCCGCCGAAATTACAAGGTCCATACCGCAGACTCCCTCGCCCAAGCCCGCGAACTCGCTGGCCAGCACAAGTTCGACCTGCTGATTTCGGACATCGGCCTGCCCGATGGCAACGGCAATGATCTCATGGACGAACTGCGCCAGCGTTACGGCCTGAAAGGAATTGCGCTGACCGGCTACGGAATGGAAGAGGACATCGCACGCGGCAAGGCCGCCGGCTTCGTGACGCATCTCATCAAACCGGTCCGCATCCAGGCGTTGGAAAACGCGCTGGCACTGCTCAAAGCGTAAAATTTTAAAATAATTTAAAATTTTTCTTGCACGCTGCACAGATTTGTTAAGCTCCGATTTCGATGGTTAAATCACAGCGCGTGTTGCGCACTTTAGGTCGGTTCACATTTCTATTGTTGCTGCTCGCCGGCGGATCGCTTCCCGTTTTTGCCGCCGACCATCTGGATGCCATCCGCAAAAGCGGCGTCCTCCGTTGGGGCGGAGATGCCGAGGGCGGCGCGCCGTACGTCTATCCCGATCCCAACAAGCCGGAACAACTCACCGGCTTCGAACACGACCTCGCCGATGCGCTCGCAGCCAAGCTGGGCGTGAAAGCCATGATGGTGCAGAACGAATGGGACCAACTTATCCCCGGCCTCGAACGTGGTAACTTCGACATCATCCTCAACGGCCTTGAACTCACGCCGGAACACCAGCAGCACATCGCCATGTCCCGTCCCTACTACGTCTATTCGCAGCAGATCGTGCTGGCCAAGGATTCGCCGGAACTGACGCAGATCGAACAATTGAAAGGCAAGTCTGTGGGCGTGTTGTCGGATTCCGTCGCGCAACGCTTGTTGCAAAAAATGGGCGGCGTGGACGTCCGGATTTATCCCGGTAACGTGGAAAGTTTCATGGATCTGAAAGCCGGGCGCATCCAGGCCACGCTGCTCGATCTGCCCATCGCGATCTATTACGCAAAATCGGATGCCGCCTTGAAATTTTCCGGCGAACCATTCGCGCCGGGGTATTACGGCATCGGTATCCGCAAAGAGGATTTTTCCCTGCAAGTCGCGCTCAACGAGGCCATCGAGGAACTCTATCAGGATCACACGCTGGAAAAAATCTATCGCAAATATGGCGTCTGGGATGACCAGCAACTGCGCTTGCCGGATTACCGGCCGGACGTGGTGAAACAGCAGAAGTCCATCTCGACGATCCGCGAATGGCCGAAATATCTGCCGCTGCTCCTGCGCGGGGCGGTGACCACCGTGGAACTGTCGATTCTCGGCATGGTGGTGGCCGTGACTGTCGGCTTGTTTTTGGTGCTCGCCCGGATGTACGGCATCGCGCCGCTGCGCTGGCTGGCGATCGCTTACATCGAAGTCATCCGCGGCACGCCGCTGCTCATCCAGTTGTTTATGATTTACTACGGTCTGCCGGAGATCGGCATCAAGCTGAATGCGTTTTTCGCGGGCGTGCTGGGGTTGGGTTTAAACTATGCCGCGAGCGAGGCGGAGAATTATCGCGCCGGCATCCAGGCGATTCCGCGCGGGCAGACCGAGGCGGCGCAGGCCCTGGGGATGAATCGCCCGCAGATTCTGCGGCACATCATTTTGCCGCAGGCGTT